>JAFDDR010000335.1 GCA_019310785.1 Deltaproteobacteria bacterium
TGTGGTATTGATGACAAAGGACAAGGCTAAGGAATTGGGCCTTGAACCTATGGCTTGTTTCAGGTCTTGCGCGGTGGCAGGGGCTGATCCTACTCTTACTTATCCTGCTGTTCCCGCGTCCGTGGATAAGGCTCTCCACAAAGCAGGGATTACCATAGATGAGGTAGATATCATTGAGATACAGGAGGCATTTGCAGTACAGGCGTTAGCCGATGCAAGGATGATGGGTATCAAACAGGAAGACTTTGACAAAAAGATAAATGTCAATGGTTCCGGTGTTTCTCTGGGCCATCCCATTGGCGCCACAGGAGCCATGAGATGGAGACAATCTGCGGCGGTGGGGGCCTGGGAATAGCAGCGGTAATGGAAAGGACGTAGACTGTGGCCGTATCAAGGGCGGAATTAGAGATTGTGGATTGCGGGCCGAGAGATGGATTGTCAGCGGTTTCGGGACAGGTGTCTGCGGCGGATAAAATTCGTCTGATAAACAGCCTGGCGAAATCCGGCATAACCAAGATTGAATGTGTGGCTTTTACGCATCCGCGTCTTATTCCAAAGAACTCGGATGCGGAAGATGTCATGGGGAAACTGGAGAAGGCGCCGGGTGTGACTTATGTCGGTCTTGTTCCGAGTGAGTGAGATCGTGACGCTTGTGGCGGTTAGTGAGGAATTTAACAGGGCGGCCCTGGGCCTTGGCATCAAAGAGACTTTAAACAAGGTCCTACCCACGATATTTGAAGCCGCGTCTAAAGGGGGAAAATCTATCCGGGCCTATGTCTTGGCCGCTTTTGGATGCCCGTACAGTGGAAAGGTGAGGACGGATGAGGTCATTGAGCTGGTATCAAGGCTTTGCTTTATGGGCGCAAACGAGATATCGCTTTTAGACAGCACAGGCATGGCCGATCCAAAACAGGTAAAGGAAATTCTTGGTGATCTGCTCGGTTTAAACCTGAGTGTCAACTTAGCAGTTCATTTTCACGATACCAGGGGGACCGGCCTGGTCAACTGTATGGCCGCTTATGAAGCGGGGGTCCGTATTTTTGATACCGCGATTGGTGGGCTGAGCGGCACGCCTTTTGGCGCCCCTGACCTCGACATGGGGTCCTGGAATATTCCCACGGAGGACCTGGTTCACTTATTGGAACAGATGGGTGTCAATACCGGCGTGGACCCGGGACTCCTTTTGGAGAGTGTGAAACTCGGGGAGAACCTGGTCGGTCGAGCCCTGCCGGGTCACATACTGAGGGCCGGCCCGAAGTCAAAATTGGCAAAAATTCCGAAGACACTGAAATTGAAGTAGATGATACACTAAGCCTATATCCGGCAACATGGTTGCCTCGGTCCAAAGTATGGAGCGAGCCGACCGTGTCGGCGGATTCCGGATAGTCTGGATGTTATCGCTCAAAATTTGCATTTCCAGGGAGGAAAAAATGAAGATCAAGAAAGTGTGCGTGATCGGTATGGGAACCATGGGCAGCCAGATCGGGATTGTCTGTGCCAAAGGAGGCTGTGAGACAGCGATGGTGGACACAAGTTCCGATCAGGTGGAAAGGGGTTTGGAAAATATACAGGCATTTTTGCAAGGCCAGAAGAAAAAGGGGAAGATTGATCAGAAAGCAAAGGACAGGGCCCTTTCTCTTATCACCACTGGCACGGATATTCCGAGGGCCGTAAAAGATGCCGACCTGGTAATTGAAGCGGTCTATGAGGATATAGAGATAAAAAGGGACACCTTTAAAAAAATGGATGAGGCCAGCCCGGAGCATACTATCCTGGCAAGTAACACATCAACCCTCTGGATTGCCGAAATAGCCGCGGCAACAAATCGACCTGAAAAGTGCATTGGTACTCATTTTCTGATCCCGGCGGCCCTGACACCCTTAGTGGAGGTTGTCCGCGGCCCTGTAACCTCTGATGAGACCCACGATGCTGTCATTGATTTTCTTGGAAAGTGCGGGAAAGAAACCGTAACCGTTGCAGACTCGCCCGGCTTTGTCATCAACCGCCTCTATCTTCCAATGGTAAATGAAGCGTTTTTTGCACTTGAGACAGGCCTTGCAAGCGCCGAGGAGATAGACAGGAGCTGCACTAAGGGATTGGGATACCCGTTAGGACCTTTAGCCGCGGCAGATGCCTTCGGTCTGGACATACTCCTTGCGTGCATGAAAACTTTCCACAGGGAACTGGGAGACAAATACCGGCCCTGCCCCCTGGTTGTGAAACTCGTCAAGGCGGGTCATTTAGGCAGGAACAGGATCATTTGGTTTTATGCGCATTATGCGTTAGGACCGATTCTGTTGAGGCGAAAGGCAAAGGAAGGGATCTGGATAAATGAATTTCACAGATGAACAGAAAATGATTCAAGGGATGGTTGAAAAGCTGGCTAAGGATAAGATCGCACCCTTAGTTAAAGAGGCCGATGTGGCAGGTCATTCATCGCCCGGAATTGTAAGGCTCTTAGCAGAAAACGATTTGTTGAAGATGGCGATTCCGGAAAAATACGGCGGGATCGGAGCAAACTATACAACTATCGCCATGGTTGTAGAAGAGATGGCGCGGGTGGATGCCTCCACTGCCATGATTTTGTTTGTGACCCAGTCGCTCATCCAGATACTGAAACAGTGGGGAAGCGAAGAACAAAAAGACCGGTTTTTCGGTAAGATGTCCTCCGGCGACAAGGTAAATGCCTTTTCCCTGACCGAGCCCAATTACGGATCCGAGTCAGCGGCCATCCGGACAAAGGCAGTATTGGACGGAGACCATTATGTTGTAAATGGCACCAAGATATTTGTTACCAACGGGGATATAGCGGACTTTATTCTGGTCTTTGTGCGCACGGGCGAGGGAGAGAGACACAGGGGGTTGTCAGCGCTAATTGTGGAGAAGGATAATACTCCCGGATTTTCTGTTGGCAAGCATGAGGATAAATTGGGGCTGAGGGGTTCGGATTTATCCGAACTGATCTTTGAAGACGCAAGAGTGCCCAGACAGAACCTCTTGGGTCAAGCAGGAAAAGGCTGGGATATCCTCATAAGCGGCGGCGCTGACATGCGGGCCTATGGTCCGGGTGCAATGGCCCTTGGCCTGGCTCAAGGGGCCCTTGATTATGCAGTGAACTATGCAAGGGAGAGGGTGCAATTCGGGGGACCGCTTAGCGAACTCCAGGCCATACGATTCATGTTGGCCGATATGTCCATCCAGGTAGAGGCGGCCAGGGCTTTGACTTACAGGACCACGGCCCTGATGGATTCAGGCTCTGAAGATAGGGGATTGCGGAGCCGTCTTGTCTCCTCAACCAAGTGTTTTGCCTCGGACGTGGCAATGAAGGTCACCACCGATGCGGTTCAGATTCTGGGTGGATACGGTGTCATGAAGGACTATCCCGTTGAAAGGATGATGCGGGACGCCAAGATGATCCAGATTTTTGACGGTTCCAACCAGATACAACGGGTTATTGTAGCTAAGAACCTGCTCTAAAGAAGAAAA
>JAFDDR010000150.1 GCA_019310785.1 Deltaproteobacteria bacterium
AGGCTGGAGGCTGCGAGAATGGGCCAATATATAGCCCGTCGGAGCAGCCCCCCTGCTTTAGTATCTTCTATATTGGAACATTAGACTCGATAAAATCGAATCACATTATGCAATCTTTTCAGTATGTTATGTTTATCTTTGCCTGTTTTATTTTCAACTAATCGGGAGAAGAACCTGATATTTGGAACTTTTTATGTGGAGGGTTCAGGGCATCCACAAATACTATCCGGCTTTCATCAAGAGTGTCCTGGTTGCTTTCATGATCTTTTCGGTCCTTTGCTTCTTTGGCATATTTTCATCGATGGCAAGAGGCCGGTTAGGAGGAAGCTCCAGTAATAATTTAAAAAGGGAACCCTATTTAACTGGATAAATTCCATCAGGGCAAGAATCGTCCCTGACATTAACAAATTGAACAAATACCCGTATTGCCGGCATAGTGCGATGAAGGTCAGAAAGAAACGGACATGACAGGATGTAAACTATGCTCTCGGATATTTTGAAAAGACTGGTCTAAGTACCAGAAATGCGTATTTTTCCTATGTAGAGGCGGGACTTGATCAAGGTCGCCGGGATGACTTAATAGGAGTACGACTCATTGCCCTTAATGACCGACAGCCAGTATCCCGCTGGCCGCAAGGGAAAGGATCACGACCTCCACAAGTGCAAGACCCGCATATACCTTATCGTTATTTTTCAGAAGAATCGGGATGATGGACAGGTAGCAGATGATGGTGGTGCCAGCCAGGAAGGCAATCCCGATGAAATTGATGAAGTCCCCATAGTTAAGCATCCCGACCCAGTGCCAGCCCGTTTTGATATTGGCATGATGAAGATAGTCATGGACATTTGTGTTCCAGTAGTTCGCGATTTGTTCTCGTGGAATATAGGGCTTCAGGATACCCAGGGCATAAATGGCAAAGGTAATAAAAAGTATCAAAAGGCCGATATACATTCCTTTTTCAAGAATAGAAGCATACCTGACCTGCTCCGGGGCTGCTTCCAATCCGGCTTCAGTTCTTTCTGACATAACTTATTCTCCCGTTCAACTATTATGAAAAGTATCTTTCGGACTTCCAAGGATACTCCTGCCTATCCTATGCCCAGCCCTTTCAATAGGGCCTTGATCCCGGCAAAGGCCAGGATCCCGATCACAATCCACCGAATCATCGTCGGTTTGGCCACGGCCAGAAGCCGCACCCCCACAAAAGAGCCTAACATGATGCCCACCAGGGACGGGACCACTATCATGGGGATCACGCACCCCTGATTCATATAGATCCAGGCGGCGGAGGTATCGGTAATGGAAAGAAGAAATTTGCTCGTGGCCACACTGATCTTCAACGGGGCTCCCATCATAAGATTGAGCACGGGGACATTTGCCCAGCCCGCTCCCAGGCCGAACATGCCGGCCATGAACCCGACAAGAATGAACAGCCCGAGACCTAATGGGGTCCTGTGAATCTTCCAGTCAATGACCTGACCGGTGCTTTTTTCCTGATAAACCCCGTAAATCCTGAGGGCCGAAGAAAGTCTGTCCGACTGAGGTACATCGGGGAATTCAGACTTCTTGGCTGTTAACATCAGTACACATATACCTATGATGGTGGCCCCCAGGGCTATCTGAACAATATTGGTGGGCAGGGCCAGTCCGACCATGGCCCCGATGATAGCACAGGTGGATGCAATCAGGGCAACAGGGATGGCCAGCCTCAAACTGGCCAGGTTCATCTTGAGAAGGCCCGGACCTGCAGCAAGGGCGCCGGACAGGGCGACGAGCAGACCGGCCCCCCTTACAAAGTCCAGATGAAATGGGAAAAAGCCACTAATGATCGGCACAAAAAGCACGCCGCCGCCAACGCCGCCGAGAACGGCAAATATGCCCATGACAAAAGTGACAATTAATAATAACAGGGGCCAGAACCACCATACATGGCCCTGAGAGACAGAGGTTACGGTTCCTTCTGCCGCGGCCACCACAGGAATGGTCCACAGCAAGACAAGCAGTATTACTATTTTGGCAAACAAAGGACCATAACATTTACTCAACATCTGAAATTTCCTTTCCTCGACGTGTTTGCTTTCAGCGTGCTCAAACTATATTGATTAGAAAGTAACAGAGCGTACTTGACTTAATTTAGCTTTGTCTGATATTCTAATTCAATTATAGTGTCAAGGCAAAAGAAAGAGTATCCATAAAAGATTTGCCCCTTTTTCCTATGTTTGACTCCTTTCGGGGAGACTGAATTTGACTGTTTTCATCAGGCGCTCTTTCAACCTGCCGGACAATGTGGCCAGATATTTGAGATTTTGTGATTCATAGGGTGGGTTGGGCGGTCTTTATATGATGGGTTTTGCTAATTTCATGTAGTTTGCATTTCATGCGAAATCCACCATCCTTTTGCCGCGCAACCCATGCTACAAAGAGCTACAAAAATTTAATCTTACAGATTGCACTTTTTAGTCCTGAACAGAGAAATCCTATATGATTAGAAGCAATATTAGGCAGTCTCCAGATCAGACAGGACAGGTTTCGGAGACCGGAGGTGTAAATGGTTATCTCAGTTTGAGGGGTACTTATTTGGACTTCTTGAGATAGGGCATTATCCACCTTGCCCACGATTCCAAAAACCATCTGGGTACGGTTAACGAGTCCGCTGGTCTGATGAACAGGGATTCTATAGAGATATAGTAGAGGACATAGGCGGAAAAATCCGGGAGCGGTCCGCTCCTGGAAGGCATGTAATTTCTTTGGATTTCCTGCTGGCAGTTAATAAAACATAGGGGCTTGCCTGTAGCGAACCGTTGGTATTATAATAATGAGGGGGTAAACATGAAAAACATGAAGGTCCTGCTCGTAGACGATGAGATTGAGTTTGTTAATTCGCTTGCTAACCGGCTTGGAATGCGAGGCATTAGTACAGATGTGGTTTATGACGGTCAACAAGCCCTGGACTACGTGGCAAAACAGGCGCCCGACGTCATCGTCCTCGACCTCGAGATGCCAAAAGTGCATGGGTTGGAGGTATTGCGCCAACTAAGCAAGACTCATCCCGACATTCAGGTTGTGATCCTGACTGCATTTGGCACGAAAGCGCGTGAGGAAGAGGCTGAAAGCCTGCATGCATTTGATTTTCTCAATAAGCCCGTTGACATCGAAAACTTGGTCGAGCGCATCCGGGGCGCGTACCGTTACAAGGCGGAGAAAACCATGGCCGCCGTGGCCTTTGCCGAGGCAGGAGAGTTCGATACGGCAAAGGAGATTGCCGGAGACGCAAAACGATTCAAGACCACCGGCGAAATATT
Source organism: Deltaproteobacteria bacterium (assembly GCA_019310785.1). GTDB lineage: Bacteria > Desulfobacterota > DSM-4660 > Desulfatiglandales > Desulfatiglandaceae > JAIOSR01. Next base: position 3,304 of record JAFDDR010000150.1, read on the forward strand.
CAAGGACAAAAAATAGGGACTCTCAACACACACGCGGGATTTAGCAAGGCATCGATATTGGGCGCTGTATTATAGGTGCCGGAGTTGGGGATTATTGCCATTTCTCCCGGGAAAGAATTGACGTAAGTGTTCACTGATAATTTTCAATAGGCCGTGATATGTCGATACTGGAGAGACTCATACCGGAATTTTGGGACTACAGTGATGTGGCGGCAGGTCCACATGAACACCTGTTCAACTTTCGCCGGACGTGGGCGCGTGCAGTCTTTCTTATGGCCGCTGTGGCCCTAATCCCCTTGATCTTTCTTTCAGCAGTGAATTATCACGTAACGCAGACTTCAATTGAGTCAGAGAAACTTTTTCGTACCGCGCAACTTGTCTCCAATACACGGCGGACCATATTTTTCTTTTTTGCCGAGCGTAGGGCGGCCCTCAATTTTATTATAGAGGAAAACACCTTCGATAGCCTGAACAGGCAGGTGGTCCTCGCTCAGATACTAAAAAGCCTGAAAAACAGCTTCGGTGGCTTCACGGACTTAGGGCTTATTGACCCGCTCGGCAGACAGAGGAGCTATGTGGGCCCGTTCAAACTGGCAGGCAAGGATTACAGCGACCAGGAATGGTACAAGGAAGTCCTTGAAAACGAGATTTACATAAGTGACGTCTTTTTAGGATTCAGACACGTGCCGCACATCGTTATTGCGGTAAAGCGCAGTCAGCCAAACGGTTTTTTTTACGTGCTGCGGGCCACCTTAGACACAAAAAAACTCGACGATCTGCTCTCAAACCTTGAGATGGCCGGCCGTGGAGATGCCTTTATAATCAATCGGGAAGGAATCCTCCAGACGCCGTCCCTTTATCACGGCAAGATCCTGGAAAAATTGCCCCTGCCTGTTCCGAAATATGTGCCAAAGACGCAGGCGGTTGAAGGGAATGACCCGAACGGCACCCCTCTTATCATAGGATACAGGTATATTACCGATACGCCCTTTATCCTTATGGTGGTCAAGCAAAAAGAAGAACTCATGAAGTCATGGTTCAAGACACGAACGGAGCTCATTGTGTTCCTTTTGATCAGTATTACCATCATCCTGTTTGTTATCTTATGGGTGGCCACCTATCTGGTAAACAGGATATACCTTGCTGACCAGAAACGGCTGATGACCTTGCACGAGGTGGAATACTCCAATAAATTGGCCTCCATCGGTCGGCTTGCCGCGGGCGTGGCCCACGAGATCAATAATCCACTTGCTATCATCAACGAAAAGGCGGGATTCATAAAGGATCTGGTCACGATCAAGAAAGAGTTCGCCAATAACCCCCAGCTTATTGGCCCGGTAGACTCAATAATCTCTTCGGTGAAGCGTTGCGGGGCCATCACCAGGCGCCTTTTGAGTTTTGCGCGCCACATGGATGTGAGCATCCAGACTATAAACCTGAAAGAGACGATTGAAGGAGTGCTCGGGTTTTTGGGAAAAGCGGCGGAATACAGATCCATCACAATCTCTATGGAAGTGCCCGGGGATATTCCCCGCTTGGAAACTGACCGGGGCAAGCTGCAACAGATCTTCCTTAATCTGGTAAACAATGCCTTTGCGGCTATGAGCGACGGTGGACATCTCGACATCATGGCCAAAAACGAGGGCAAGGATTCGGTATCGGTCACTATCGCTGACGATGGATGTGGTATCTCCGACGAAGACCTCAAGCGTGTTTTTGAGCCGTTCTTTTCGACAAAGACAGGAGGGGGGGGGACGGGTCTCGGCCTTCCCATCACATACGGTCTTGTTAAGGAACTTGGCGGTAGTTTAAGCGTGAAAAGCGAGGTAGGAAAAGGAACGAGCTTCACGACCATTTTGCCGCTTAAAACCGATGAAAAGGAGAACAAAACTCATGCGAATACTGTTAGTTGACGATGAGGAGGAACTTGTCTCCACCGTTGCGGAGCGGCTTGCCCTCCGGGGTATAGATGCGGACTGGGTGACAAGCTGTGAAGATGCCCTGGAAAAGTTAGAAACCGAAAAATATGACCTCGCCGTGCTGGATGTTAAGATCCCGAGGATGAGCGGAATTGAACTGGGAAAAAGACTGAAAGAAAAAGATCCTGATATGAGGTTTATCTTTATAACCGGGCACGGATCAGAAGATGATTTCAGGGCCGCCTCGGCAGAGGCCGGAGTCGAGTACTATTTGGTCAAACCCGTTGATATTGAGCTTCTCGTGAAGAAAATCAATCAGGCATTTGAGAAGTAGAGAGCGCTGGTATGAGCTATAAATGGGATATAATCGGCGATGCCGGGTTCCAGTTTCTGGGCAAGATGAACGCATCCATCTCTCATGAGATCAAAAATGTCCTGGCCATTTTGAATGAAGATGCCGGGCTTCTCAAGGACTACTTTATCATGGCAGATAAGGGAAAGCCTATTGATACGGAGCGGCAGAAAACCTTAGCCGGGAAGATAATAGAACAGATCCGGAGGGCGGACGTCATTGTCAGGAATATGAACCGGTTGGCCCACAGCGTTGACCAACCGGTACTGAAAGTTGATCTGTGTGAAATTCTTCACTTTATGGCGGACCTCTCCCGCAGGTTTGCCTCAATGAAGGGTGTAACCCTGAAGATAACGCCTCCAAAAAGCCAGGTCATGATCGCAACAAATACCTTTTTCCTGGAAAATCTGATCTGGTTGTGCCTGGATTTTTCAATGAACGTCTCCGGGGAGGAAAAAAGCGTTGGCCTCGTCTCTGAGGCGACGGAAGAGAACGGGGCAAAGATCAGGTTTACCCGGCTTGAAACCCTTACCGGAACAGATACGGGGATGTTTCCGGGTGAGCGAGAGAGGGCGCTGCTCGACGCCCTCATGGGTGAGCTTGAAACAGATGTGGAGGCTAAAGAGATTGTCATCACTTTGCCCAGGGAGATAGGCCACTGATCCCTGGGCGACTGATCCTGCAAGAGAGTACCTTACACCATTTTCCAAGGAGGTCCTGAGATGAAGACCCGCGTTTTGATTGTTGACGATGAAAAGGAATTTGTCGAGGCATTGGCCGAGCGTTTGACGATTCGAGATTACGACGTGACCACTTCCCTGAGCGGGGATGATGCTGTCGAGAAAATGAAGAAGTATAACTTCGATGTCATTATACTTGATGTGGCAATGCCGGGGATGGATGGGATAGAAACCCTTCGTGAGATCAAAATGATGAAGCCTCTAACCGAGGTGATTATGTTGACCGGTCATGCCACCGTGGAAGCAGCCATCGAAGGGATGAGACTGGGCGCATTGGATTTTCTCTTAAAACCGTGTGAAACCGAGGAACTAATCGCCAAGATCAACAAGGCTTACGAGAGAAAGGCCGAGCAGGAAGAGCGCATCAGGGAAGCCAAAGTGGCGGATATTGTAGCCTCACCTATGTCTGTCTTGAAATAAGACTGATGACCTCGTAGAAAGTCTTTTCCACTCGTCATTTCGACCTGCCCGCCAGACGACAGGCGGGCCGAAGCTAGAAATCTTTAACGCATAAGAAATTGAAAATATAAGATTTCTCCCCAGCAGCTGGCGGAGTCGAAATGACAGATTACAGAGATGATCGCCGCTACCAATTTTCAGGAATATCAGATTGAAGAGAAGGATAAGGTGATAAAAGTCAGGTTGAAAAAATAGCAAAAGAATGGGGCCTTGAATTATGAGCATTATTCTTTTTTCCCTTTTATGGCCTCGAATATAACTCTGCCCAGATCATCCATTCTATATGGTTTGGTAACAGCGCCGCTGAATCCAAATTTTTTAAAATCAGTGATTGTCGGGTCATCAGAATAGCCTGAGCGTTCCAGCAAGCAGTTGTTGGGTAAAGTACCCATGCAGTGGTGGATCCTTAATCTGGACGACGGGTTTTATGAGGAAGTTGATGGTAAGTATGTAAAACTGGAAAATATTTGCTCCATTCCCATGTTGGCCCTGTGGGAAGGAATTACCGCCGTGCCCTGGGCAGGCCCTCCACCGGTTGACGGGAAGGGATTTATGTCGGTCATGTTCCAGGCAACCGCAAATACGGCGTTAGTCCCCGGTATGCGTTCACAGTAT
>JAFDDR010000017.1 GCA_019310785.1 Deltaproteobacteria bacterium
GCATTTTGAGATGCTTTTACGAAATTCATTGTCCCAAAATCATTTTTGTACTGTATCATCTGTTATATCAACATGTTATATGTAACATGCAAAAGTTAACCGGACAGCAGTGATGGCATATAGAAATATATTACCATCAATATTTTAGCTGTTTGAAAAATTAGGTAATATTGCAACTTCACTTTAAGGGTGAGGTGTTTGCATAAAGGCGAAAGGCACAAGACACAAGGCATATCCCCTGCTATTTGCCCTTTACCCTGCGCCATGCGCCTCTGTCCTTTTGAATAGATATTGCCTTGAAAAATTGCTCACCCTTGCAAAAGGCTAAAGTATAACAATTATCAGCCATTTTTCCCCTCTTTGCATATTTCGCAGTATTAATCAGCGCAATGGAACGGGGAAGAAAGGGGAAACAGATGAATCTTGGGATACGCGTTATTGTTATTTGTTTTCTTGTCCTTCTGTTTTCGGCAGTTGGATACGGCAGTGATAAGGACCAGGTGCTTATTCTTAACTCGTATCATAAGGGCTATCCCTGGACTGATGACCTGGTTGAAGGCATAGCCCGGACCCTTGAAAAGGGGAGGGAATCACTTGAAATCCATGTTGAGTACATGGACACCAAGAGGATTAATACATCCGAATATCATAAATTATTTTTTCAACTTATGAAATTGAAGTATGCCAAAATAAAACTGGATGTCATTATTATCTCTGACGACAACGCCTTCCATTTCATAATAAAATATCATAGGCGACTGTTTCCCGATACGCCGGTTGTGTTCATGGGAGTTAATCATTTTGAGCAATCTATGATTAAGGGAATAGAAAATCAAATTACCGGGTTAATTCAGGATGCCGACATTACTGCCACACTACGTACAGCATTAAGCCTTCATCCTGACACTTCACAGGTTGCGGTTATATGCGATGCCACCACGACGGGCCAGGCATACCGTAAGCAGGTATCCATGATCGAGCCTGATTTCAAGAACCTCAAATTTGTATATTTAGATGGTCGCGAATTATCTACTCCTGAAATGCTGTCAAGCCTTCGCAGCCTTCCTGATGACAGCATCGCATTGTTATGCATCTGGCTGAAAGATAATACAGGTGTTTTTGTTCCGTGGGAAGATGGTTACCCTAAAATTGCCATGAATTCAAAAGTCCCTGTATATGGCGTTCTTGATACAATGCTCAAATATGGAATTGTTGGCGGAAAGGTACAGTCAGGAAAGCACCATGGCATAGCAACAGCAAAAATAGCTTTGAGGATATTAAGAGGCGAAAAAGTTCGACATATCCCTGTAAGCATGAAAAGCCCAAATAAATATATTTTTGATTACATACAATTGCTTCGATGGAAAATGCCGGTATCGGCGTTGCCCAAAGGAAGTATCATTCTCAATGAACCAAAATCGTTTTATTCCAAAAATAAGCGCCTTGTATGGGGAGTAATTGGGATTTTTTCTTTTATGGTTACTACAATTATAGTGCTTTTAAGTAACATTTTTGGCCGAAGAAAGGCGGAAAGTAATCTGCGAAAAAGTGAAGAAAAGTATCGTTCAATTCTTGGAAGCATTGAGGAAGGATACTATGAGGTTGACGTTGACGGTAATTTTACCTTTTTCAATAAATCATTATGCAAAATCTATGGTTGCTCCAAAGATGACTTAATGGGTGTAAATTTACAGGAATTTACAGACGAAAAAACCGCTAAAGAAGGATATAGAATTTTCAACCGGGTATTTTCAACAGGGACGTCGATAGGAAATTTTGGATGGGAGATTACCAGGAAAAATGGCAGCAGGCGATACGTGGAAACTTCTATCTCTCCTATGAGAAATGCTGAAGGCCGCCTTGCAGGATTCCGGGGCATAATACGCGATACAACAGATCGATTACTCTCTGAAAAGAAGCTGCGGGAGAGTGAGGAGCGGTTACAGATTATTTTGCAATCTATTCCTACCCCCGTGGTAGTTTATGATGCAGAAGGTCATGCGGAATATGTGAATCCCGCATTTACCGAACTCTTTGGCTGGCCATTAGACGAACTGAAGGGACGGCACATTCCGTTTGTACCAAAGGACCAAAAGGAACTGACCGGTGAAAAGCTGAATGAGGTTTACGACTCCGGCAAAAATGTACAATTTGAGACTAAAAGGCTCACCAGGCAGGGTGATGTGATTGATGTTATTGTAAGCGGTTCGTATATCAAAGGGCTTGAAGGAGAGGCTGTGCAGATGATAGCCAGTCTGACGGACATCAGTGAAAGAAAGAGACTCGAGGCCCAGCTCCAACAGGCCCTTAAAATGGAAGCAATCGGCACTTTGGCTGGCGGCATTGCCCATGATTTCAACAACCTGCTGATGGGCATCCAGGGACGTACATCTTTGATGATGGTGGGTAAAGACTCATCTTATCCTGATCTTGAGCATATTAAAGGAATAGAGGATTGTGTCAAAAGCGCGGCGGAACTGACAAGGCAACTCCTGGGATTTGCCAGGGGCGGGAAATACGAGATTAAACCGACTGACATTAATAAGCTAATCAGAAAGAGCTCGGAATTGTTCGGGCGAACGAAAAAGGAAATAGATATTCACGAAAAATACCAGGACAATATCTGGACGGTAGAAGTGGACCAGGGACAAATTGAGCAGACAATGATGAACCTTTTCGTTAATTCATGGCAGGCCATGCCGGGGGGCGGGGATCTTTATCTTAAGACGGAAAATATTACGATTGAAGGAGACTATGTAAGGCCGTTTGAAGTAAAACCGGGCAAGTACGTTAAAATCTCCATAAGGGACACCGGAATCGGCATGGATGAAAAGACAAAAGAAAGGATATTTGAACCGTTCTTTACTACCAAGGATATGGGAAAAGGAACGGGTTTAGGCTTGGCCTCTGTGTACGGGATTATTAAGAATCATGGGGGTTTCATCAATGTTTACAGTGAAAAAGGTAAAGGAACCACATTTAACATCTATCTGCCGACCTCGGAAGTGGCGGCCAGACATCAGGAGCCAGAGATAAGCAAGAATGTCAGGCATGGAGATGAGACTGTTTTATTGGTGGATGATGAGGATATGATACTCGATGTAGGTGAACAGTTGTTAGAGAAGATGGGTTATACGGTATTAATAGCGAGAAGCGGAAAAGGGGCAATTGACATCTACGAAAAGAAAAAAGACAAAATTGATTTAATCATCCTGGACATGATCATGCCTGAGATGAGTGGTGGCGATACATTTGACAGGCTGAAGCAAATAAGCCCTGATACAAAAGTACTTCTTTCAAGCGGGTACAGCATCAACGGCCAGGCGAACGAGATATTGGGACGAGGTTGTGATGGTTTTATCCAGAAGCCATTCAGCATGGAAGAACTGTCACATAAGATTAGGGCTGTATTAAACGGTTAAGGTCTATTAGATGTCATATTGGAGGGGAATGATAATACAAGGGACAGAAATCGAGCTTGATTTAGCGACTCCAGAATTTATAAAGACATTTAATGACTTTAAGGAAGCAGCAAAGAAATCCATGGATATTATAGACAGCATAAGGGCGAAGTAGTATAAGGAGCCCAATGAATTCTTAACCCAGGTAAAGGAAAATACTGGGCAAGTTGAAGAAAGGTGTTTCAGGGTAAGAGCGGGGCTGAGGAAGAAAAAAGAAAGGATAAAATGCATTGCTGTTAGCGGCAAGGTACAGCGCTTTTGCGGCCTTCTTCGTTGATCAGAGGTCAACGTCCTGAAATACATTCACGCCGGCTAAGCGCTTCATTGCCCGCTGGTATCGTCCTTCCCAGCCATACTTTTTGAGAGACCTGCCGATGAAGAACTTCAGCATTGGCCTGAAGGCGTATAGCCAGATTCCTGTCCAAAAGCGACCCTGGCTTCTAATCCTTTCCGAGGGTTCCCACCATCCCAAAACGGTCTGCTTGTGATACCAGAACAGATATTGAAGCCGGTCTGATTCAAGGTGTTTGGTTTTTACATTGGCCCATAACCCGTTGTACCACTTATAATCATCAATGTTGGTCACCAGACCCTGGTCCAGCAGTTGCCGGCGCATCTCGGTTTTGGGATAGGGGGTAAGGATCTGGCAGTAGGCGGTATCGGCCCCCGTGGATTTTAAAAATTTGTAATTTTCAATGATAGCCTGTTCATCATCATCCGGGAAACCGAAAATCAGCCCGCCCATTACCATGATTCCGTATTTATGGCAATTTTCCACGGCCTTGCGCGAGGCGTCCACAATATCTCCCTTGTGCGCGGTGGCCAGGTTCTTTTTCGACACGTTTTCAATTCCCAAAAAAACGGATCTAATACCGGCTAAGGCCATTTTATGGACCATCTCCTCATTTTTAGCCATGGATATACAGTCTGCCTGGACAACTATGTTCAACTTCTTATAATCGCGGGCGATAATTGCATCACAGATCTCGATCACCCACTCGGGGTCCAGCACCAGGTTATCATCTGCGATAAATACCCATCGGGTTTTTCGAGTATAATAAATGTCATCCAGATCGGTCAGGACGCGCTCAATGGGAAACGTCCTGAACGATTTCCCGTACATATGCCTTATGCTGCAATACGTACACGCCCGTGTGCAGCCCCGGGATGTTTCCATGACTTCGATCTTGGAATTCATGATGTGGTATCCCCAGGTCAAACGCCTCTTGTCCCGAATGGGGAGCCTGAGCCGGGATAAATCGAGCAATTCGCCCCGCGGGTTATGGACAAAGTGCTGATCACGTTTATAGGAAAGCGAATCAATGTCTTCAAGCCGGTCTTTTCCTTCAAGTGCATTGATTAGCCTGCGGCAGGCCTGTTCTCCTTCCCCGCGGATCATAAAATCAATCCATTCGGCCTCCGGGGATGCGGCAATTTCCTCATTCATCAAGGTTGCATGATACCCGCCGATAACGATTTTCACCTCAGGCAGCAGATGTTTTATAAGCTTAACCAGCTTGGTACAGGTATCGTATTGCCACGCCATGGCGGACAGGCCGACCAGGTCCGGACGAATTTTTTGCAGGGTTTTGGTCAGGTATTTTCGTAACCGTCTCCGTTTGCGGATCAGGTCGATTATAAAGACCTCATGACCCTCATCAATGTTTGCGCCGACACTGGCAATCCCGGAATTCGGCATGTGAAAGGCGGTTTCATGCATCATCACCGGGGCCACATCCGGCATGGACATCAAAATTATTTTCATAAATCCTCGCGGTTTTATTTTTTCATTGAAAACCTGGTCCTCTGGGCCGGGTCAGAGATAGATGGCTTTCCCTTGGATTTTTGTGTCTAAAAATACAAATTACAAGCACCAAATTACAAATGGTTCGACAAGCTCACCATCCTGAGCAATGTCGAAGGATAAATCTCAAATTTCAATATTCAATGACCAAAACCTTCCAAGACAAGACATTGTTTGGATTTTCGAATTTTGGTCATTGGAATTTGTTTGATATTTGGGATTTGATATTTGGAATTTCAATAAGTCAATGAAACTCCAACAAAGCAAATCCCCTCCTGGTACTCTGGGCCAGGATTTTTATCATGGAGCAGGTTTTTCCCTTTGCGCTTCCAGCAGTGACCGGACATCGGACATCAATTCAGAGATTGAAAAGGCATCGCTTTGATAATCAGGTTCAATACTTGCAAGCAACTCAACGGTTATAGTATTTGAAACACAGGTATTGAATAAAAACTTCCCGGGCTTTAATAGTCTATTGGTATTGCGTATAAACAGTACTTTAATCGATGTCTTGCAGAGCCGTGCGATTTTAAATGCTCCCTTGTTGAGCCGGCCTATGACGCCGTCCCGGCTTCTTGTCCCTTCCGGAAAAACAAAAAAATTCCCACCGGACGCTAAATAAACTTCCATGGCTTCGATATGCCGTACCATCAAATCCGATAGGTTCGTACCCGAGGTAGATGGAATATATCCGGATAATTTTAGCACCCGGCTAAATATAGGTACATTAAAAAAGGTGCTTTTCACAATGGTTTTTTGTTTTTCAAACAAGGAAAGCAAAAAAATCGGATCAAGATAAGATATGTGGTTACATACGATAACAGAAGACCGGATAGATCGTACTTCATCAGAGACATGCCATTTGGGCCCGAAAACGATGAGCCGGGCTAAGGAAAAGAAACCTTTGTAGAATTTATGGTTCAAGCGTTGGAAGGAAATCTCGCGATTTTTTGAAAACAGATAGGCCGTTAGATAAAACGGGGAAAAAAGAATAATAAACCCGACAGTAAAATAACTCCAGAGCAGCAGTGTAACAATAATGTCGGAAACCGGTTTCAAGTGCCTGCATAATAGGCGAGTTTCAAAACAACCGTTGACATTGCCGCAAAAAGGCGCAAAATACGCAAAAATAAGAAATGGCTTTCAGTAATATCAGGTGGTTATAAACATCAAAAATCCAATATCCAGCTTTTGCGAGATCATCAACCGTTGAACCGTGAACCCTGAACTTTGAACCTGGCTACGCTTTTTTCACTATCAGGCAGGTATTAACTCCGCCAAAAGCAAAATTCTGGATGGCAGCGATGCGAATATCGGATTCAATAAGGTTTTTCGCATGCTTTATCATTGCACACCTTTCATTGCACACCTTTCATCGACCTTATCCAGGTTCAGAGTCTGAGGAATAAAACCTTTTTCCATCATATAAAGGGAGATAATCGTCTCTATGGCGCCGCATGATCCCATGGTATGTCCCATATAACTCTTCAGCCCTGTAACCACCGGAAAATCCCCATATGCCCTGCCTATGGCATGGGCTTCGATTACATCACCCATTTTGGTGGCCGTTGCATGGGCGCTGACGAAATCGACAGAATCGGCGCTTATTCCCGCATCTTTGAGTCCGAGGCGGATGGTTTCGGTAATTCCGTCTATATTGGGCAGGATCAAATCCCCTCCGTTATTATTACACGAGAACCCGATAACTTCGCCTAAAATGTTTGCTCCCCGTTTCTTGGCAAATTCATATTCTTCCAGCAATACGGCCCCGGCACCTTCTCCCACAACCAGGCCGTCCCTCTGTTCGTCAAATGGACGCGGCGTCAGGTGAGGGGTATCATTAAATTCGGTTGAGCATGCCAGCAGGTTGTCAAACACCGCGACCGTGGTGGTATCATACTCGTCGGCTCCGCCGCAAAGCATGGCATCCTGCATCCCGTATTTGACCATTTCATACCCGAATCCAATTGACTGGCTGCTGGTAGTGCAGGCCGTGGATGAAGAGATAACCCTGCCGGTAATGCCGAACATCTTGGTGATATTTGCCGCAGTGGTGTGGACCATGGATTTCAAATAATCGACCGCCCCGATTTTAGCGAAACTGGACCGTGATTTACTGAAAAAGGATTTATATATTCCCCGCTGGACCGAAGGGCTTCCGTGGGTTGACCCGAAAGCGACTCCCAGCCTGCCGGAGGTGATAAAATCATGATTAAGACCGGAGTTTTCCAGGACTTCCTTGGCCACCTGACAGGCGTAATAAGAAACCGGGCCCATGGTCTTGCGATGCTGGCGCTTGAAATCATACTCAAGCGGATAATCGACCGTGCCGAAGACACCGCAATCGATAAATCCGGAAAGCAGGTCGTCTTCCCGAATTTTTTTGACTCCGGAAATGCCCTCTATAAGGTGTCTGACAATTTCATCCTTGCCGTGACCAATCGGCGTTATGGCAGAACATTCCGTAATTACGACTCTTCGTTCCATACCTGTTCCATGATTAAAAGATTGGAATCTCAATGAGTTGGCTGTTTAGGTTCCTCTTAACCTTAGGCCCTGGCCAAAGAAAGCGACTCAACATAATCGAGGATATGGTTAATGGTTCGGATTTCCATGGCCTCCTTTTTCTCTGCCCGGGTTAGTTCCGAAGAGAGAATAATTTCAATCTCACCTAAAAGCTCAATGGCATCTATGCTGTCAAATTCGTGAACCTCTCTCAAGTCGTCATCAAGTCCCGGATCCTCTATTTCAAATTGATCTCTGAAAATTCTAAGTATCTCAGTTTTTATCTCTTCGCGTGTCATAACGTCTCGGAAGTTCTACAACATATTGAGAATAAGGGAAATTTTTTGAGACCTGAATTTTTGCCTCACACATGGAATATTGGAATGTTGGTTTTAATAAGGAAGTTTCCCATTTTTGAACATTTTTTACTTCAATGTCTAAAGGAATTTTCCAAATAACCCAGTATACAATTGTCCCAAAGCCCATTCTTCCATCATTCCACTATTCCAACATTCCAATTGGGGCGAAGTCCCTAAGTTCGTTGCCAGGTATTTTTGAAATATCAACAGAATTTTTTAATATATTGTAGCATAATCCGGATGTCAAATTTAAACAAAAATGCTGAAATATTCGGCAAGCTAATCAGTTTTCATGCCAATAAAAGGCTCGAAGTGGTACCACTGAAAAGGGTGCTCTCTAAGGGCCTTTTCCAGCATATCCGCATATTCCTGGGCCGATTTCCTGACCGCCTCATCCCTTTCCGACCGCTTGGCGGGGTTAATGTGAATTCCTTTTGATGTTGAAAAGTGGTAATGATTCTTCCCGGTACTGAAAGAAAAAAAGACAAAGAGCGGTGCGCCGGACAGGAGGGCAAGGAGATGGGGCGCTTCGGGGAGGCGGACCTCATGCCCTAAGAACTTGACCGGGATGCTTCTTTGATTTTCATTCCAGATTACATCTCCTGTCATTGAAACAAATCCGCCATCCTTCAACATCATTACCCCTTCAACGATTTCAAAGGGTGAGCCACCTTCCGAATCCACGGCAATGGTCCTTATACCCGTCTGGGACAACCCTTCCTTTTGCATACGTTCGATCTGTTCTTTTTGCTTAATACCCATATAGAGAAGCAGCCTGATTCCGGGCAGTTTCTTTTTCAATAGATGTGCGGCCACCTCCCAATTTCCCATATGGGACATAAGGATAATCCCACCAGTCCGTTTTTTTACGGCCTCCCGGAGATGTTCCAATCCCTCGGATGTGTGAGACAAATCGCCGGAATTCTGAAGCAAGACCCTGTCGATAAACAGATGTGTAAAGCTATGATATTGTCGCCAGGTGCACCACAGGTGATAATACCATCCCCTATTCGGAAAAAGGGCACCGTAAAACCTTACACCTGTGGCAACCCTCCACGGAAACAAGAGAAAATAGCCTGTTGAAACAATCCATGCAAAGAGCCTGAATACCCAAATGCCTAATATCCGTGATACCCATACTAAAGTTTTATAGAATAATTCTTTCATGACACGTTGATGCTATTTTTTAGGCTCCTCATTAGAATCTGTGGGCCAGGATTCAATGAAAAATTTGGAAACAAATTGAAATCACGATTGTTTATGGTCATATTAGTAGAATTGTAACAGCAGTTATAGCCTTTGACCGGGTTATGAAGTCTTTTCCTTTAAACACAAATTATTACCCACAGATTCTTGTGAGGAGCCTTTTTCTATTTGTGCGAGAAACCATGTTTTTGTTTGACCCCGTCCGGAAGGCTCCACAGATTGAATCTCAAAACCTGCCTCAATTAATCTTGTTCTGATTTCGTGGACAGATCTGTAATGCAGTTTCGTATTAAAAATCCTGCTTCGAATATCCTCAATCAGTCCTGGCAGGCCAGTCCCTTTCTCAAAAGGGACCCTTGCCCTGATAATTATAAGACCTTCACTTCGAAGTTGACGGCATAGCCTCCTTAAAGTGAGGTTCAATTGATCATCCGTTAAATATTGAATTACATCGATCATCAAGGCCGCATCAGCCGGGTCCGGGACTGCCGGAAGATCCGGTGCGCTGTCCTGTTTTATAGATCCCCTCTCGCCAACCACCCTGTCTGAAATCCTTGTCTTTTCATAATCGGGCTCTATACCGTAAACCCGCGCCTCGGGAAAAAGCTCAAGAATCCAGACCGCGGGCACACCATATCCGGAGCCGATGTCCATGATTATTTCGGGTGTTTTAAGAAAACGCTGAAGTTCAACGAACATGGGATCAAAAATTGTCCTGAACCGGGCTGACAACCGAGGCGAGGCCTCCATGTGCCTGTATTTTTTTACCACATTGGCGGGGTTTTTTTCCGCCCCGATCGTTGTCCGGGCCAAAAATTGAGCAGGGACAAACAGGGTTTTCAATATAGGCGGCAATATGGCAAAGGCCCCTATGAGGGAATAGCAGATTCCGAGAAGTGATGTTAATCCGGCACTCTTCAGCATTGAGTGGTCAGCAAAACTTAATGCCCCGAATCCTATGATGGTAGATGCCCCTGCCATAAAGACCGCGACCCTGATAAGCCCGAGAGACTCGTTGTTCTCGTAGACATAGCGCTGATAAGATCGAACAAAGAATATGGAATAGTCAATGCCCATGCCTATCACAACTATTGAAAGCATTAGACCGGGAATGTCTAATGGATGCCCGATCAGTTTCAACGTGCCTAAGGTACATATCAACGAAAAAATGATCGGCAGCAGGGTGATTAGCGTGAGCCTTATGTCCATAAAAAAAAGGAAAAGCAAAATCACGGCACTCAAACCTATTATCAGGGCCATTTTTTGAAATGTTGAAGACAGGTGCCTGCCAAGTCTTTCTGAAAACAGGTTCGGATCAAATATCCTTGCAATCCCTTTGGCACCATAATTTGCGTAAAATGCCTCACCGTCGTAATTAGCACCGGGGGTGAGGGTGGAAAACTGCACCCATCCTGAACCGTCACGGCTCCTGGCTATGCCGAAGAGGGCAAAAAACGCCTCGGGTATATCCTTTGTGTCGTGGTTTTGGGCATCGATTGCTGAATAGAAAGGGGCAAAGGCATTTGGGACAAACCCAAGGTCAGAAGATGCCTTATCCATGGACTTTTTGAATTCAGAGATCCTTCCCCTGTTCCAGAATGCTTTCCATGCCCTGAAATTTTCCTTCCCCCTTTCTTGTCCCGGAAAAATCATGGATGGAATAAATGCCGAAGACAAACTGCCCGATGCCACTTCCTGCTCTAACAACCCTGCCAATCTGTCCCCGGTTCTCTGGAGGTCCTCAATACTTTTTCCTTCCAAGACTAAAAATATCTTGGAAAAAACATTGCCCCAGACACTTGTGACCAGGGCCTCTGCGGCCTTTGTTTCCTCGGTTATGGTATTCATGGCCTTCAGATCCACATGAAATTCCGGTTTTGCAAAATAGACCATAAATAATGTTAGTGCGAGGGCCGCATATGCCTTCTTCTTTCCTCCTGTTAGAGCGAGTCTGTTGACGACCGCTTGCACGGGCAATCTTCTTTGCCTCCTCGCAGGGGGCATTACGGGAAAAACATAAGGGAAAACAGTGTGCACAAAAACGAATGAAAAGGTAATACCGAGAGCAGCGAACTGGCCTATCTGGGCGAGGATTGGAAAGCCGCTTATGGAAAGGACTGAAAAGGCACCCACAGTTGTCAGAGTGGCAAGCAGGCCCACGGCCCGGACCTCCCTGGCAGCCTGTCTCCCAAAGGTTTCATGCGGTCGGTCAATAAACAGGAGATAAGCAATACCATGATCTACTGTAATCGATATGATCGCCCCCCCGAAACCCAGGGTGAGGATTGAAATGGACTGGTGCATGAGTGAGTAAACGAAGAACGCAATCAGGGTCCCGATTAGGGCCGGTAAAAAAGAGAGGAGTCCGATGAGAGGTCTGGGAAAGGCAAGGAGGAGGAGAAGCGCAATCCCTAATGTGGAAAAAAGGATCGCCCTCTGGCTGTCTCTCTTTGCCATCTGTTCGTTATCCAGGGCGGCACGATATGCCCCCACCGGGTTGACGCTGAAGACATGTCCTTTTGTTTCATATTTTTTATTCAATGCCCCGGTTACGTTTTTAATCAGCCCGGTTGCCATGCGGGAAAAAGTGGTATCCGTACCGGATGACTTCGGCCTGGCCATTATAAGGAGATGCCCACCATCTTTTGACAGGATCTGTCCCCGGTATACTTTTGCATTCCTTGAAGGAGCGAGGTCTGCCAGCCTCGCCATGGCTATGTATCTTAGACTTAGAGGGTCTCTTGAAACTGTTTCGGCCCGGCCTATTCCTTCGATTCCTAACAGTGTCGAAAGGTCCTGTTCAAGTTTTTTACGAATCCTCCGGGGTTCCAGTAATGGTCCTACCTTCTCAAAGAGTTCTTGTTCAGTGAACATTACCGGCAGGTTGTTTATTATATGATAAAGCAACTCAGGAAAAAGACCGCGAACCTCGTTGATCCCCACGCTCTTAAACAGGCCGCTCTTTCTCAATTCCCCTTCAATGAATTGGCCTCCTTCGACAAGGAGGTCCGGATCTGCTTTTGAAACACTGATATCGATGACCAGTTGATCCTGAATCGGATTGTTCATAATCAGGTATTTGGCGTCTGATATGACACTGTCATCGTCCGGAAGCGACGTTACTATATCGGTATCAATTCGCATTCGGGATATCCCGATGGCAAAGAGACCCGTCACCAGGAGGAGAATAAAGATTAACAGGGGCAGGTTGATATGATTTTTCTTCGGACCCATTTGTGATAGGAACCTCAAACCCGGCAAGACATCCGGCGCCGTGACTCTGCAATCAAAGATCAGGCATGAAGGCCATGGACCAGGTCCCCGGCCCCATGTGAACGCCGGAAGTCAGAGAAAGCGGTTGCAGTATGATATCAGCAAGGGGATAATGCCTTTCAATTTCCTTCATGACCGTATCACTGACCCAGGACCTGTTGTCAGAATATTGAAGCATGATGAGAATGGAGGAATCTCCGGCAAAGGATTCCTTGAGTCTGTCAAGGGCAAACTGTATTTGATCGATCTGATTCCGCACCACCCCAACCTTTTTTGCCCCTTCGGCCATTGGGCTGATAACCGGCTTCATATGAAGTAAATCACCGAAAAAGGCGCTCGACCTGGAAAGCCTCCCACCGGCTGCCAGATACTGAAGCCTGTCAAGAAAGACATATTCTTCACATTGATCAATAGCCGTTTTTGCAAATTCGATAACGGAATCCGGGTCGTCCGTCCTGGACGAATATCTCTCCACAGCCATAACAATGGTTCCCAGGCGGCCTGATGCTGCGGTTGTATCTATTACGGCCAGACGGTCATCCGGGTCGTTTATTTTCTTCCACTCCATGGCAACATTATAATTACCGGTGAATACAGACCCCACACAGAGATATAGGATACGATCATGCTGATTCAAAACGCTTTGATAGTGCTGGTGACGCTCGAATACCGAGGCCTGAGATGTAGAGACCTTCAAGCCCTCCCGCATGGCCTTATACAGCTCATCCGGGGGAAAATGGGTTTCAGGCAGACATCTGTCTCCCGCCGTAATATAGCTGTTAAGAAGGGTAATTCCGAATTCACGCGAGTCTTCACGTGTTATAGACCCGGCGGCATCCGTCATTATATGGATGCACCGATGGGTGTTACTTTTTCTGAAACGGCTTATCTGTTTACCGAGGTCATCATCCGCCCATTGAACAACATCGCAAAAGGACTCGATCCCCTTTTTTGTTTCATCCCTGTCGCCGGTATGAAGGTGTACCTTGAGTATGTCCTGATGAGGAATTGCTACTACTTCGTTTCCATATTGTGAAAATCTTCGAATTTCCTCTGAAAATTTTTCATCGGAACGCACGACAAAATCGATACAATATCCTTCTTCCCGGTGTTCGCGAAATGAGGGAGAGACTTGAAGCAGGCCCTTGAATATTGATGTGACAGGTTGAAACTGATCAGCTTTATCGGCTAAGCTCTTGAGAAACCCTTCAAGAAAAATGAACATTCCGAGGGCCCCCGAGTCCACCACGCCCGCATCCCTGAGCCTGGGAAGGAGGTCGGGAGTGGACCGCACCGCCTTTTCCAGGTGGTTAATCACGTTCGAGATATCCTGATTCGGGTCTTTGAAATGATATTGCTGTATAATCTCAACCAGTGCATCAAAAACATTGAGCATTGTACCCGGTACCGGGTCACTAATCGCCTTCCAGGCCCTGTCTCTTCCTAATCTGGCAGCCTGGGGAAGGATATCCACCGAATCCGCGGTCAATAGTCCGGACAAAAATCGGGCCGCTATGTTCCCCGAGTTCCCGCGCGCCGAAAAAAGGAGCCTGCGAATCGTGTTTTGCCTGTCTTTGTCAGGATGCCTCAGGGGGACAAGACTTGTTATCAAATTGCGTCCCGTATCTCCGTCAGCCACAGGAAATACATTTATTTCATCAAGGAGATCAGACCAGGCCGCTATGCGCTCTACTCCTAAGATCAGTCCCTTTTGAATATCTCTGTCCATTCCTAAAATCCCAGTGCCGTGCGAATATCATCAGGTATTTCAAGCATCATTTCCATTTCCGGAAACCTTACTGCCACCTGATCGCTTCTTCCCTTAGAACATATCTCACTGTTTCCAACCCGCCTTATCTCGAAGTCCAGCACAATCTTGATCCTTGCCTCAATAACGGTTGCCTTGCATATCAATTCGTCACGATCCCGCAGGGCGATGATATGCTTTGTAGCGGTTTTAATTACCGGAAAAAGGATGTTTGTCTTTTTGGAATATTCATAGAGATCGATTCCGCAGCTATCAAAAAGGGCAAACCTTGCCACATCAAAATATTTCATATAATTGCCATGCCAGACAATGTACATGGGATCTAAATCATGAAACGGGACAGTCAGCCTCACCTCACAACTTTTATGTCTGTCTGAATTTTTCATCTGATATCCGGACCAATGGTTAAATTGTACTAAATTTTCAGGCCCACGATATAACCTTCCCTGATAGCGTCCAATGCCTTTCTGGGCTCTTTGGCGTCTCCGATTGTATGGACTTCGGGAACCAGCCTTTTAATTTTGCTCACGAGGCCGTTCTCCGGTGCAGAACCGGCAGCAATGACAACGGAATCAGCAGGCAGGAAATCCACCCCATTCTCCCTTTCGATCTCCATGCCGCCAGCCTTGATCCCTACGGCCTTTGTTTTTGTCATGACGGTAACGCCGAGACGTTTCAGTTCGGCCATAATGGTCCAGCGGGTGGTAAGACCCACATCCTTGCCTGCCTTCTCAATCATTTCCACAACCGTGACATTCTTATTCCCCTTGTTCAACAGTTCCGTCAGGGTCTCTATAGACTCTGCCCTGTTGGTCATAAGAAAGTGAAGGACGTCCGGGGAGAGCGTCCCCTGATTGGCCAGATATAGCGCTGTTTCCAAGCCAACGGCATTTCCGCCCAGGATTACCACCTTTTTCCCTACCCCGAAACGCCCTGCTAAAACATCCCACGCCTGGACAACGTTTTTACCGTCAATACCAGGTATATCAGGCAGAATCGGCCTTGCCCCGGCAGCCACCACAATTGCATCAAGAGACATATCCTTTAAAAACGGGATATCCGCCTCCCTGTTTAACAGGACCTCCACATCCAGGGCCTTGAGATTACTGACAAGGTCTTTTGCCGCCGTGACCATCTCTTCCCTCCCCGGTATGCGCCGGTTAAGGAGCAACTGCCCTCCTAATGTATCATGTTTTTCTATCAGTGTGACCTTGTGGCCCCTTTCCGCGGCCGTACACGCGGCCTTCATGCCGCCAGGACCTCCGCCGATGACCAGGACCTTTTTCGCTTCCGGCGCAGGCTCGGACTTCAGTTCTCCTTCTTTTCCGGCCCTTGGGTTGACCGTGCAGGTGACCGGCTTCATTTGGAAAACGCTGTCAAAGCAACCCTGGTTACAGGCAATACAGTGATAGATGAGGTCGGATTTCCCCTCCTTAGCCTTATTGGGTAGATCGGGGTCCGCAATCAGCCCCCTTGCCATGGTCACCAGATCGGCCTCTCCATTTCGTAAGACCTCTTCGCCTACATGAGGATCGTTGATCCGGTTGCTGGCAAGGACCGGGGTAGAAACCGCGGATTTGATGCCTTGGGCTAAGTAAACATATGCCCGGCGGGGAACAGACATGGTCAACTGGGGAATGCGGGTCTCGTGCCATCCGCCCGTGACGTTAAAGAGATCCACCCCTGCCTTTTCAAGCTCCGATGCAAAGATCTTTGCCTCTTGATTCCTATTTCCCCCTTCCATAAAATCATTGCCTGCCAGCCTAACGAGAATCGGGTAATCCTTACCCACGGCAGCCCTTACCTTTTCGCCCACTTCAATTCCGAAACGCATCCGGTTCTCCAAAGAGCCGCCGTACTTGTCCTCTCGCAGATTCGTGATCGGTGAGAGGAACTGGCTGATGAGATATCCCGCGCTGGCCAATATCTCCACCGCGTCAAACCCGGATTCTTTGGCGCGAACCGCCGCCTTCCCAAACTTATCCTGTACGCCCTGGATTTCTTCCAATTCAAGGGCCCTCGGGGTTTCACCCGTTAATTTGGACCGAACAGCAGAGGAGGAAAAAGGTTTTCGACCACCTATCATAGCGGAATGGGTATAACGCCCTGCCTGGTAGAGCTGTGCTGCAATCTTTGCGCCGCCGGTCTTAACCGCCCTGGTCAGCCTTTTGAGCCCCGGGATATACCGGTCATCATGTATGCCTATCATGCTGGACATACTGCCATATTCATCTATGGAGCAACCGCCCACAACGATAAGACCTACGCCGCCCCTGGCCCTCATAGTGTAGAAGTTTATCAGGCAGTCCGTGGCCTCTCCCTTCGGGGTATATCCCAGATGCATGGCCGTCATAACGATCCGGTTCTTGAGTTCCATTGTATTTATATTAATGGGTGAGTATAGATACGGAAATTTCATTTGTTTATTCCTTTATGAAACTTGCCTTGATATTGATGCTCGCTTTCGTCACTTCAACGTAAGATTTTAGCAGTTTGAAAAACCGAGCAAAAATACAACTTCACTGCAAGGGTGAGGTATAACACTTCAACAAAGAAGTTAAAGCCCGTAAAAGTACGGATTATAGGAGAAACCGTACTGAGGGGCAAGAAAATTACTAACCGTTCACGGGCCATCCTCCATCTCTTCTTTCATATAAGCCCTTTTCCTCAGGATTATCTTGATAAAAGCGACCATTGCAATCAGACCCATGAACGAGAAAAGGATATCATAGAGATGATAACTGAGATAGGTAAACCATGTCATTTTTCGCCTGAGGGAATCATGCCATTCTTTTTCAAGGGTCCTTAACGGCACGGAAAGGGCCTTTGAAACAGCCACATCCGCGGCCTCACCATTTTTCATGCCGTCAAGGACCCTCAGGATTCCCTCTTTACCGTATTTAGAGGTGATATGTGCCACAAAACTCTTGCTCTCCTCATAGGCTAATATCATGCCTTCATCATTGCGAGGGAAACCCTTTTGTAATGATTCAAGAGGAATAAACCTGCCCCTGAGTGCGGCCCTGTTAAGAAGCGACCGTTTTTGGTCCATAATGATATCCCCGATACCATCGCTTACCCACTGTCAAACCCCTTCGTCAAGCCATCTTGGGAAAACATGCCCCCTGATATGATGATGAAGCAGGAGATGACACAGTTCGTGTTTCAGGGTGATTTCAAGGCTGAAAGGATGAACGCGCATCCTTGTATGGTCAATCACGATCAGATTCCTTGCCGGGACGGCAAAGGCCACGGTTAGAGGGCTTTCCGCCATGCGCTGAAACAGCTTCCTGTCCTTTATAAGGAGCACGGATGGTATTAGATCCAGGTCCCACCCCATGTGTTGCTCAAGATTCGCCTTAAGATGCGGGTAAATATCCGCCACTTCTTGGGCCACAGATTCCAGTGAGGGATCAAAGGCCACCCTGACAGTCCTTCCTTCAATGACATCAAAATCCCCTGCATAAGGGCAGGTCGTAAAAAAAATGAGGCAGGTCGTAAAAAGAAAAATGAGGTAAATTCGTTGCTTCACATCGCCTCCGGGTTCTGTGTTATGGTTTATATTATAACAATTATTCTGCTCTTTACCATTACAACTTTAAAACCAACGGCCTTGAAAAAAGGCTACGAATCCCCTAAGATTCGGCAGAACACCGTAACGTCAGAGGTTCAACGTTCAGAGGTTCAGGGTTCAAGCCCGCCCTGGTGCGACGTAACGTGCGCTTTAAAACGGTTCTTCTGAACATTATCCCCAGGGATTCCATGAAAAGTACTGCTGAACCAGGTCTGGGCCATGGGTTAAAAAACGATGAACATAGACCAGGATGAAGATAAGGCAACCAACCGTGAACTGTGAACCCGCCGGAGGCGGACAAGCCGTGAACCTGACAACCTGAGTTACGAGAAACCTTCAATAAGGAATAATACAACTAATGGAAAAACGTATTCTTACGGGGCTTGACCGCATTCGAGAGGGTGAATGGAAAAGGCTTACAGGGTATAGGCTCGGCCTCCTTGCCAACCAGGCATCCCTGGATAGCATGTTGAATACGGCGGGGGAAGTCATTTCCCGGTTTCTTCCTGGACAGTTGAAGGCCCTTTTCGGACCCCAGCACGGCTATGGCGGCGAAGATCAGGACAATATGGTCGAAACCGCCAATTCACACGATAAAAAACTGAACATACCGATTCTCAGCCTATACGCGGACACAAGAGAACCGCGTCCCGACATGCTTGAGATGATAGATATGCTCATCATCGACTTGCAGGACGTGGGAACAAGGGTCTACACCTTTGCCTCTACCATGCTTAAATGCCTAATGGCCGCAGCGGAACAAGGCAAAAAGGTCCTTGTCCTGGACCGGCCAAATCCCCTGGGCGGAGAGGTTGTGGAAGGAAATCTGCTGCGACCGGAACTATATTCATTTGTCGGGCCTTATAGTCTGCCCATGCGCCACGGCTTGACAATGGGGGAGACGGCACAACTTTTTAACAACGTATTTGGACTCGGTTGTGATTTGGAAATCATGCCCATGAAGGGGTGGCGCCGGGAGATGTTATGGTATGAA
The DNA here is from genome assembly GCA_019310785.1 of Deltaproteobacteria bacterium. Classification (GTDB taxonomy): domain Bacteria; phylum Desulfobacterota; class DSM-4660; order Desulfatiglandales; family Desulfatiglandaceae; genus JAIOSR01. The sequence goes on from JAFDDR010000017.1 coordinate 18,945, forward strand.
ACCGGACTGAGATGGATCATGCCGTCGCCCAATATGCCCTTTCCGGGGACGGCATTTGTGTATCCGGGACAGGTGGTCTGGGAAGGGACAAACCTTTCTGAAGGAAGGGGAACGTGCCGGCCTTTTGAGATATTCGGAGCCCCCTTTCTGGACACAAGGTCCGTTAAGCAGGCATTAGAACCGGAAGGAATAGAGGGGTGTTATTTACAGGAATATCTTTTTCGCCCCACCTTTCACAAATGGGAGGGGAAGCTTTGCCACGGATTCATTATACACGTCCTTGATCCCCATGTTTACCGGCCTTATTTTACCTCAATCGCCCTTTTAAGGACAGTGATGGAGATCCACCGGGATGACTTTGAATGGAAACAACCCCCTTATGAATATGAGTACAAAAAAAAGCCCATTGATATAATAATGGGCGATTCATCACTCCGGCATGACTTAGAGACCGGTGCTCCACTTTCCCTCATAAAGGAAAAATGGCAAGCAGACCTTGCATCCTTTGTCCTTTGGAGAAGGCCATTCCTGATCTATTAATATATCTCCAGGAGTCTGAGCTAATCGGTTAATCCGGGTCCAGGCAATGTCAGGTTGATGGCTGACCGGGACTTCCCAGTGCCTTAAGGAGATTTTCGGCTAAATCAACATATTCAGCGCCGAGTTTGTTGAGAATATGCCTTTTTCCGTTCTCAGAGTTCAGGGTCATGACAAGAAGCTCCCTGATCAACTTCCTCTCATCTTTGTTAACCATCAATAAGGCGGCGGTCCTGTCGCTCAAATCGAGATTAGCATCCACTTTCGTGTTGTCGACGCTCATTTTGTTATTTCTTTTGTCCCCCACTGATCCATCTGTCAATCGCTTCCTTGTCGAATCGCCACACTCTTCCGATCCGGATTGCGGGAATCTTTCCTTCAGCAGCATATTTGCAGATGGTGATCTCATGTAATTTCAGATACTTCGCGACTTCTTTGGTTGTCAATATCTCGGGCATAATACACTCCTTACTGTTTAATAAAAATCTCGTGGATTGCACGACATTCTGAGAAATGTCTGGGAACTATTTAAAATTAAGTTTAATACCTAAAAGCTTTAAAGTCAACAACAAATCTGTTATTAGTAAATAAAAAGATCTTAACCTTTGCTATTTGATTTCCATTACAGTTTTCCAAGCTCTATTCTGAAAAATTGAGGATAAAGTGTGGTTATGAAACCCCTGAAAATTATTCTCATCATCATCCTCGCAACCGTATGTCTTTCATTAACGGCAGCAGACTACCATAGGGTGAAATTCGTTTATGACGGGGATACCATCCTCCTGGACAACAAAAGCAAGGTCCGATACCTGGGAGTCAACAGCCCTGAGATAGATCATAAGGGCGGAAAAAGTGAATTTATGGCCCATGCAGCAAGAAATCTCAACCTTGAACTTGTCAAAAGGGCACGGGTTAGTCTGGAATTCGACAAGGAAAAGAAAGACCGCTATGGAAGGCTCCTGGCTTATGTGTTCCTGGAAAACGGCGAGATGGTAAACGCCCTTCTCGTCAGAAAAGGCATGGCCCATGTACTGCTCAATAACCTGGGCCTCAAATATGGAGGTATTCTACTGGATTGCCAGCGAAAAGCCATGAAAGAGAAGCTGGGGATCTGGAGCAGGCCTTTCAAAGTGCAGGAGAAATTCTATTTGGGAAACCGGAACTCCTATCGGTTTCATCGACCGGACTGCCCCTTTGCCAAGAAAATTTCCCGCAAAAATGGCGTGCGGTTTAAATCGCGTTATGATGCCTTCCGGGAAGGATATAGTCCCTGTAAACGGTGCAGGCCGTGAAATTTGGCCTCCGGCCCCGCTTCCAGCCCTGACGCTCGGACCTGCGCCGCGGAGAGGGAATCGAAGAAAAGACCTCAGTATCTATTAACGGAGTAGTTGATTTGGTGGAAATCACAAATAGCAAATCCCAAATAACAAACAAATTCCAATGACCGAAATTCAAAATTCCAAACAAGTTTTAGGAATCCTTATTCCAAAACCTAATGAACGAACTCTCCCGATGGGGACCAACTTAGTTTTGGTCATTGGATATTGAGATTTATCCTTCGACTTTGCTCAGGATGGTGAGCTTGTCGAACCATTTGTAATTTGGTGCTTGTAATTTGGGACTTCAAACTTTCCGTGAACGGTTACAGATCTCAAGACCCGCTACTCCGTGATCACTTATAATCATTTGAGAAGGGATTTTTTAATCACGGCCTTGTTATATGCACCAATGATGTCCCTGCGGGTCAGGATGCCCAATAATTTTGATGAATCGTCCGGGGATACTACAGGCAGTATGGAAAAATCCTTTGATGTAATTTTTTCCAGGGCGTTATAGAGGTTATCGTCAAGTGATATGGTGACCACCTTCCGGGTGGCAAGCTCTTTGGCCACCACCAGGTCTTTCAAGTTTTCATCAAAGACCGCTGCGTGATAATCAAGAAATGAAAGAATCCCTGTCAGATTGCCCTCGTCATCTACCACCGGGAAGCTGTTATATTTACTCTTTGATATCCTCTCGGCCAATCTACCGAGGTTTAGACTTTCAGCGATGGTCTCTATTCCCGGATTCATCACATTTTTTACTGAGATTGACTTTAAGACATTAACCTCTTTTCCTTCCCTGATATTTACTCCCCTTCTTGCCAGTTTTAATGTATAAATCGATTCCGTCAATAACTGGCCGCTCGCCAAAGAACAAATAATGCATGCAATCATAAGTGGAAGAATAATCTTGTAGTCACCGGTCATCTCAAAGAGAATCAATATGGCACTTAATGGGCCATGTGTGGTTCCGCTCACCACTGCCCCCATACCCACAATACTGTAAGCTCCGGAAGTGGCCGTCACGCCGGGAAAGACAGCATGGGCAATGGTTCCGAAAAAACCGCCCGCCATGGCCCCCATGAAAAGCGAAGGGGCAAAAATGCCGCCTGAACCCCCGGAACCGATGGTAATGGATGTGGCTAAGATTTTACACACCATCAAAAGAAATAATAGCCACCAGGAAATCTCCTGCATAAGAGCAAGATCTATAGCGCCGTAACCTACACCTAAAATATGGGGCAAAAGAAGTCCCATTATACCTAAGATCAATCCACCCAGGACAGCCTTAAGATATTCGGGGAATTTCATGCCGTCAAAGAAATCTTCAAAGCGATAAAGTGCAGTAGTAAAAGTAACGGCGACCATGGCACAGAAAAACCCCAAAATAACATACAGGGGGAGTTCCCAGGCGCTGATCAGCTCATAGGCGGGGACAATGAATGCCGGGGCATCTCCGAGGAAATACCTGGAAACGGCAGTGGCAACAACCGAGGAGATGACAATAGGGCTGAATGTGGCTAAGCCGAAATCGCCCAAAACCACCTCAAGGGCAAACATTGATCCGGCTAAAGGGGCATTGAAAGTGGCTGCAATACCTGCGGCTGCGCCGCAACCGACTAAGGTCCTGATCCGGTCGGCTGATATCCTGAGTACCTGCCCTATGGTTGAGCCAACAGCAGAACCGATTTGGACAATCGGGCCCTCCCTTCCGGCAGAACCCCCGGTACCGATGCAGATGGCGGACACTAAAGACTTTATGAGGACAACCCTCTTTCTTATTATCCCGCTTCTCAGGGCAACGGCTTCCATGACTTCCGGGACCCCGTGCCCTTTAGCCTCCCTGGCTAAAAAATATACGAGGGGCCCTACCACCAACCCACCCGCGGCCGGTACCCATACCTTCAGATACCATGGGATCGTCTGGACCAGGCCGAGCAGATTACCGCCGGCCCCATAAAAAATTGACTGAAAAAAGTCTATAAGATAGCGAAAACCAACCGCTCCAAGACCTCCTGTCAGGCCAACAATAACAGCCAGTACGGTCATTGTTGTATGTTCACTGGTTCTTAATAACTTGAGAATTGCATGTTCCTGTGAAGATTGATGGGTCACTTCTTTTCGGTGGGATATTTAATATCGGAGTTAAACATATAATCGTCTACCAAATTCCTATCCTTTCCACTCCCTCTCTACTTAATTATTTTGAGTTTGGCCTTTGCGATTTTAGCTTCGTTTGAACCGGGATATTTTTTTATGATCCTTTTTAACAGAATACGTGAACTCTTCTTATCCTTTATTTCGTAAAAGGCCAGGGCCTGCCTGAGCATTGCATTGGGCACCTTGTTTCCCCTGGGGTATTTTTTTATCACTCCCTGGTAGGCTAAGATCGCCTGCTCATACTGTTTCAGGGCCATGTAGGATTCCCCGATCCAGAACTGGGCATTGTCGGCCAAGTCCGATTTCCGATATTTTTTTATGAAATTTTTAAAACCTGTAACCGCCTCCTCATACTTCCCCTCTTTATAAGTTGTAAGCGTTTTATCGTAGAATGCCTTGTCAGACAATACGCCCTTTTTTTCGATAAACGGGAGTTGCTTTGCAGGTTCTCTAACTGCAAGGGGAGTCTTTAACGCTCCCTTTTCCGGTACTCCGGCAGTTCCTTCGAGTCCTAAATATTCGTATATCTGCTTTACCCTTGTTTCCAGTTCGGCAATACGCCGGCTCAGGTCATGCACGGTCGCCTTCATGGCGTCCTGTTCAGTGGTGTCCCTTTCCACTGCGCGCCTGACCAATTCACGGTTATCCGCCACACGGCCTGAAATATCCTGAATCTCTCCCCTGATCTTGTCGGTTTCGGCACCAGACTCAGCCTGGTTTTCATGGATCGTATCAAGGTCCCCGGATATTTTTTCGTCCATTTTGTTGACCTTGGAGTTAAGGGCTACGATCTGATTATTCAGGTATAAAACATCTTCCCTGGTTGTGACACACGAGGAAAGAAACAGAAGGGAAAAAAGAATCAGGCAATGTTTAACCGCAATATTTTTATCGAAGGCAGACATAGTCATTTCTCAAACTATGGAACAAATGAGCCGACCTCTAAGAACCAGGCCGGCTCATCTAATTAACACGCAAACTCCAAGGGCCTTCAGTAGGCCGGCATCAGATCAATCTACCATCTTTTGACCAGTTTAAACTCATCCCGCCTGTTTTTGGCCCAGGCTCCTTCATTATGTCCGGGATCGGCCGGTTTCTCTTCGCCGTAGCTGATGCCCGACATACGATGCCCGGAAACTCCTAAGGCCACGAGGAACTTCTTGGCAGCATGTGCTCTTCTTTCACCCAGGGCCAGGTTGTATTCGGCGGTGCCTCTTTCGTCGCAATGGCCCTCAATACGCACCACATAGGCAACGTGATCGCGAAGCCATGCCGCTTTATTTTTCAAAGTAGCCTTGGCCGAAGGCTTCAAATCCGATCTATCAAAATCAAAGAAGATGCTCTGCGCTTCGAAATCTGCAACCATTTGGGCATCTCGGAGCGCCTTGAGCTTTGCCTGGCGGGCCTTTTCCCTTTTCGCGTAGTCATCATCGGCTTTCGCTGCCGCCTTGGTATCTGCGGCCTTAACTTTTGTGGTCGGCTGAACGCCCCCGGACACACCTACCTGCTTTTTTGCGCAGGATGCCATAACCAAAAATGCCGAACATACAAACGCCAAGGCTATTAATCCAGTAATCATTTTTTTTCTCATGCTCTCTTTACCTCCTCAATTCTTGAATTTATACCAAAATATACAAAATTGGGATGCCAACGAATGTTACTGAAAATATTTTAAAAATCATATAATGAGACCTTTGCAAAACGCCCCCTTTTGCCCAATCTCGGCGTCAAGCTCAAATTTCAATCCTCAAAATACCAATGTATGGATGCCTGTCCCGCTTGGCATCTTAAGCGGGGCGGTTGAAATTTTCGCCTTCCTTGAACTTGACCAAAATTGAGCATTTTTCAAAGGTCTCATAGTAATGACCATTTATACTGAAATCATCATTTTTTGCAAGAAAAAATATGTCTGTGGACCGATAAACATATTTTTATAACACTTCCATTTCATTATTTCAAGCATTTAAAATCAAAGCAAATCATTTTTCTTAAGCATGAGAGACAGGCGCCTTCGACCTGCAAACAGTTGAACACCCATTTGGGAATTGGCACGGTGACCGACCATACAACCCTCTCAAAGGTAGGGCGGGCCACCGTGCCCGCCATTTCTTCTCAAAAAAGAGTGAACATTACCCAGGCATCAATAAATGAAACATCATCGTACCCAGGACGGGTCGGTCTGATCTCCCTTCAAGAAAGTAATCCTTCTCTGGTTCTGGCCATTCGCGTTCATAATATATAAATGATACCGGCCTCCCCTCTTGGAACTGAACATGATATACCTGCCGTCCGGAGACCAGCAGGGTTCTTCATTATCACCCTGATCCTCGGTCAGTCTTCTCAATTGACCGCCGTCGGCCCTCATCGTGTAAATATCAAAATGACCGCGGTCCATTGACACAAAGGCAATCCGGTTTAAACCGGACCATGAAGGAGACGTATTATATTTTCCTTCAAAGGTCAGTCTCTCCTCAGTCCCCCGGATCAGATCAAGCAAGTAAATCTGCGGGGACCCGGATCGGTTAGAGACAAACGCAATCTTTTTCCCGTCCGGCGAAAACGCGGGCGACACATCAATGCCCCAATGGTCGGTCAGCCGTTTTTTGATTTTCCCGTTTAGATCGATAGTGAATATATCGGGGTTGCCTTTCAGGCTCAGTGTTAATGCCACCTCCTTAGCGTCCGGGGCCCAACAGGCCCCGATGTTCAAACCCTGTCTGCCTGAGAGTCGCTTAACCCTGCCGGACCCTAAATTTTTTAGATACAGCATGGGCCCTGTGCCGTCCTTGTAAGAGTTATACGTGAGTTCTTCTCCATCAGGGGACCACGAGGGTGAGAGTGCAATGCTTTTGTCCGCTGTTACCTGGCGCACATTATGCCCATCATAATCGCACATATATATCTCTTTGTGACCGGAAGAATTTCCCACAAAGGCGAGTTTCGTAAGAAAGATACCCTCATGACCTGTCAATATTCGAATGATCTGGTTTCCAATCCTGTGCATAAGATAACGGTAACTCCCCACATCTCCCAAGGCCCTCATCCCGAAGATCTGCCGGCCCTGAAATACATCAAACAGCCGGACCTCCACTTCCAGGCTCCGGCCTATGCAGATATAACCCCCCTTTAAAAGAAGATCCGCACCGATAACGGTCCAGTCCTTGAAACGAATACCTTCAAGGGTAAGCGATGCGCCCTTTTTTTCCAGAAAGGCATCCTTATCCATAGGGTTGAAATAGCCGCTGAGATCAAGGTCATTGGATATTACACCCGGCAGCTTTGTGATCAGGTCCGGGTGCTCATTTTGGGAGGTCAAGTATCTAAAATCCGGGATGGCAATCTTGAATTTTCGAATAGAAGGGGCATTGATATCGATATACATCCTGCCGAAACTCTGCCCCGGAATAAAAAAAAGGACAAGAAACAGGAACACCAGCCTGCAAAACCTAAAACCGGCGTCCTTAGGGCCACAGAAAATTTTTAACCTTGAACCCATGGAAGATAGCAGCCTCCAGGTCATTGTTCCTCCAGATCACTGAGATCGAACTTGATTTCAAATTCATCAAAGGTCCTTCTATAGCCTTCCGGGAAAGGGGGCAGTGGGTCTGACCGCTCAACCGCCTTTAAAACCGATTGATCATAAATTACACTTTTAGATCGCTCTTTAAACCATGATTTCAGGATAGTGCCATTGCTTCTAACCTTTACCACCATGACGGCCCTGAGGTCTTTTTGTCTCTCAGGGCTTGTAAGGTCAACCGCATAGGACCAGTTGCTCTTTATCCAGTCTTCCACCTCCTGTTTGTACATGGCAATAATAATCCCGTCAGTTGCCCGACCCCCGGCAGTCCCTTGCGCGCCGGCCGTCTTTACCCGCGTCTCAATCCTGTTAATGGCCTGACCAATGGGGTCCTTTTTTTCCGCCTTTACCTTCCTTTCGATTTTCGACACGGCCCGGTCTATAAGCCTGGATGGAGATACTTTCGGTTTCCCGGACTTCTTCTTTTTGGCTGAAAGGGTCCTTTTGGCGATGACAACCGGCTTTTTTTTCTTATCCGCCTGGCGAATACGCTTAGCCGGCATAGCTTTTTTGGGAGCGGACAGTCTTTTACCCGTCTTTGCCTTAGCGCTAGTTTGTGCCTTTGACCGGGCCGGGCCCGGCATCTCCACCAGGTTCACTTCATACACCGTACCTCTGATGCGGGGTGTGGGCATGTAATCCGGAACAAACAGGATTGTGGAAAAGATCCCTAAATGAAGGAACAGGGACAGGATCAGCATTCTGTCCCATTTCGGGTCCATCATGTTATTGGAACTGGGTTTAACCAATAGAGCTTCCATAAAAGTCAGTCCACGGGTTCGGTGACCATTCCTAATTTATCAATCCCTGCCCTCTTGATCCTCGAAATGACTTTGATGACAAATCCGTATGGTACATCCTTGTCCGCCCGTAACAGAATTTCCTTGTCTCTACGGTTTTGAAAAATCTTTTTGACCTTTTTCTCCAGGCCGTCAAGCTCGATCCGGTAGTTTTCCAGGTAAATTTCCCTTTTTTTGTTAACCGTTAATATCAAAGGGTCTTCCCGGGTCTTGATGGGCTTTACCGTGGTTTGGGGAAGGTTGACTTCCACACCCTGCATCATCATTGGCGCTGTAACCATAAAAATGATAAGAAGGACCAGCATCACGTCAACAAGCGGCGTGACATTGATATCCGACATGAATCTTTTGGTATTGTTGGCCTGCATATATCCTATCTGCTTAGCCTGCTGATCCTTTGTTTTTTAAAGAATTGTCTTTCCACGGTGCTCAAGAAATCAGATGTAAAGATATCCATTTCCGACCCGAGGGCACCGATCTTGTGGGAATAGTAGTTGAATGCCACAACCGCCGGTATAGCGGCTACCAGGCCTGCGGCCGTGGCAATAAGGGCCTCGGAGATTCCCGGCGCTACAACCGCCAGGTTGGCGGCGCCCTTAAGTCCTATGCTCCGAAAAGACTCCATAATACCCCAAACAGTACCGAAAAGGCCGATAAAAGGGGTGGTATTACCGGTGGTGGCCAGAAAGCTTATCCCTCGCTCCAACCTGTTTGTCTGGTCAATGGTCGCCTTTCTCAAGGATCGCTCCAAATTGTCCATAATGACCTGCTGGGATCGTGAGGCCGCATCCCCGCCAGGCGCATCCCGGTCATTCTGTGAATCCAAAGACGTCTGAATTTTCCGGATCCGGTTGAATTCAGCATATCCACTGCTGAAAAGACGGGCCACCGGGCTATATGTTAGATCTTCACACGTTTTATAAATCTCTTTCAGATCCCTGTTTTCCCAGAAAAGTTTCAGAAACTCTTCAGTCTCTTGTTTTGCCTTACTCAACAACCTGAATTTCACGAATATAATGGCCCAGGAGATGACGGAAAAAAATAAAAGGACCAGCAGGACAAACTTAACCATCAGCCCTGCGTGGATTATCATCTGGAGGATATCACTGCCATAAAAAGCCTGCATTGAAAGGCCGGACGAAATCTGAATAATAAACAGGAGACTAATCATCATATTTCCTCTTTAAATTCATAGGCGTTCACAGGTTCAGGGTTGAACGTTTCTAAGTTTTCCGGTTGGTTATTTTTAACCCTGAACCTCTGAACCGTGAACCCGTGAACGGTTACCATACTTCTATAATTACAATCATCAGCTTTCAAGAAGAATTTGGTCTTCAGAAAATATTGCAGTTCATAAAACCGCTTCTCGCTTTGTTATGGTAACTGTCTGAACCATGTTGAAACGGTTTATCAAAAAATCGGCCAACCCTTCGATATCATCTGTCAAAAACCGGGGAACCCCGATATCGACCGGGGCATCGCTTATCAGGGCCATCAGATGCTCGTCACCCTGTAAAAGGGGTTTTTCATGGACCTCGGGTCTGAAGACTTCTAATTTGGCATTGTCGCCCCGTTTATACCCCTCGGTCAGGATTATGTCCACTCCGGCAAAAAGCAGGGCCAGTTCCTGCGGCTTGTGATCATGATCAACATCCATGGACATCCCGATTCGGGAAGGAGTAGATATAATGGTTACGGCCGCGCCTGCCTGCTTATGCCGCCAGCTATCTTTCCCGGGTTTATCCATATCAAAATCGTGCAAATGATGCTTGATAGTCCCCACCCTGATGCCGCGCCGCGTGAGTTCGGGGATCAGCTTTTCCATAAGAGTGGTCTTTCCCGCACCGGACGAGCCCACAATAGAAATAATCGGTAATCCAGTCTTTCCTGTAAGCATATGTAACCTTCACTTTCAGTCTTAAGCTATGCCTTTTTCCGGCCGAATATGCCGGAAAAGATTTTATCTTCCTCTTCTAAACACCGTTTTTTTAAGAGACTATATTTTTCAAGAAGTTCCCTACCCTCCTCTGTCAGCCAGGTCCCCTTTTTCCTGTCCGTATGGACAATCCTGTAGTTCAGATATTGTTCAGTAGCCTTAATTTTGCCCCAGGCCGCCTTATAGGACATCTTCATTATCTTTGAGGTCTTGTTAATTGATCCCGTCTTTTCGATGGTCTCCAGGATTTCTTTTCTCCCCTCGCCCATGATGATGCGATCCTGTTCATCAACGAGCCACTGCCTTGATTTTAATTTAATCTGTACCATCTCAGTCTCCTTCCACTTCCATCCACAATCGGCCACTCTCGGATGGGTCATAGCCACCTAAGGAAATGACCCTTTCACGGAAATGCCGGGACCGGATCGTCTCCAGCGCTGTCTGGATATTGGGCTGATCCAGCATTGCACTTGGAATAATCAGGTCATACTGTTCCCGTTCCATTGGAACAAAGTCCAGATCCAGGGCCTTAGCCGCAGCAAATATGCCCATGCCGCAGTCTGCCGCACCACTTAAGACATCCACTGCCACTGCCATGTGGGTGAATTCATCGTGGTCATACCCCCTTATTGTTTCCGACTTTATCCCTGATTGATTTAACTTGTAATCAAAAAGAACGCGGGTCCCTGATCCTGCCTGGCGGTTGACAAAGGTTATATCATCCCTGACAAGGTCGGCGATCCCCTTAATACCCTTTGGATTCCCCTTTGCCACAATCAATCCCTGGTCCCTCAGCACCAGGTTAAAGACGCTGACCTTAACTCCTTTTAAGTATTTCTTGATGTACGAGATATTGTACTGGCCGGTATCCGTGTCCAAAAGATGGGACCCTGAAAGGTGACATGTCCCCTTTTTTAACGCGATCAGCCCGCCGAGGCTCCCCACATTACCCGACGAAATGCGGATATTACGTCCATTACGCCTGATTTCGTCGGCTAAGATATCAATGGTGATGTCATGACTTCCGATGACGACAACGGTATTTAAGAGTTCGCTCTCCTCCACGAGGAGTTCGGCCTCAACCTCTTCATTATGTGAAATGCCCTCGGACAGGGCCGGTATTCGAAGAATGCCCTCCGCCCTGGTCAACGTGGTGACAGAGCCGGCGGCCCTGGGAAGCGGAGTAGCCACATACCCGGAACCCACCTTGCCCATGTTGACCCGCAAAAATTCCTCTATGCCCAGCTTTGAAGGGAGGTCCCTTGTGGGTTGTACCTTTATGACCTCGCTTTTTGGAGCATGGCGACCCTGAAGGCTGAAAAGCAGAGGCCTTACAAATTGTTCAAAGGAAAGGGTTGCGGAGACAGCATACCCGGGATTACCCACAACGGGCTTTCCATACGCAATACCAAGGATAGTCGGCTTACCAGGCATCATTGCAACACCATGGACCAGGACCTCACCCATTTCACCGATCATATGCACCGTGTAATCCTTGCTCCCCGCCGAGGACCCGGCATTTACGATAACCACATGGGCATCCGATTCAATGGCTGTAGTCAGGGCATGGCGTATCTTGTCTTCAACATCCGGGACAATATCATAAATGATCGGAATGCCGTCACACTCACGAACCAGCCCGGCGAGAATCAAGGAATTGTACTCGATGATTCGACCCTTGCCCAGGGCTTCCGTCTCTTTCAGATCCCTGTGATGCACGAGTTCGGAGCCTGTAGGAATAATGGCCACCCGTGGTTTTTCCCGGACTTTGACGGAAAATACACCCGCACTTACAAGGGCACCCACATCATAGGGCCGGATCCTGTGATTTTGCGGGAGAAGCAGTTGGGTCGCCACAATGTCTTCCCCCACCTTGCGCACATGTTGCCACGGATAGCTGGGAGCCCGGATTTCAACACGTTCTTCATCTATCTCATGTATTTTCTCCACCATGATAACCGAATCAAATTCCTTGGGAAGGGCTTGACCCGTGTTTATCCAGATGGCATTTTTCCCTATTTTCAAGATCTTGGGCCGCTGCTCCGTGGTCCCATAGGTCTCCTCGGCCCTCACGGCAATACCGTCCATGGCCGCGGAATGAAATGAGGGGGCGGAGCGTTTTGCAAAAACCGGCTCTGCCGTGCTTCAAGGCCCTTCATGGAAAGATAAACATTACGCTTCATTCATATATCCCCGTTGATCACTTGCGATTCTTGTAACCGTTCACAGGTTCACGGTTCAAGGGTTCAGAGGTTCAAAGGTTGTATTGTCATCACCATATGCCATTTTATGAAAGTTTTGTACGGGAAAACCGACCGCTTCCATATCCCCACAAATCTGGAACATGGTACCTGGCAATGATGTGGCAACCCCGCATTTTTTACGAGGATTTCGGGGACCCAATTTCAGTCTTTTCCCTAACCCTGAACCTTTGAACCCCTGAACCCCTGAACAGTTACCGTTAAACAAGCATTACCTCCACCTTTTGTCCCTGATAAAGGCCTTCCGTATTCATGTCAATACGGACAAGGCCGTCAGCACCCACGAGCGTGGAGATCAGGCCTGATTTTCCGAATATCGGTTCGGCAGTCAGTGTCCCCCTGTTTTTAATTAGCTTAACACGAACATAATCCTCCCTGCCGCTGGCTGATTCCAGATTCCTGCTCAGTTCAGCCTTCACCAGGGAATGAACCCCTCTGCCAAAAACCGTTTGACCGGAAAGCCTTCCGATCAATCGAGCAAGAAAGACCTCGGCCACCACTAAGGCGGATGCCACGTGGCCCGGAAGCCCGATAACGGGTTGAGGTCCGGTCCTGCCGATAATAGTCGGTTTACCCGGACTGATGGATATACCGTGAACGAGCAGTTCAAAGTCTTTTAGTGTCTCAAAGACCTTGAGCGTGAGATCTCTTGTCCCAACCGAGCTTCCGCCAGATATCCAGACCGCATCCGCCTGGCTGAGCCCCTTTTCAACCATTCCCTTCATGGGTTCAAACTCGTCAGGACACAGGCCCGCATATA
>JAFDDR010000151.1 GCA_019310785.1 Deltaproteobacteria bacterium
ACGACCCTCATGCCTTTCCCGCCCCCGCCCGAGGCGGCCTTGACCAGGACCGGATATCCCATACGCCCTGCTTCCTCGCACAAAGACGAAGCATCTTTTGTGGCCTTCAGCATCCCGGGAATCACCGGGACCCCGGCCTTTTCCATCATAGTCCGCGCCACGGTTTTATTTCCCAGGTCCCGTATGACACTCGAAGGAGGGCCGATAAAGGTGATTCCGGATGCCTCGCAGCGCGCGGCAAAATCCGGGTTTTCAGCCAAGAAACCGTAACCCGGATGAATGGCGTCTGCCTTGACTTTTTCAGCGGCATCAAGAATCCGGTCTATGTTGAGATAGCTTTTTAATGGTTCCGATTCTCCCAACAGGACCGCTTCATCCGCTTCCAATACGTGTGCCGCGGCCGAGTCTGCCTCAGAATAGACCGCGACCGTTTCAAATCCCATTTCCCGGCACGTCCTCATGATCCTGACGGCTATTTCCCCTCTATTGGCAATCAGTATTTTTTTGAACATGGCCTATTTCTTTTCATCACATCCTGAAGGTTCCAAACCCATACACATCATCCCTGAGCGGCGCATTCATGGCCGCGGAGATAGCCAATCCGAGTACGTCTCTCGTCTTTGCGGGATCAAGGACCCCATCGTCCCATAAATTGGCAGTGGAATAGTACGCATTCCCCTCTCTAAGGGCAGAGGTAATTATCGGTCCCTTGATCTGACTTACCACTTCTTCGGGAAGGGGTGGCTGGCCTGACCGGGCCAATTGATCATTTTTAACGGTGATCATGACGTCCGCTGCCTGCTCGCCGCCCATGACCCCGATCTGTGCATTCGGCCACATCCACAAAAAGCGGGGCGAGTAGGCCCGGCCGCACATGCCGTAGTTTCCCGCGCCAAAGGATGCCCCTATGATGACCGTGAACTTGGGGACCGTTGCAGTGGAAACTGCGTTCACCATCTTGTGCCCATCCTTGGTGATTCCTATACGCTCGTACTCTTTTCCGATGATGTATCCGTTGATATTCTGGAGAAATAAAAGGGGAATGCCCCTTTTGTCGCAAAGCTGGATGAACTGGGTGGCCTTGAGTGAACTGTCAGAGAAAAGGATGCCGTTGTTCCCTAAGATACCCACTGGATAGCCGTGGATAAAGGCCCATCCGCATACTAAGGTGGGACCGTAAAGCGCCTTGAATTCGAGGAACTCACTGGCGTCAACCATGCGTGCGATGACTTCACGAACATCGTAAGGCGTGGAAAGGCTTTTAGGGACGATGCCGTAGATTTCTTTGGTGTCGTAGAGTGGGGGTCTGGGTTCCCTCAAACCTATATCCGCTTTTTGAGGAGGCGGGAGGTTCTTGACAATCTGCCTGATGATCTCAATACAGTGGGAGTCATCCTCTGCGAAATAGTCGGAGACCCCTGATTCCCGGCAGTGTACATCGGCCCCGCCTAATTCATCGGCAGTTACCTCTTCGCCCGTGGCTGCAAGGACAAGGGGGGGGCCCCCTAAGAAGATGGCCCCGGTGCCTTTGACGTGAACCACGTCATCACTCATGGCCGGGATATAGGCGCCACCTGCCGTGCACAATCCCATGACCCCGCAGATCTGGGGAATCCCCATCTTGGAGATGAGGGCCTGGTTGTAAAATATGCGACCACCGTCATCCACATCCGGAAAGATCTCGGACTGGAGGGGCAGAAATGCGCCGCCCGAATCCACAAGATTAATAATTGGGAGCCGGTTCTCCATGGCGATTGTCTGGAGCCTGATCCCTTTCTTGACCCCCATGGGATAGACGGTGCCGCCCTTGATCATGGAATCATTGGCATGGACAATCACCTCACGGCCTTCGACAATGCCGATCCCTGCAACTATACCTGCCCCGTGGACCTTTTTGTCATACATGTCCTTAGCGGCCAGAGGCGCTATTTCCAGAAACGGAGTATTCCTGTCAAGCAGGAGTTCCAGTCGCCTGCGGACGGGCAGTTTGTTTTGCTCTTTCAGCCTGGCCCTTGCCCTGTCCGAGCGCTCGGTTCTTGCTTTTTCCATCTCTTTTTCGAGGTCTTCTACCAGGGCCTGCATGGTGCCGTAGTTTTCCTTATAATCCTCGCCGGATATATCTATTCTCGTCTCTATGACTTCCATATTACCACCATTAAAATCATTCAGGGTTTCACCAATCTCTGTGTCCTTCGTGTTCTTCGTGATTCAATTACTGGCCCCCCAACATGCTGTCCGCGATCTTCATGCGGGAGATCTCCGATGATGTGCCTGCGATCTGGAGATACTTGGCATTCCGGTAGCCCTCCTCTGCAGGATTGCCGCTGACACAACCATGCCCGCCTAAAATCTGAAGGGCATGGCTCGCTACCTCTTCCGCGGACTCGGTGCAGAATACCTTGGCGCAGTGGGCAAGCACGGCCGCCTCCCTGTCTCCTGTTTCAGCCATCCAGGCCGCCCTGTATGCCAACAACCGGGCAGTCTGGAAAAGGGTCACCATCTCCGCCAATTTGAAACCCACTTCCTGGTAGGCAATGATTGGTTTGTTCCCGCTCCTGTGGTCCTTGGCAAAGCTTTGGGCCGCATCAAGAGAACGCTTGATAAGGCCCAGGCTCGAGGCCGTGAGGACCTGATCTTCCCACATGCGGACTGTTTTAATCTGTTCTTCCCCGTTAAATGGTCCTATAATATAATTTGACGGGACAGGGCAATTTTCAAGGGAGATCGCGGAAACGGCCAGGCCATCGTATCCTAACATGGAGAGCTTTTGACCGACGGACAAGCTCTTGCTCTCTTTTTTGACAAGAAAAAAAGCAACCCCGTCACCCGTCTTTGCCGCCACAGCAATCCAACCCGCAATGGGGCCGTTAACCACATGTCCCTTTGATCCGGAGACCAGGAAACCGTCATCATTATTTACGGCCGAGGTGTTTAGAGGATCGTTCTCAATATTCATGGCCTCCTCGGAAAGGGCCACTGCCCCTATAAGCCGTCCTGCCTTCAAGGAAGGGATGATTTCATCTTTCTGATCGGGTGTGCCGTAAACAGCCACTAACCGGCCGAAGATCCGCGCGGTCACCTCCACTGTCAAATAGAGCGATGGAGAGATCGCTGCCAGGCTTTCCTGGATTGCCGTAAGCCCCACGTTACTTTTTCCGTCATCCAGACCGGGCGTTAGATAGTCTGCCTGACCAAGGACCATAAGCCACTTCATGGTCGCCTCGCGAATGTCGTCAATGCTTCCTTTTTCAAGGCCTGCAAGGGCGGCCCTGGAATCCGCGTCAAACAGTCCATTGATCTTCTCACAAAGGGTCTTTTCCGTTTTTCCAAAATCGAAGTTCATTGTCACGGTTCCTTTAAATCAGTTTCGTTACAATCATCTTTGCTATCTCCGAGGTACCGCCGCCAATGGGGGCCAGCCTGCTGTCTCGAAAGTACCTTTCGACGTCATATTCATGGCAGTACCCGTACCCGCCGTGCAGGGTCACTGCATCGTTGGCAGGACCGAGGCTCCAATCTCCTATAAAGAGTTTGGCCACGGCCGCTTCGAGGTGATTAAGGGGTTTTCCCTGATCTTTGCTCCAGGCGATGCGGTAAACTAAGGATCTGGCCGCCTCAATAAATATTTTGATGTCTGCCAATTTGTGTTTAATGGCCTGGAACCGGGCAATGGGTCGCCCGAACTGATGACGTTCCTTTGCATATCTAATGCATTTATTGAGGACATAGGTCATGCCCCCGACAAACGGGGCCATGAGTGCGCTCCGATCCCACTCCACGGTCTGCATGGCCATGAGGAACCCGGCCCCCTCCAGGCCAATCAGGTTCTCTTTTGGTATTTTACAGTCATCAAAGATCAGTTCCGAGGTATGAGAACTTCTCACCCCCATTTTGATCAGGTTCTTTCCCGCGGAAAAACCGGGCGTGTCCTTTTCTACTATAAAGGCGGATATCCCTGCATGTTTTTGTTCTTTGTCGGTCTTGGCATAGACAACTGCCACATCTGCAATAGGCCCGTTTGTTATAAACATTTTGTTCCCGTTCAGGACATAACCGTCTTCCCGTTTTTGTGCGTGCGTGGTCATGGATGCCACATCCGAGCCTGCGCCCGGCTCGGTAAGGCCCATACAGCCTATCAATTCGCCCGAGCACAACTTTGGGATGTATTTTTCCCGCTGGGCATCCGTTCCATGTGCAAAGATAGTATCCGCGCAAAGAAAGGTGTGGGCCCCATAGGCAAGGTTCAACCCGCCGTCCACGCCGGCTTCGCCCAAGGCTTCTCCGGCCAATGTTGTGGTGACCACATCCGCATCGCTCCCGCCCAGGTTTTCCGGGAAATGAAGCCCTAAGATGCCGAACTCGCCAAGCCTTCGAAAGGACTGGAAGTCAAATTCCCCCATTAGGTCATGTTCCCGGGACCTCGGCACGATCTCTTTTGTGGCAAAACGGATGACCTGATCTTTGAACATCATTTGTTCTTCAGTAAAGGCAAAATCCATAATTTCCTCGATTAGAAAGCTCTCAGCTTTCAGCAGAACAAAAGCCCTAACACAGTTTCATATCGCTGACTGGTGACTTCCGACCTCTGATCTCTGACTTCTTGTTAATCTTCTGTTCCTTCGCCCCATTCAAAAAAACCTTCAGAATACTCTTTGCGATCCTTTCTTTCTGGGCATCTCCCTTAATTTTCTGGTCCACAAGGACCATGGTCGAAAGAAACGTCTCAACGGCCCCTAAAAACATATATGTAAGGTATCGTGCCTTGATATCCGTTCTCAGCACTTTCCTTTTTTGGCCCTCGGCAATCACCGCTTCAGTAAGGGTCATGGATTTTTTGAAGTAGTCCAGACGGTGGCTCGTCAGGTTGGTTGTGGACCTGGAGATCTCCGTTATAAAGATATTTACCATTTCCGGCTCACTCTGGTAGGTCTCTAAGAAATAGTCGATGATATGCCTCAGTTTTTGGCGAACATCGTAATCGCCCTCACTGACATCAGCCAACAGCCCAAACAGGCCGTCCCACCACCGGTTGAGAATGGCGTCAAACAGGTCTTCCTTATTATTGAAATAATGATAAACCAGCCCATAGGAAATCCCGGCCTCCCTGGCTATGTCGGACATCCTTGCCTTGTGAAAACCTTTTTCCGTGATTGTTTTGAGTGCGGCCCGAAAAATGACCGCCTCTTTGTCCTTTTTTGCCGCAGCGGCATTTTTTCTCATGGGATGTAATAAAACAGACATTGATTGACTTGTCAATCAATTATATGAAATCGCCGTACGATTTGTTACCCTCTTTGTTACCACTTTTTAAGGGTACTACCTTTTTTCACCAGAACATCACGGTAGCCCCGGACCTCCTCTTCATCCCGGTTCTTCAAAAACGGTTCCCCCCAAACAAGGGTATTAATCCGGGACCGGTCAATATTTACGCCTTCAATGCGGTTTGAAGAAACGGCGCTCTCAATCAAGGTATGCTCGCGCAAAATCTTGAGTTTCTGGGACGATTGATGAGTGAACAATTCTTGCTTGCCCTGCGCTTTACTCAAATCGGCCAGATACCAACTGGCAATGGTGGGAATTGTGGATGGTTCCGCAGAGAATTGTCGTAATGTCATCATAATGGTTTCTTTCCGGTTTTACCGCCCTGGCATTCTGTGAAGTTTTTGCACGGGTTGAATCACACAATAATTCACTGTTTTCTTTTTTCGCCCCAGGGGAATAACCACTGCATTCCATGGGGCTCCGGTAGCGGGATCCTCCAGAGCGGATAAATCTACGCTACGCTCCGACAGGCAAAACACACAAAAGGTTTAGAATTTTGACTTTACAAAACCTCCACCACTCTTGATTTGACCCCTGAGTTTATGACACCAGTTTCATGAATCAATTCCCATTGACAAAAACCCGGGGTAAAATGCTTCCGAACCTCCGCCCCGTCTCACCTTGAAAAATTCAATATTTCACGGATATCCCCTATTTTCCCAATAATCAAAGCTTCTCATACTGACGCTGAACCTCGTCAGTCCCGTAAACCCTCTCAAGCCTGCGTACAATAAAGTGACCACGTGCCATGTCCTGGAAATGATCGATAAAAATCGTGTTTATCAATACACCTCCCACAGCTCCAATTATAGGCACTGCCTGTGCTGCAATTTTCTCTGAGACGTTTACTCCGAAACGGGATGCAATTGTGGTTATGAACCTGGCAATCGCCGGAGCACCCTCTTCTGCCAACCCTTGTTTCGCTATATATTTGACGGCCTCGGAAACCTCTCGGGCAAAAGCAGCTCGCACCACAAAATATCCGGTCTCCGTTGCATCGTCTCCAGCGGATTTACCACCAAGAGCAAAAACTTCAAGGCAAGCCAACTTTGATTCGAGCGTTTTGATCTTTTCGCCTTCGCTTCGCGCGATATCGGCAATGGAACGGAGCATGATGACTGTTGAAACAGGCAACTCCACTGTAAGGGCCGGCAGACCAAAGGCACCACCTACTGCACCGGAAGTTGCAGCAAGCATTTTGTGCAAAAAATTCCAGGAAGATGCCCTTGGCCGTTCATCCATCGTTATGACCGCGAATTCCAGTGCCTTTCGCAATGACTCTTTAGCAGCCTTCTGGACCACCTGTGACCATTTAGCGGGTAGAATCTCAAAACCCTTGTCAATAGCAGTGCCCAACGCATCAGTGATTCTTGCAGCGAGACCAGGGTTTTCTAACAGATCTTTTGCATATTTCAGATCATCGATTTCGTTTTGTGACATGGGCATTTTGATTCGCTCCCCTTCGAGCTAAATGGTATTAATGAATACCGGTTGTTCCACCCCATCAAAAGGAGTTCTTTTCCCCTTCCGTCTCCTTACTTGTATTTTTTAGACTTAGCACGGTTTTCAGATCGCAATCCAGATCCTATTTCCCGCCTCTTTAGCCCCGCTGAAATCAATACCAGAAATGTGGTGTGGCGGCTGCATTGGTTGCCCGACTAATTCCATCAAAGACTCGAATTAATGCTGGCTGTGCTGAGTTATTTATGGAGAGAAAACCATTCTGAGATGGCCTGAACAGTCAATTCTGCAGACGGTTTCTGCTATTTCCGAGACACCGTTTCGAATTTCTTCCTGCTCGCTTTCCACAATGCGACGAGCTATCTCCCAATACGTTGCCGTCATTATGGCATTGACAGTCCGTGCTGATACACGTCGCGCCTCCTTAATGAGAGAGACCACGCAGACAGGAGTCCGTCATAGGCCTCGATATTTACAGGCTTCTGAGTCTTCTTCTGCACGTGCTTGCTAATCACTCGGGGCCTCCAATCCATTTACGGTTGACGCAGTCTGCCG
>JAFDDR010000152.1 GCA_019310785.1 Deltaproteobacteria bacterium
TGACTTTTTTTCGGAAAGTGTTAATTACTACACCGATGCTGGGGGATCGTATAGGGGTAATACGGCGGGTTCTGGCCCCGCTAACCGAGGTTCGAATCCTCGTCCCCCAGCCAGATCCTATCTAAACATTTCAAATAGTTACCTGCCTTAATGTCCCCAAAAAAGTGAACACCATGTGAACACCATTTTTATTCACTCCAGACACAATGGGATCTCGAAAATGGGCCGAATAAAAAATGTTGCAATTTTAGTTGGTTATCTTTCAGAAATGATTAATGGGAACAGATTTGGGTGAGTTTGTAGGACCAAAGCTAAGGCTCAGGGCCATGGCTTCAAATTTTTCTTGACACTTTGAAATATTCTGATATTCTACCAACCATTCGGTCAGGACCGGTTTGGTTATACTTATCTTGAGTAACCAATCAGATGCTGGATTGTTATAAGGAAGTTTTGGACACTACTTTTGTAAGTTGGACTTGGACGGGGAACTTGCCTCTATAACAAACCTGAACTCCGTCAATGGGAAAGGCATAAGATATACAGAGGACTGAAACTATGGAGTATGAAAATATTATTTTGGAGAGAATAAGTGGAATAGGAAAGCTCACCTTCAATCGGCCCGATGTCTTGAATGCATACAACAAGGCTCTGTCAACTGAACTCACCGATGGATTTATTGAACTGGCATCTGATGATTCAGTCCGGGTTATTGTGATTACGGGGGCTGGCAAAGCGTTTATGGCGGGCGCTGACATAAACATGGTCAATGAGTGGTCAAAGCTTGTAGATTCCAGAAAGATCAGAGAAGCGCTTGACCGGATGTTCAAACCGACAATGATGGAGAAATGCCCCAAGCCGACCATTGCTGCTGTAAACGGACTTGCCTTTGGAATGGGATGCGAAGTGGCTATGGCCTGTGATTTTCGCATATCGGCTGAAAGCGCTAAATTCGGCCAGCCCGAGATTAAAATAGGGATTATACCTGGCGCAGGCGGAAGCCAGAGGCTCCTCCGTTTGGTGGGACGCACAAAGGCGTTGGAGATGATCACAACAGGAGATCCAATAGATGCTCAGGAGGCCCTTAGAATTGGTTTAGTAAACAAAGTAGTGCCAGATGAAAAGTTGTGGGATGAAGTCGAGGCGTTCGCGTCTCGTTTGATTGACAAGGGTTCTATAGCAATAGGTGTTTGTAAAAAAGCGATCTATGACGGAGGCGAAATGCCTTTAAGGCAGGCCCTGGATTTTGAACAGGACATGTTTGCCGAAATCCTTCTAACCGAAGATGCTCGAGAGGGCACCAATGCCTTTTTGGAAAAAAGGAGACCCAGGTTCACTGGGAAATAGATAACTTAGTAGTTAAGGAAAGGAATTTGAAACAAAAAGGTAATCCTTATGGGCAGTATGTTAGTTGACGAAAGAGATATAAGGTTCGTTCTTTTTGAACAGTTGAAGGTTCAGGAGCTTTGCGGGAATGGGAAATTCTCGGAGTTTTCGGATGAAGTCTTTGAAATGGTCCTTGCCGAAGCGCTCAAGTTTGCAGAAAATATCCTGTTTCCATTAAGCATTAAAGGAGACAAAGAATCGGCCCGGTTTGAGGACGGAAAGGTCTATTCCACTCCAGGCACGAAGGAAGCATATCAAAGGTTCGTTGAGGGGGGGTGGCTTACCCCTTGTGAGGATGAAGAGATTGGTGGTCTGGGAATGCCTCATGTGATCATGACTGCGACGCATGAGATGTTTTTCGTTAACTTCCCTTTTATGTGCTACGTGAATCTGACCCACGATGCTGCCAAATTGATAGAGCTCTACGGGACCGACGAACAGAAACGACTCTATATGGAGCCGATGTACGGAGGGCAATGGACAGGGACCATGGCTCTTACAGAGGCCGGGGCCGGGTCGGACGTGGGTTCGGGCAAGTGCAAGGCGATCCGCAGGCCGGACGGGACCTATTTCATTGTTGGGTCAAAGATTTTTATCACCAACGGCGAGCATGATGTGGCTGAAAACATCGTGCATATGGTTCTGGCTCGAATCGAGGGGGATCCCCCCGGCACAAAGGGCTTGTCCATCTTTATCGTGCCCAAGTACCGCTTCAATAAGGACGGCTCGTTGGGTGAGCATAATGACATCAACTGCGTGGGTATCGAACACAAGATGGGGCTCAATGCCTCTCCCACAACCAGCCTGGCCTTTGGGGAGAGCGGAAAGTGCACCGGTTACATCCTGGGACAGGAGCGCGAGGGGATCAAAATCATGTTTCACATGATGAATGTCTCCCGCCTCGAGGTGGGCATGTGGGGACAGAGCGTCTGTTCCGCCTCCTATCTGCATGCCTTAAACTATGCGCGAGAAAGAGAACAGGGCATGAGCATCGCGAAACCGGACCCGCTGAAACAGGTGCCAATTATCGAACATCCGGATATTCGCCGTCAGCTTCTGACCATGAAGGCCCATGTGGAGGGGATGCGGGCAATGCTCTATTATTGCGGATACGCCATGGACCGTAGCGGTGTTGCGGAGGACGACGAAGAGAGGCAAAGATGGGGGAGGCTGGTTGATCTGCTCATCCCCATCTGCAAGGCATACCCCACGGAAAAAGGGGTGTTGTTTGCCTCGGACGCCATTCAGATCTATGGCGGCTACGGGTATTCAAATGAGTACCCTGTTGAGCAGTTCATGAGGGATTCCAAGGTCGCGTGCATCTTTGAAGGTACAACCGGGATTCAGGCCATGGACTTGACCTTCCGCAAGCTGGGGATGAAGAAGGGGAAGGTCTTTGCGGATTTTCTGGCTGGCATGGACGAGATGGCCGACAGGGCCGACCGCCTTTCCGGGTGGAAGAAATACTCGGACCAGTTCAGAAAAACCAAAAATGCCCTGTCTGAGATCCCATCGGCCCTCGCCGAGCACGCAGGCAAAGGAACGCCGGTTTACCCGTTTCTCAAGGCAACGCCGGTCCTTGAGGCTGCAGGCGATGTGGTTGTCTCCTGGTTTCTTCTCTGGGGTGCTGTGGTAGCACAGGAAAAGCTTGAGGCGCTGTTTCTGGAAAAGGGGGCGGAGGATTCCGCCAGGCAAGAGGAATTGATTAAAGAGAATGCGGAAGCTGCCTATTTGGCCGGCAAGGTACAGAGTGCCAGATTCTTTATCGGTGGCGTGTTACCCGTAACGGACGGAAAGATCGAGGCGATTAAATGGGGAGACTGCTCTGCATGGGAAACACAGGATCGTTCCTTCGGAGTTTAGCCTTGAAATTTTCCACTCTTTTGGGCGATTAAGTCAAAATTAAGGAGAAAAAAATGGCTGGGATTGAGTCTTTTGGTGCGTATGTTCCGTTATTCAGATTGGCCTTTGAGGAAATAGGAAAGGCTTGGAATTCTTTTGCTGGAAAGGGAGAACGGTCGGTTGCGGGCAAGGATGAGGACAGCCTGACCATGGCCGTTGAGGCGGCAGTTGATTGTTTAAAGACGACAGATCGAAGCAAGGTTGACGGGCTGTTTTTTGCGTCCACTACGTCACCGTTTCAGGAGAAGCAGACTGCTGCTGCAGTGTCCGTTGCCGTAGATCTTAATCGAAATATCAATACCATGGACTCCCTGGGGTCGCTGAAGGCTGGAAGTGCGGCCCTGAAGGGGGCTCTGGATGCAGTCAAAGCCGGATCCAACAAGAAGGTGCTGGTAACGGCGTCTGATTGCCGGATCGGGTATCCGGGATCTCCCTTTGAATCGACCCTGGGGGATGGGGCCGCGGCCTTTTTGATCGGAGACACCGATGTTGCCGTCAGCGTGGAGGGGTCCTATTCCATCTCCGATGAAATAATCGATTACTGGAGAAGGGCGGAGGACCGCTTTGTCCATTTCTGGGAAGACCGCTTTGTGATGGTGGAGGGATTCCAGCGGGTAGTGCCCGAGGCGGTCAAAGGCGCCCTGGCAAAGTACGGGCTGGAACTAAGAGATTTCGCCAAGTTCGTGTGCTACGCCCCTACGGAGCGGAGCTACTGGGATATGGCAAAAAGGCTCGGTTTTGATCTCAAGACACAGGTTCAGATGCCCCTGTTTTCGGTTTTGGGCAACACCGGTGCGGCCTTCGGGCTTATGCATCTGGTTGCGTGTCTCGAGGAGGCCAAGGCCGGAGACCGGATTCTTTTTGCCACTTATGGAAGCGGTTGCGATGTCTTTATCCTGCAGGCAACGGATAAAATAGGGGAGGGTAAAGGCGCCAAAGGATTGGCCAGGTACATGGGCTCAAAGAAGATGCTATCCAACTATCAGCAGTATGTGCTGATGCGGAATCTGATTCCTGTATTCAAAGACAGAATGCCGCCCATTATCCCTCCTGCAACCAAGATGTGGCGAGATCAGAATTCCATCCTCAGATTTCACGGGGCCAAATGTAAAAAATGCGGCCATGCCCAGTATCCCGTTCATCGCATTTGTTCGAATTGTTTTAGCAAAGACGACTACCAGGAAATCAGATTCTCGGACAAGATTGCCAAAGTATTTAGCTGCACCGTCGACAACCTTGGATATGGTGCGTCGACCAAACCGTTTTGGGCCATTGCGGATTTTGAAGAGGCACGTACAAGGATCCAGATCGCCGATGCGGTTCTGGAAGATGTGAAGATCGGGGACTCCCTGGAGATGACTTTTAGAAAATTTCCTGGCGAGAACGATGTGCCTGTTTACGGCTGGAAGGGCAGGTCTATTAGGTAAGGAGATAAGAAGAATGGAAAGCATAAGAGACAAAGTGGCCATTATAGGCATGGGTTGCACGAAGTTTGGAGAACTATGGGACAAAAGTGTCGGCGATATGGTTGTGGAGGCCGTGTACGAGGCGCTGGAGGATGCGGGAGTTGAACTGAAGGGGGTCAATGCCGCATGGGTCGGCACGATCCTGGGCGGTATAACGGGCGGCATAGTCAGCGAGGCCCTCCAGTGGGACAATATGCCCATTACGCGGGTTGAAAACAATTGTGCATCGGCCCTCGAGGCCCTTCGCAACGCCACCTTTGCTGTGGCCTGCGGAATGTACGATATCGCTCTGGCAGTGGGCGTGGAAAAGTGCAAGGATACTGGAACCGGTTCCCTCACCTTTCCTTATGGATACCATCAGGCGTACGGTTACATGCAGGCACCTGCCGCCTATGGTTCGGCGGGCTTGCGCTATTTTGAGAAGTACGGGATCCCGGTGGAAGAAGGTAGGAAACTGCTGGCCAGGATCGCCGTGAAAAATCATCACAACGGCACCTTTGCACCAAAGGCGCATTTCCAAAGAGAAATCACAATGGAACAGGCCCTGAAGGCCCCAATCATTTCTTGGCCTTTAGGATTATTTGACTGCTGCCCGACCACCGATGGCTGTGCGGCGGCCATCGTGACCCGTGCCGACCTGGCGCCCAGGTTTCGGGACGATTATATCCTGATCAAAGGACTGGGTCTCGCCCTGGGAAGAAGAGATGTGTTCTCCGGCAGAATAAAGGACAGGGAGGATTCCGATTACACCATCTGGAACGAGACCGTTGCGGCCTGCAAGCAGGCCTATGGGCAGGCGGGCGTCACGAATCCGCGGAAACAGATTAGTGCAGCCAGTGTACATGACTGTTTTACCATCACCGAATTGATCAACTATGAATCCCTGGGCTTCAGTCCCGTAGGAAAGGCAAGAGAGGATGTGGAATCAGGATTTTTCAGCCTGGAAGGAGAACTGCCGGTGAACACGGACGGCGGACTGAAGGCTTTCGGCCATCCGGTTGGGGCGAGCGGCCTGAGGATGGTCTATGAGCTGTACAAACAGATCCAGGGAAAGGCTGAAAACCGTCAGGTCAAAAACATGGATCTAGGCGTTGCCCACTGCCAGGGGGGAAATCCTACGGGTGGATTTCAGGCATCTGTGGCCATTGTCGGCCCCAGGGACTGATCAGGCAAAGTCAACCGATTCGATAACGAAAAATCTTCATGCCTTTGGCTACACAGAGGAACCCGATATGTGGCCAGGGCTGTATAAATCTTAAGGAACCTCTGAAAAAGAAGGAGTAGCGTATATGGGCCAGATTGTAATTGTAGAGGGTCTCAGGACGGCCGTGGGGCGGTTCGGCGGGACTATAAAGGATTTTCGTGCACAGGATCTGGGCGGTTTTGTTATAAAGGCGGTTATGGAAAAGACCGGGTTGGATCCGGAACTGATCGATGAGGTGGTGATGGGCAACTGCCACTATAACGGCTACCCGGGTGTGGCCAGGCTCAGTCTGTTTCGGTCTGGGCTGCCCCACACCATCCCGGCCCAGACGGTGGAACGCCAATGCGCCTCCGGGCTTCTGGCGCTGACCACGGCCGGAGACCTTATTAAGACCGGAAACGGGCAAATCATCCTGGCCGGCGGTACAGAGGCCATGAGCAATATCCCCTACTATATCGAAGGGGCGAGGTGGGGGCTTCGATCCGGAAATAAGAATTTTCTGGATGGATTTTTTGAGGGTAGTGCAAGGACCTGCGGCGATGCGGACCAATGGGGGCTGTATATGGGAGAGCGTTGCACCATGGGAATCACCGCAGAAAATGTGGCTCGAAAACACAATCTGACCCGCGAGCAGCAGGATGAATTTGCCTGTGAAAGCCACCTCAGGGCCGCGAAGGCCATTGCGGAAGGCAAATTTAAGGATGAAATTGTCCCGGTCGAAGTCTCCCAGAGGAAAAAAGCCCCCATTATCTTTGATACCGACGAGGGAGTCCGGGCGGACACCACCGTGGAGAAACTGGGCAAGTTGACTCCTGCCTTTGTAAAGGGAGGAACCGTGACCGCCGGCAATTCTTCACCATTAAACGATGGGGCAAGCTGCGTCATGATGATGACGGAAGAAAAGGCAAAGGAACTGGGACTGGAGCCGCGGCTGAAGGTGGTTGCGTATACTGCGGCCGCGGTTCACCCGGCCTATATGGGACTCGGTCCGGTTCCGGCCATCCAGAAGATCCTGAAGAAGACCGGGTTTAGTCTGGATGATATGGATCTTGTTGAACTCAACGAGGCCTTTGCGGCCCAGTCCCTGGGCGTTTTTAAGGAACTGGGTTTTACGGGAGATCACTTGAAAAGGCTCAATGTCAACGGGGGGGCCATCGCCCTGGGACACGCCCTGGGGAATTCCGGTTCCAGACTGGTCATCTCCCTCATGAATGAGATGGAAAGAAGGGATGTGAAGAGAGGCCTTGTGAGTCTTTGCGTTGGTGGAGGCCAGGGAATGGCCATGATGTTTGAAAGGTAGGTCCTGATGAGGTGGGCTCCAGGGGTTGTTTTGCCGGATGCCTGGCTTGACGGGGGGCGCTGGAGCCATCCCAATGGAACTGGCCAGGGAATGGCCATGATGTTTGAAAGGTAGGTCCTGATGAGGTGGGCTCCAGGGGTTGTTTTGCCGGATGCCTGGCTTGACGGGGGGCGCTGGAGCCATCCCAATGGAACTTTCAGTCAGTGGAGGACAATTCATGTATGACCGAGATACACTGGATGAGATAAAGAAGGCAAAAGAGGAGTGGGATAAAGAGACGGCAAAGGGGCGGGAGAGGAAGGATCGCTTTACCACCATGGGTGGCATCGATGTGGATCGCCTATATACCCCCCTGGATGTTGAGGAAAGGGGCATTGATTACATGCGGGACATCTCCCTCCCGGGCCAATATCCTTACACCCGAGGCATCCATCCCACCATGTACAGGGGACGACTGTGGACAGTCAGGCAGTTTATGGGTTTTGGGGACCCAAGCAAGAGCAATGAGAGGCTCAAGTACCTGATGAAATCCGGTGCTCCCGGATTGAATGTCGCATTTGACCTGCCCACCATCAATGGGCTGGGCTCAGACCATCCGCTTTCCAGGGGAGAGATTGGTCGAGACGGCGTTCCGGTAAATTCCCTGGAGGATATGGAGGCGCTCTTTGATGGTATCCCGCTTGGGGATGTGAGTTCCTCCCTGGTCATTGCCTACCCGCCCATCCCATGCATGTACATCGCAGTGGCGGAGAAGCAGGGCTTTAGGCCGGATCAGCTTCGGGGCACCTACCAGAACGACAGCATCTGTCGGGATGTGGCAGCCAATGTGCGGGTTATTCCCCGACGCGCGGAACTAAAGCTTACCTTATTCCCCGACGCGCGGAACTAAAGCTTACCGTTGATGTGGTGGAGCACGCGACCAAATACATGCCGCTGTGGTACCCCATAAGCATCGTTGGGTATCAGATCCGGGAAAAGGGCTGCACCGCGGCCCAGGAGGTGGGATTTACCCTCTCAGACGGAATTGAGTTTGTAAATGCCTTTATCGAGAGGGGCATGGGTGTAGATACCTTTGGACCGAGACTGTCGTTCATGTGGAACGCCCATAATGATTTTTTTGAGGAAATTGCAAAATACCGTGCTGCCAGAAGAATCTGGGCCCGCATCATGAAAGAGAGGTTTAAGGCCAAGAATCCTCGCTCCATGCAGCTACGGTTTCACACCCAGACATCCGGGGTCTCCCTTACGGCGCAGCAGCCCATGAACAATGCAGTCCGAGTGGCCATTCAGGGCCTCGCCGCAGTGCTTGGCGGCACCCAGTCGCTTCACACGGATTCCATTGACGAAGCCATGGCGCTGCCCACCGAGGAAAGTGTGAAACTGGCGGTGCGAACTCAGCATGTAATCGCCCATGAGTCAGGGGTTGCCAATACGGTGGACCCGATGGCGGGAAGCTTTTTTGTGGAATCCCTGACCAAGGATATTGAAGATGAGGCCATGGCCTATATCGAAGAAATCGATAAGCGCGGCGGGGTGATCGAGTGCATTGACAACGGCTACATCCAGAGCGAAGTGACTAAGTCGGCCTATGCATATCAGACTAAGGTGGAGAAAAAGGAAGAGATCATTGTCGGAGTCAATGACTTTATAGAAGACGAGGAAGCAGAGCCGAATCTCCTGGAGATCGATGAGGGATTCGAGAGGCGCATGGTTCAGAGTCTTGAGGATTTGAAGGCCAGTAGAGACCAGTCCGCCGTGGACAGGACCCTTGACAAGTTGCGGGAGGCAGCCTTTAGGGACGAAAACCTCATGGACACCACCATGGAGGCTGCAAAAGCCTATGCCACCCTGCGGGAACTATGGGACGTATATAAGGAAAGATGGGGGAGTTTTGACGAAAAAAGCCATCTGACCGGCATCTAATGGTTCGTTTGAGAGGAAATGAGAAATGAAAAATCATACCATCAGGGTTTTGGTGGCTAAGATAGGGCTTGACGGCCATGATCGGGGCGGCCTGATTATAGCGCAGGCCCTGAAGGAAGCGGGAATGGAGGTCATCTACACGGGGCTTAAGAATACCCCGGAGATGGTGATTGACATCGCCGTTCAGGAAGACGTGGATGTTATAGGAGTAAGCATTCTGTCCGGAGCACATCTGGTGGTCATGCCCATTTTGATGGAAGAATTAAGGAAAAATAATGCCGAGGACATACCTGTTGTGGTCGGCGGGGTGATACCCCCTGCAGATATCCCGAAATTACGAGCTATGGGGATTAAGGAAGTGTTTCCTGCCGGGAGCGCAATAAAGGGCGCCGTGGAATGTATTCGAAACCTGGCACTCTCTGGCGGGAAGAGATAATCAACCAATGAAGATAGTGGAGAAGATAAAAGAAGGGGATATCAGGGCCACGGCGCGGCTTATTACCATGGTGGAGCGACGGGACCCTGAGGCGATCCGGCTTATCCGAGAAATTTATCCCCGGTGCGGCAGGGCCCATCTGATAGGGATCACAGGTCCGCCCGGGGTGGGCAAGAGTTGTATGGTCTCCGAGTTGGTGAAGGGATTCCGGCAAAGACAAAGGACCGTGGGCGTGCTGGCAGTGGACCCATCGAGCCCTTTTTCCGGAGGAGCATTTTTAGGTGACCGGGCCAGGATGATCGAACTAAGCGGTGATAAAGAGGTGTTTATCCGATCCCTTGCATCCAGAGGGTCGCAAGGCGGGCTTTCAGTGGCAGTGAATGATGCCGCAGACATCCTGGATGTGTTCGGCAAAGATGTGATCCTCATTGAAACGGTTGGGGTCGGCCAGGGGGAGGTGGATATTGCCAGGCTGGCGCACACCGTGGTTCTTGCCATGATGCCCGGCTGCGGGGACACCCTTCAGGCCATGAAGGCTGGAATTATGGAGATCGCGGATATCATGGTGGTAAACAAGGCGGATAAACCGGGGGCTGATGCAACGGTTACGGACCTCCTTAGCGCCCAACACCTCCAGTGTTCCGATCCCGACGAGGAGAAATGGGCCCCCCCCATCATAAAGACTTCCGCCACGACCGGAGAGGGGATCGATGATTTGGTCAGGGTGATTTGCCATCATTTTGAGTATATTAGAGAACACAATATCCTTAGAAAAAAGGACATTGAACGCAGGACAAGACAATTCCTGGATATCCTCACGCAAACGATTCGGGATGAATTCATGTCGGGCTTGAAGGCTGAAAAAAAAAAAAAAAAATGGGTAGAGAAGATTGGGAATCTTGAACTGGACCCTTACAGCGCCTCAGAGCAAGTGATCGATCTGATTAAGGAGGCAAGAGAACAAAAAAAGCAGAAGGTTCGGGACGGAAAACCGGCTGAACAGGAAGCGTCCGATTCGGCAGTTTAGATGGGTTTTCAGGCGGCAGTGAGTAGTGCGGAGGGCCGTGGCGCATCGCCGGCTCAGCAGGGCAAATGAGACGTCAAAACAACACGAAATTTGAGATAATACTATGGACTTTCGACTATCAGAAGATCAACAGATGCTCAAGGATATGGTAAGAAAAATAAGTTTAAACGAGTTTGCTCCAAGAGCTGCAGACATAGATGAAAAAGAGGAATTCCCATGGGAAAATAAAAGAATACTGGAAGAAAATGGTTTGCTGGGCGTCCAGATTCCCGAGGAATACGGCGGTGCAGGAGCAGGTATGTTGGCCCTGGCCATCGTCATTGAGGAAGTGGCGCGGGCTTGTGCGTCAACGTCCGTAATCCTTACGACGCAAGCGCTCGCTTCCGATCCATTGCTTATCGGAGGAAGCCACGAGCAAAAACTGAAATGGCTTAAACCCATGGCGGAAGGGTTATACCTGGGCGCTTGTGCCATTACGGAGTCGGGTGCGGGTTCGGATGTAACAAGCATAAGGACGACCGCTGTGGCCAAAGATGGCGGCTATTTGATACTATTTGATAAACGGGACCAAGTTATTCATCACGGACGGCGGGGTTTCAGATATTATAACAGTTGTCGCCTATACGAATAAAGATAAGGGGCACAAAGGCATCAGCATGTTGGTTGTCCCAAAAGATACGCCAGGATTTGTAGTTGGTAAGGAGGAAAAAAAGTTGGGTATCCGCGGTTCAGATACCAGAGAGCTAATTTTTGAAGATTGCTTTGTCCCTCAGGAAAATGTCATTGGAAACCCTGAGGACGGCTTTAAGATCTTGATGAAGACCTTTAATTACACGCGTCCAGGGGTGGCGGCCCAGGCCATTGGTATTGCCCAGGGGGCATTGGATGCGGTTGTTAGTTACACGAAGGAGAGAATTCAATTCGGAAAGACACTTGCAGAGTTTCAAGGGCTGCAATGGATGATAGCGGAAATGGCCCTAAAGATAGAGGCGGGCCGGACCTTGATCCACCGCGTATGTTCAACCATCGATAATGAGCCTGAATCTAAGGATATCCCGCGCCTGGCCTCAATGGCCAAATGGCTTGCATCAGATACAGCCATGGAGGCGACAACCGATGCAGTTCAGATTTTTGGCGGATATGGGTATTCAAGGGAATACCCTGTGGAACGG
>JAFDDR010000153.1 GCA_019310785.1 Deltaproteobacteria bacterium
TTTGGGATTTTAAAGAATCAGTGAAAGGACACGGAAATGAAAAACAGACTGATACTACTTGCAATAATCGGGGTGCTACTAAGTTACAGCGCTGTCTATGCCAGGGTTGACCTGGTAACCCTTCCAAAACGCAGAGCAGTGCAATTGACCATCTATAATTCGGCAGACCTGACATTGGTAAGGGAAACACGGGATCTCACCGTAAAAAAGGGGCTCAACCGTCTCCAGTTTTCCTGGGCCAACACGCTCATTGATCCCACCAGCCTGAGTATGCTGCCAAAACTCAAGGGGAAAGAAATAGACATACTGGATCTTACTTTTCCGCCCCGCGTACGCAACCTGGGCGTCTGGCACGTAGAGAGCCGGATGAGCGGTAATGTGCCTGTAGGGATCACGTACCTTACCAGCGGTCTGTCATGGCGTGCCTTTTACATGGGGACACTGAGCAAAAATGAGAAGACCATGCGCCTTAAGGGTTACGTGCGCGTGACCAATAACAGCGGCGAGGACTATGAAAATGCACAGGTCCGTGTGATTGTCGGCAAGATTAATCTAATCGACCGGATAGCCGATCTGGCCCGGCGCAAGTATGCCTACGGTCGTCCCGGACCGTCTCCCATAACCCGCCCGGCACCGGAGGCTGATCGCGTAGCAGGTATGGCCGAGGTTAAACAAAGGCTTATGCGCGTGGAAAAGGCAATGATGGCCAGGCCAAAGGAGATCAAAAAGGAGGGGTTAAGCGAATATTTCCTTTATACGATCGAGGGAGCGGAGACCATCCGTCACGGATGGTCCAGGCGTCTGCCCAGTTTTGATGTCAAGGGGATTCCGGTTGTCAATCTCTATAAATATGAGCAGGAACGTTACGGCAACCAGGTGGTTCGTTTCCTGAGTTTTAAGAACGATAAGACTCACAAGCTGGGAGACACCCCAATTCCCGGCGGCACGCTGAAGGCGTTTCGGGATGTGGGTAAAGAGGGGCGACTTTCCTATGAAGGCCAGTCCCGTTTCAAGTACATCCCCGTGGATGAAGACGTGGAACTGAATCTTGGTCCGGTCGCCAACGTGATCGTCAAACTAATGCTCATGAACTACAAGACCGACCGGTATCTTTTTAACAACAAGGGTAATATAAGCGGTTGGGATGAGATTCGGGAATTTGAGATCAAGGTAAAGAACACACGGCAGATCCCTGTTAAGGTGGAAATAACGCGCAATTTCAAGACTGCATCCTGGGATATGAAAAAAACCGGGGATTTTGGGGCCTACGAGAAGGTGGACCTTGACACGGTGAAGTTTATACTGAAATTAGGCGTGCGTGAGGCTAAGACATTTCGCTATACCCTTACTACGCACCACGGGAAAAGAAAGGATGGTTAATTATGAAAGTAATGGTTTACGGGTCCGGCGGCAGAGATCATTGTCTTGCGGATAAATACGGGGACAGCCGGCATGTGGACAAGGTCTATTTCGCGCCCGGTAATCCCGGCGTATTCTACACGCCAAAGGGTAAAAGGGGGCTTATCGAGCGGATTCCCATAAAGGATTTTGGCGAGATCGCCGATTTCTGCGTTGAAAATAAGGTGGATCTTGTTGATGTGGGTTCTGAAAACCCCCTGGAAGAAGGTCTTGTTGACCTCCTTAATGAGAGGGGTATTAAAGCGGTAGGCCCCAAAAAGGAGTATGTCAGGCTCGAAAGCGACAGAGCCTTTACTGATGATCTTCTGAAAAAGATAGGCGTCCCCGTACCGGAATACCGGGTGTTTGATGACCCTGAGAAGGCAAAAGAATATGTGAGAAACATCGGATATCAGGTGGTGGTAAAGGCCAACGGCCTGGCCGCGGGAAAAGGGGCAATCGTTTGTGAAGAGGTTCCCGATGCCATTAACGCCATTGAAACGATAATGATCAAAAAGGCGTTCCGGGAATCGGGAAATCGCGTTGTTATTGAAGAACGAAAGTATGGCACGGAAATCTCATTTTTTGTATACCTTGACGGCGCCCATGCCATGCCCCTGAAAATGTTTGCCCAGGATTACAAGCCTGCCTTTGACCCTGACGACACTGAATTGATAGAACAATTCGGAGGAAACCTGAACACCGGTGGCACGGGCTGTTATTGTCCCCACAAGGAAGTCAGTCCGTGGCTTGTTAACCGGATCATTAAAGAAATCGTAAACCCTACTGTAAATGCAATCTATAATGATCTGGGATGGGCATATAAGGGAGTTATTTATTTTGGCATGAACCTGGATCCCTATGACCGGCTTGATATATTTGAGATCAACGTAAGGCATGGCGATCCCGAATGGCCGGTAATTGCGCGTAAATTGAGCACGGACCTGTTTGAGATCGGAATGGCCGTCTGTGACGGGACCTTAGATGAGGTCAAACAAGTCTGGAACAAACAGTCTTACGTGGATGTCATCGGCATGGAGGGCCGTTCAAAGGCGTCCAAAGGGTGGAACAAGGGGTATCCCGGCCGTTATGGCAAAGGCCATAAGATCCTCGGGTTAGACAAAATAGAAAAAGGCGTGGCAGTCTATTTTGCCGGGGTTGATGATAATCCTGAAAAAGGTCTTCTCACCTACGGAGGTAGGGTCGTCCATCTTATAGTGGGAGATTCCACTCTGGATGGAGCAAGGGAAAAGGCCTATAGAAATATTAAACACATCATTTTTGAAGACCACAATAACAACGGAGCAAATTGCCTGCGTTTCAGAAAGTCAATAGGAATTTAATCCCCATTTTAAGCGCGAGAATGCCGCATTTTCCCGAACAGGGGGAGGACTTCCCCTTAATAGTCTCGAATATGCAGCATCCCCGGCTTTTGTCGAACACAACGTCAGTGTTTATTCCGAAGCCCCTTTCTCTAATTCCTCAATGCGCCGGTTGATATCATCCAGTCCCCGCTTCATGGATTCAGCCTCGTTCTTCAGCATACCCATCTCCTCTGAGGGGTCCATCTGGTAGGGAGCCCCGTAGGAAGGCCCATAGCCTGCATCCCAGGCTGGGGAGGAAGCCCTCCACCCGAAACCTCTGCCATAACCTCTGCCCCGGCCATACCCGGCACCATAGCCTGCTCCGAAACCGCGACCCCGGCCATAGCCCTGGCCATACCCGAAACCCCGGCCATATGCAGGTGCGTATCCGGCCCCGGCAGGATTACAATATCCTCGGGCACCTCCGGTCATGGGACCGGCCCCCATTGGTCCTGTTCCATTTAATCCCGGCATATCAAACACCTCCTTTTGTGGCCCGCCGCTTTTATGAACGGCGGGCGTCTTATGTGTTTATATTTTAACTGTGGGGAAAACCCCGGACAGTCTACCTCCGGCCCCCTTTTCCTCGACCGGCACCGGATCCCCGGCCGGAAAAGCGCGCGCCTTGTCCGGAAAAACCTCTACCGGAATTTCGACCCACACCCCTGCCGGCGCCCTGGCCGCGACCAAAAGCCTGGCCACCGCCCATTCCCATACCTCTTAGAGAGCTATTAGGAGATCCATCTGGATTGCAGCGGCCCTGACCTCTTCCGGTCATGGCGCCTTTACCCTCGGGTCCTGTTCCATTTAATCCTGGCATATCAAACACCTCCTTTCCTTTAAAACGGTCCGCCCCTGCCTCGTCTCCGCCTGCCGCGTCCCATGGGCGGCATCTCAAAATGGCCACCCTCGATACGGAGTACCTTTCCCATTACTAAGGCATCGGCCACAATGCTTCTTGCCTCTGTAAGAATCCTGCCGAAGGTCTGGCGGGATACGTTCATCCTCAGCGCGGCGGTTTCCTGATCCAGGCCTTCAAATTCGCTAAGCCGGATGGCTTCCAGGCCCTCAATGGAAAGAACAACCTCTTCTCTCCCCCATGGGGGCAACCGGTTGGGAAGAAAGGCATCCACAATGGGGCGTGCATGTACAAATCTGGGTTTTCGCGGTCTGGGCATTTTGACCTTTCACTTTGTAGTTATGAGCATTTGACCATAATATAAGGCTCATCCATGTTGGTGTCAAGTATTTTTTTGGGCATATGCTCATTTCATATAAGTGGTCGGCCTTTGGCTCCGGACATTTTTTTAAAGACTATTCGTGATTTTAGGGTATAATCATCAGGTTACCGTGGTGCCTCACATAAGTCAGCTTCTCAAAAGTTCCGGTACAGCCGTGCCAAAGGCAGACAAGTTCTGATGCCCCTGTTTGTTGAAAATATACCATAATAGGAGGGAGCAAATGAAAAAGAAAAACCTGTTTTTTATTCTGGTTTGTGTCGTGTCCTTTTCCCTAAGTATTTCTCCTCTTGCATGGGGAGAAAGAGGGGTTACGGACACGGAGATTCGTATCGGGCAGTGGGGCCCACAGACAGGCCCTGCTGCTCTCTGGGGCGCCATTCCCCGGGGAAGCGGTTGTTTCTTTGACATGATCAACGCTGAAGGGGGCATACATGGCCGCAAAATCACCTATTATCTGAGGGATGACGGCTATATGCCGCCCAAGACCAAGGCGATTGTCAAGGAACTGGTGGAGGATAAAGAGGTCTTTGCATTTGCCTCGGGTGTGGGTACCGCGACAGGCATGGCAGTCAAAAAGTACCTTAATCATAAGAAGGTCCCGTGGGTTGGACCCGCATCCGGTTCGAGCCATTGGGCCTACCCGCCCACAAAATATCTATTCAGCGATTTTCCCCTCTACTGTGACGAGGCCGCTATTACGGTCAATTATGCAGTCAAAACAATGGGCAAAAAGAGAATTGCCTTTGTCTACCAGAATGACGATTTCGGGAAAGAAGGGATTCTCGGTGCGGAATTGGCCTTGGAAAAATTCGGCATGAAATTAGTTGAAACCGTGCCCGTGGAACTCCAGGATACGGACCTGAGTTCCCAGTGCATCAAGCTTATGACCTCAAATCCCGATTGTGTGCTTATGTATCTGTCTCCAAAGCATGGAGCCATAATGCTCGGCACGGCCGCCAAGATGGGCTTCAAGCCCCAGTGGATGAGTTCAAGCGTCTTGAGTGATACGGACATAATGTTTAAGATCAGTAAGGGGCTTTTCAAGGATGTTATCTTTACTTCATTTGGAGAGCTTATCGACTCACCCCACCCGCTCATGAAAAAGTATAAACAGGCCCATGCCAGGTTTGCCCCCGAGGACCGGTGGGGGATATTCTTTTATGCGGGTTTTCTTTTTGTGGAGCCAATGGTGGAGGCCTTGAAGAGATGCGGCCGTGATCTCACAGCGGATAATTTTGTCAAGGCCATGGAAAGCCTCAAGGGTTTTCAGGGCATAGGCGCCAAAATTACCTTCGGCCCTGACCAGAGACAGGGGACAAGGGCTTCCTTCTTAGCAAGAGCCGTGGAAGGAGGAAAGACTGTCCGTTTTTCCGATTGGATAAACGCTGATATTGATCTCCAAGAGGTAATCAGGAGGATGGGAAAATGAAAAAACTGTTCATAATACTCTTTGTTATTCTGCCCGTTCTGGTAATTGCCGTGGGTGTCGGACTCTACTTATCCATTAACTGGATTACCAAAAACGGCGTGGAGACATTCGGACCCAGGATGACCGGAACCGAGGTCAAACTGGAATCATCAAACATCTCTCTACTCTCGGGCAAGGGATCACTCAAGGGCCTTTTTATCGGGAACCCCAAGGGCTTTAAGACCGAAAGCGCGTTCAAGGTCAAAGAGATCAGGGTCGCCATGGACGTTTCGTCCATTTTGTCCGACAGGCTAATCATCGAAGAAATCGTAGTCAATGCCCCGGAGATCAACTATGAGAGAGGTATCAAAAGCAGCAACATCAAGACCATCTTTGGCAATGTCCGGTCCCTTTCCGGGAAGTCCGAAAGGAAGGGCACAACGGCCGGCAAGGGCGAGTCAAAGGAGTCAAAAAGGAAAGATGAAAAAAAGATACAGATCAACAACTTTATCGTAAAAAACGGAAAAGTAAACATGAGTGCTACACTTCTCAGGGGAAATAATGTGATTGTGTCATTAGGCGAAATTCATCTCAAAAACATTGGCGCGGGAAAAGATGGCAAGACCGCTTCCGAGGTATTTGAGGAGATATTCGGTGTCATGAACACGGCCATTACCGGTTCTGTGGCCGGTGTGGAAAGGCCCTATAGCACCGGCGTCAAAAAGGCATTTGAGAAGGCAAAAGACAAATTGAAAAAGTGGTTCAAGAAATAGGGTCCCCATTTATTAGTTTATCTTAGTAGTAAATTCGATTCGGGACAGGCGCCATCATGATTATAAATTATATCTTTAAGCGGAAAAGCAGTCAATGGCTTTTTGGTCTTGTTCTTCTTTCATTGGTTTGGGCACTTGGCAGCACTCTTGATGCACGGGAAAGGCCTGCGACCGGAAACGGAAATCATTTTCTCTGGTCCATGAAAACGGCAAAAAATTTAATTTATTTTTTGGGATCCATACATCTGCTTAAAAGGGATTCCTACCCTTTGGCCGCGGAAATTGAAAATGCCTATGCGGATTGTACAAGTATAGTGTTTGAAACAGACCTGGATGCCATGAAGGATCCTGCTTTTCAGGCCTTAATGCTTACGCTTGGCCTTTACCCGGAGGGACAAACCATAGAGCAGGATATTTCCGAACAAACCTATGAGGAATTGAAAGAAAAAATGAAGGCTGCGGGTCTTCCCATGGCGCAATTCGCCCGTTTCAGGCCATGGATTTGCGGCCAGACTCTTACCGTAATTGAGCTACAGAGACTCGGCTTTAATGTAGCGTACGGAATTGATATGTACTTTTATGGTAAGGCCAGGAAAGACAAAAAGAAGATGATTTTTCTGGAATCTGCCGAATATCAACTAAAGCTCCTGGGTGAAATGGACAAAGATGACCAAGAGGGGTTTCTCAGGCAGACGCTGAAAGAACTCGATGTTATCGAGGAAATGGCCCCTGACATGTTAAATGCATGGGAAACCGGTGACATTGACGGCCTGAATGAAATAATGGCCATAAGCTTTAAGGACCATCCTGAAATCCATGACCGCCTTGTCACCCTGAGAAACAGGGCATGGATTTCAAAAATCAGCAATCTTGCGCATCAGGATGGTAATGTCCTCGTTATTGTAGGCGCAGGACATCTGATAGGAAAGGAAAATGTATTGCATCTCCTCGAAGAAAGGGGATACAAGATAAGACAGAGGTAATAGTACCTAAAGTGATCGGTTCAAGGTTCAGAGTTCAAGGTTTAAAGGTTATAATCCATTGAAATCCATCAGCCATACAAGTTAAAAGTGTCTAAAGTGATCTAAAGTTCATAAAGTTATGGAGTCGCTTTGCTCCACTGATTTTATATAATTGACAAGTGAAACATGCGTGTCGTCTCTACTGAGGTATCATCCTTTTGATATCAGACAGATAGGGCTCTTTAACCGTGAACCGTGAACGTTGAACCGCTTAACCTAAGTAGTAACTACTATTCTTCCTTTTTGATATATATATCCCTTTTCGGATAAGGGATTTCAATACCCTCTTCCTGGAAGACCTCTTTTACGCGGTCCGTCACATGGGAGATGGTATCCATCCTGCGCCTGGGCTCACTTATCCATATCCTTGCCTGTAGATCAACTGCCGATTCCCCGAAGTTTCTGACCACTACTTTGGGTGCGGGTTCCCGCATGGCCCAATCCAATTCAAGGGCAACTTTTATGATCAGTGCTTTGGCCTTTTTAATATCGGCGTCATAGGCAATGCCTATAGGAATCCGGACCCTGATCTCCTTTGTGATGGTTGTATAGTTAATAATATCCCGCGTCATGATCTCGTTATTGGGAATTATGATCACGATGTTGTCGGTTGTCTTGATCTTCGTGGCCCTGAGCCCGATGTCTATAACATCTCCCCATGTGGCTGAGTTTTTGGGGGCCGTCCAGATTTCAATGCGATCACCCACCTCAAAGGGCCGATCTATGATTAAAAGGACACCGGCAATCAGGTTTGAAAGCGTGTCTTTGGCCGCAAAACCGATTGCAATACCTGCCACACCTGCACCTGCCACAAAGGGCATGATATTAAGGCCCAACACATCAAGGGCTAAGATAATCCCGGTTGCATAGATAATCACTCCTGAAAACTTCCTGGAGAGATCCAGGATAACATCGTCCACCTGAGTATCTGTCTTATCGGCTAAATGCTGTTCCATGTATGGAATGAGAATATTGACGATACTGTTTGCAATGGATGACAGGAGGATGATCATAAAGGCAAAGAATATTTTTTCAGCAATAGGTGCCTTGTACAGGTTAAGCAGACCTATGCCCACTAAGATCAGGATGGAATAGTGCCCGGCACGTTTTATTAGAACAAAAATCTGCTCGTTTTTTTCAAAGAAGGGGCGATCATGGTATTTTTTCTTGAGCCTTCTGAGGACTGCGCTAAAGATCCACCAGCTTAGACCGGCCGATACCAGTATGATAAGAATATGAATAAGGGGATTCAAGGAAGTCCCTGAATGCGGAAATACCTGATTGTAAAATCTGTTAAAAAAATCTTCCATTTTCTAATGCTCCTTGATTGAAATCAGGACACAGATTTTCGCGGGTAAACACAACTTAAGCCTTTTCCACCAGCAGATAACGGTCCGGTTTGAGCCGTGCAAAAATGGAGGCCCCTGGGCATGGAGCCACCATTTTCTTTTTATAATCTCCTCCCAGGACCTGAAAAAGCTCTATACAGCAGGAACAGAGATGGGCGCTCCTGTCTATGGAATAAGGGAGGATCTCCTTGCCATCCTTTATAAAGAACCGGGGTTCTATGAAATTGGCGTGATTGGCCGTATGTGAGAGATAGAGAAAGTCGTAATCCTCTACATCGGATCCCAGTCTCCTGGCCCATCTCAGGTATATCCTTTTTTCAAAATCGCCGGGATGCAGCCAGTCATCGGGCATGCGTTTTTTAAGGGATCTTTCCAGGATAAGGGATTTTTTGTCCTCTATGTTGGCCAACCGGGGCGGAACAAAATCCGATTCCGTAATGGTGGCAGCCTTTTTATCTTCATGTCCTTCAAGCTCAAATGAGCTGATTACCAGGTACAGCCCGTTCTTGTCCGAGGTCCGGTACCAGCTTCCCTGTCTGTTACACGTGTCATTCCAGACCTCGGGCGGAACACTCGTGATCTTGTTGATTCTATCCAAGGGCGTGCATACTATCCCCTTTGCGGACTTCAATTTGATGTCACGCCCGGCAAGTTCTTGTCTCAGGTTTTCCTCTTCATCTTCTGTAAGCCAGTAGACATGCTTTATATAAGGTCCTTTCAGTTTCAACAGCTTCCTCCTGATTTGGTAGGGGCAGCCACCCTCCGGGGCCGCTTCCAGCCCGTAAGGCTTCCAG
>JAFDDR010000154.1 GCA_019310785.1 Deltaproteobacteria bacterium
GTGTTGTCGAAAATGTCAAGAAGAAACTATTGAAGGATCGAAAGTTTCGGAACAGAGTAAATGAATTGAGTAGGCAATTAATCAAAAGTCAACCGGAGACGTGACCCCTTTACAATTAAAAATTGTTCCCGAATTGGGAACAATTATGTTGACATCTATCAGGGAACATATTAGATTGTGCATATCATATCCAGAAAAACATTAAAAAGGTTTTATGAACAGCCGGATTACAGAGACGCCAAAGGTCCCCTGGAGGCATGGTTTCATGAGGCCAAGAGAGCCAATTGGGAGTCTTCGGCAGATATCAAGGCGCTGTATGGATCGGCCGATATCCTGAAAAACAATCGGGTTATATTCAATATCGGGGGCAATAAATATCGATTGGTTGTGAAAATCAACTACCCTACTAAAACAGTATTCATCCGTTTTATAGGGACCCACAAAGAGTATGACCGGATCGATGCGGAGGTGATTTGATGATTACCAGACTAATAAAAACAGAAGAAGATTACACCCGCGCACTTGATCGCATAGAGGCTCTCATGGATGCGGAAGCGGGAACGACTGAGGCTGATGAACTTGAGCTTTTGTCCGCCCTTGTGGAGATGTATGAGGAAAAGGAATATCCCATAGATCTTCCTGACCCTGTTGAAGCCGTCAAATTCAGGATGGAGCAGCTTGGCCTTAAGCAGAAGGACCTGATTCCATTCATCGGGAGCCGCAGTAAAGTTTCAGAGGTCTTGAACGGAAAAAAGTCACTTACCCTTTCAATGATGCGGGGGCTGAATAAAGGCCTTGGAATACCGGCAGAGGTTCTGCTGAATGAACCAGGCGCTGATTTTCCGGATGGATTTTCTGATCTTGAATGGAATAGATTTCCGGTCGTTGAAATGGCTAAACGGGGGTGGCTTGCAGTCGATGATTATTCATCCGGGCAGAACGAGGAATTGATGCGAGCCTTTATCGGGCGGGCAGGGGGTTTTGAATCTGTATCCGCCGCCTTTTTGCGTCAGGGATTCAGCGCTCGAATGAATGCCAAGGCGGATAAGTATGCTGTTTCAGCGTGGTGCCTTCGCGTTCTGGAGCTGGCACATGCAAGACCCCTCAAAAAGAAATATGAAAAGGGCATGTTGGCCAGTTCTGCTCTTAAAGAAATTTCAAGGTTGAGCTATTTCAGTGATGGGCCCCTTCTGGCCAGGGAATACCTGGAAAAGCAGGGCATCCGTCTAATTATCGTGTCCCATTTGCCAAAGACCTATCTGGATGGCGCTGCCATGCTCTTATCGGACGGCTCCCCTGTTGTGGGTCTTACCTTGCGTTATGACAGACTGGATAATTTCTGGTTTAGCCTCCTGCATGAACTCGTCCACATTGCAAAACATCTCTCACAGGATAGACAGATTATTTTAGATGATTTTGACCTCAGAAAGCATGATCACAATGGCCTTGATCGTGTTGAACAGGAGGCAGATGAACGTGCTTCCTCTTCACTCATTCCCGATAAATATTGGAAACAGATCAGCTCCATAGACCCGATCTCCTCTGATGTCGTCAAGGAAACGGCGGAAAAATTGAAGATCCATCCGGCGATCATAGCCGGTCGCATTAGATTTGAGAGGAATAATTATCGTCTCTTGACAAGACTTGTGGGGCAAGGAAAGTTGCGGGAGATGTTTAATGAATACAAATGATTTACCCCTGCGAGGGCGGGTTGGAGTAAATGGGGCCAGGTCCCAGTTAAATAGGCTTCGCCCCAGTGGAATAGGCTTCGCATTCCATGGGGTAAACATTCCATGGGGTAAACATTGCCTCTCTAATAGAACCCCTTGCGGAACCCGGGGGTATATGTATTTCCGCGGATGTTTATAGCCTTGAAAAAAAATCAATAGATATTAAGGCGATAAATTTAGGACGAAAGGAACTCAAGAATATTAAAGATTCCCCTGAGATATTCAAGATATTAATCGAAGCCAGTAATAGAGCTGATGATGTGTAAAAATCAAGCTCTTCCAGGACAGTCAGCAGAAGGGGGTGACCCCTTTCCTTTCTCAGGCAATGGGAGGCGCCATGGCAGGGAAAAGAGAGATTCCCACCCTTTGCAGAATGTGTGACCATGGTTGCGGCATTCTGGTTTCCGTGGAAGAAGGAAAACCTGTCCATGTCCGCGGCAACCCGGCACATCCTTTCAATGAGGGGAGGGATCAAGTCTACGTTTGACTCTTGTTGTCCATTTAGCCGGCATGAATTTGAAGTGATTATATGGGAAGGATAATTTTAAAAGGCTTAATCTTTTATCTAACCCATAACTCTTGTTGTGAAGGGGGTACAGCATGGGGCAAAATGATCAGGTTTATATCAAACTGCAAAAGCACCTGGATAATCAAGCTGTCGGGTTTCCAGCTACTAAGACAGGCGTTGAAATAAGAATATTGAAACACATTTTTACACCTGAAGAGGCTGAGATTGCCTCTTTCCTGAGCTACAAATTTGAGCCACTTGAAATTATTTATGGCAGAGTCGAACCTCTGGTTCAATCACCAGAAGAACTGGAGATGATTCTTGATGGTATTCAGAAAAAGGGCGGAATTGAATTCAAAATAAAAAATGGCGAAAAGCATTATTGCAATGCGCCTCTTGTTGTAGGGATGTACGAATTTCAGCTTGATCGACTAACTCCTGAATTTATAAAGGATTTCAATGATTATACTTCGGATAGGAATTTT
Source organism: Deltaproteobacteria bacterium (assembly GCA_019310785.1). Classification (GTDB taxonomy): domain Bacteria; phylum Desulfobacterota; class DSM-4660; order Desulfatiglandales; family Desulfatiglandaceae; genus JAIOSR01. Next base: position 2,724 of record JAFDDR010000154.1, read on the forward strand.
GGTGTGGAATTTTTGAGTACGGAACTTCCACAGATGCGTACCATACCAGTCGCCAGAAGCATCCACCCACAGTATAATGTAAGCACTTTTGATGAAGTAACGACCCTGCTGCAAGAGGCTGAAGAACCCTTTGTCATCATCGAATGCATTTGCCGAAAAAAGAAATCAATAGAGGGTGAGTCTTGCAAGGTGACGGATCGAAAAGAAACCTGTCTCGCTATAGGTGGCATGGCTCAGATGACCCTGGCAAACGATGTCGGCAGGAAAATCACCAGAGATGAAGCTATGTCGATTATAGAACAGAATCAGAAGGAGGGATTAGTCCTTCAGCCTTCAAATACAAAAATAGCTGAATTCATTTGTTCGTGTTGCGGATGCTGCTGTGGTATGTTAGCCATGCACAAGAACCTGCCAAAACCATTGGATTTTTGGGCTACAAATTTTCATGCTGTAGTGGACAAAAATACATGCGAAGGATGCGGTATTTGTGAGGAAAGCTGCCAGGTCGGCGCGGTGAGCGTTTCTGAAAAAGAACAGTACGCTGTTGTAAACTTGGACCGCTGTCTTGGATGCGGCGTTTGTGTCTCCAACTGCCCGACTGAATCAATATCCCTTTTGAAAAAACCTACGGAAGTAATACCACCACAAACACGTGAAGAACTTATTGATATTATAATGGACAGGAAGAAAGGTAGATTTGGTAAGTTAATGTTGACAGGAAAACTTTTTTTCGATGCTGTCCGTACAGGACAGACGCATCTTTTAAAATAATGAGGAAAACGATTTGGAGAGTTAAACCTGGTCAACTATGTAATGTGAGCTGATATGGATTCGAACACGAATACGACAAGCTGTCCGTTTTGTGGTGACAGGTTAAATCGCAGGGTCATTGGGGATCACGGTACGGTGACAGCAATAAGGGACAGGTATCCTGTAACCGAATATCACACGCTTGTAATTCCCAAAAGACATGCAACGGATTTTTTCACTATGACGTCCCAGGAAAGAAGAGATGCGGAAGCCCTTATCTTATCCTTGAAAAATGAAATTCTGAAAAATGATCCCTCAGTTACCGGATTTAATGTGGGCGTTAATTGCGGTGAATCTGCGGGGCAGACGATCATGCACGCCCATATTCATCTGATTCCAAGGCGGGATGGCGATACCCCGAACCCGAGGGGCGGCATACGGGGTGTTATCCCTGACAAGATGTCATATTGATAATGAACTTGAAAAAAGAATGGAGATCCCACCTTCACTCTTGACACATTAAAAATAAACATCAGAACCTTCTTGCTCGGCGAATCCGGCATCATCAAAGCGGAAAGGTTGGACGAACTCATGAAAGAGGCAGACGAACTAACCGCCATCCTTGTCACAGGCGAGCGAACTGTTAAGGAAAGAAGGCGGAAAGGTGGAATGAGGAATAAAACAGATGGATAATAACAGTTCATCATGCATCAATCATAATTCTGCACTTCCTTTCTGGGAACAGCCTGAATCACGTCGCCTGGAGTTCAAGGAGAAGTTTCCAAAGGGGGCGCAGGTGGCAAAGACGGCCATTGCCTTTGCCAACGGCGCTGGGGGAAGAATTGTCTTTGGGGTACGCGATGAACCCAGGCGGGTCTTGGGTATCCCGGATGACGAAGTTTTCGCCCTTGAGGAACGTATCTCAAGTCATATTTTCAGCCAGTGTGCTTCAACCATCATCCCTGAAATTTATATCCAGTCGGTGGAAGGGAAGAACCTTCTTGTGGTGGAGATTTTTCCCGGTTCCCATAAGCAATGCCATTATTCACAGGGATTATTCCATTCTTGGCAGCGATATAAAGGTGGCGATTTTTGATGACATGCTGGAAATTACCAGTCCCGGTCCGCTTCCTGATACCATGCCCATTGAAAAACTGGCACAGGACTTTCTGAAATCAGGAATCGTGTCCTGGCTCCCATATTCAAAGATCTGAAGCTCATTGAGGCCTGGGGCACCGGGATTCAAAAGATGCGAAACGAGGTGAGAGTCTATCCGGAGATTGAGCTTGTGCTGCAAGAGGCAGGGCATGCCTTTCAGGTGCTATTCAGGAAGAAGGAACCGACTGGCGCCAAGCAGGAACCAAGCACCGGGCAAGTCGCCGTGCAAGTCCTCAGCTTCTGCCGGGTCCCGAAAAAGGCCAGTGAGATTCAGAAGCTCTTAGGCCTAAAACACCGCGAAACATTTATGAAGAACTACATGAAGCCGCTGCTTGCTTCCGGCTGGATAGAATCCACGATTCCGGAAAAGCCAAAGAGCCGCCTTCAAAAATATCGAATAGCGGAAAAAGGTCTCGAAGTGCTGAAAATGTAAAAAAAAGGTGCCAATGGCCCAATGGGCTGTCCTAACTATTTAACACTATTAAAGAACAAACGCAAAAATACCCTTATTTAGGCCCTATATCGATCTTTTCAGGGGCAAAAAGGGCATTATTCAAAATCATCAAGAAAAAAATGAGGGGTCTTCATTCTTTATATCGATATGTTTATTGTCAAGGATGAAGATCCAACCGCATCATCGTTGCGCGACAACCGAGTGTGTCTACATCTACTGTTTCAAAAATATTGAAAAGGCGGGGGAGGATTTGTCAATATAGTCAACAATGTCCCCTATCCCACACATCGAAGATTAAAACTTGTTTAGGTAGGTAGCCCCATGCGTGCGATAAAGGCGAAGAGCCTTAATATGTGCAAAACTGCACGAAAGATGTACCTCATGGTGTTTTGGTCAGACTTGCATTACATAAAAAAACATTTGAAAAGATTTTAGTGAAAATATTTGCGGGCGTTATACAATTTTTCCTTGACATGTATATTCTAAATATAATAAATGTCTTTAGAAAATGATTCTCCATACTAAAACCACTCAAGTTTATTGAAAAAACCAATGGTCACTATCGGCTAACGGAGGTGCTTATTATTGGCTGATCCTCAACTTCGTCTTGATCAGATGCTTACCAAGCTGAGGGAGCATAAATTCCGTATTACCCCACAGCGCCTGGCTATCCTAAAAATACTCTCAGTTAGTGACGGTCACCCGAGCGTGGAACGGATTTTTGAACAGGTAAAAGCGGATTTTCCAACAACGAGTCTTGCAACCCTTTACAAGACGGTTACGCTCCTTAAGCAATTGAATGAAGTATTGGAATTGGGTTTTTCCGGTTCCGGCAACCGTTATGATGGGAACAGACCTTACCCCCATCCTCATGTTATCTGTACCGTATGTGGAAACATCGTTGATCCTGAGCCTGATGCGGCACAAAACATCACTAAAGACATAGCAAAAGAAACCGGTTATTTTATTACCAACCATCGGCTGGATTTTTTCGGTATATGTCCCGAGTGCCAAAAGGGTAAACCCTAACGTTTCATAAATCTTTGGTCCAAAAGCGTTAGACTCGCTCTATATCAGGCCATCAAGGGACATTGGTACATTTTTTATGGAGAATGTCTATTAATAAATTATAGTATTCCTATGGGTAATTATTTTTCAAGATTTACAAACCTTTCAGTTTAATGGCTATCAACAATTGACGGACTTATAAAAAGTCCGTCAACAGGCCGGGGGCGAGTAAGCCCCGGCCCGGGATGGGCCTCCGGCTCGTAGAGCCTACGCCTCGGAGAGGGTGGAACCATTTGAATTTACTTCAAATGGCGGGGGAGGGATAGCCCTTCCCCGCCGAGTAAAAAGGCGTCTCACGACTTTTTACGAGGTTATCAACAATTGGCCTTAAAAAAAGGAGGACTAAAATGGCAAAGAAGACTAAGGTGGCAAAAAAGGGTGGGCTTTTAACCACCAACGCCGGCGCTCCCGTCGTCGACAACCAGAACGTAATGACCGCCGGTCCACGCGGCCCGCAGCTACTGCAGGATGTCTGGTACCTGGAGAAACTCGGCCACTTTGATCGGGAGGTGATCCCCGAGCGACGGATGCACGCCAAGGGCTCCGGAGCCTACGGCACTTTTACCGTCACCCATAACATCACAAAGTATACCAAGGCCAAAATTTTTTCCAAAGTGGGAAAGAAGACTGAGCTCTTTGCCCGTTTTTCCACGGTTGCTGGTGAGCGTGGTGCGGCCGACGCCGAGCGTGATATCCGGGGCTTTGCACTCAAATTTTATACCGAGGAAGGGAATTGGGATCTTGTGGGTAACAACACGCCCGTATTCTTCCTGCGCGATCCACTCAAGTTCCCCGACCTCAACCATGCAGTCAAACGGGATCCTCGCACCAACGTGCGCAGCGCGCTCAACAACTGGGACTTCTGGACCTCATTGCCGGAGGCCCTGCATCAAGTCACCATCGTCATGAGTGATAGAGGCATTCCAGCTTCCTACCGCCATATGCACGGCTTCGGTAGCCACACCTTCAGTCTTATCAACAAGAAAAACGAACGGTACTGGGTCAAGTTTCATTTCAAAACGCAGCAGGGAATCCGCAACCTGACAGATGCAGAGTCCGAAAAGGTTATCGGCAAGTGCCGGGAAAGCAACCAGCGCGACCTGTATGAGAGCATCGAAAAGGGTGACTTCCCCCGCTGGACCATGTTTATCCA
>JAFDDR010000336.1 GCA_019310785.1 Deltaproteobacteria bacterium
CTCAACCCTGTTGAAGTCGTGTTATCAATGGCAAAACAATCCATCAATGAAAATGCTCCGGCTGAATATGACTTCAAAATGGCCGCATAATTTTCAAAGAGCTAAAGTATTACGATTTTTTAGTAAACTACAGCTTTCAGGTTGTCGCTGCGGTCTTAATTCTTGTTGCTGGTTTAATAGTCGCACGGCTAATGGCTTCGTTCCTCATGAAACTATTTGACAGGAAGGAATTCGATCCCACCCTGTCAAAATTTACTGTCGGCGCTCTGAAGACCGTCATCATATCCTTTGTGATCATTATCGCCCTTGGCAAGTTTGGCATCACAATAGCTCCATTTATAGCAGCCCTTGCCGCTATGGCTTTTGGCGCAAGTTTTGCGATCCAGGGGCCTCTGGCAAACTATGGAGCGGGTCTCGTTATTATCTTCACCCGGCCGTTCGTAGTCGGCAACACAATTACAGTTGCGGAGGTCAGCGGGGTCGTTGAGGAAGTCAAGTTAGGCGCAACGATCTTAACAAACGAAGACGGAGTTATAATTACCATACCCAATAAGCATATAGTGGGTGAGATCATTCATAACTCACAAGAAAGAAAAATTGTGGAAGCACTCATTGGTATCAGTTACGAAAGCGATCCCGAAGAGGCGATTCAAATAGTTAAAAAGACATTGGACGATTTTCAGGAGATCTCTAATCAACCCGCCCCTCGGGTCGGAATTCAAGAATTTGGTGATTCATCAATCAATATTGGTTTCCGTTACTGGGTGCCAACCAAAAGGTACTTTCGGACGCTCTACAGAGTGAATCTATCAGTCTATAAGATGCTAAAAGAGGGAAAGATTGAAATTCCTTTTCCACAAAGGGACATTCATATGGTTCCCCCATCCGGCGATTCCCTCTCGTAAACCTCGAAGACTTGGGAGTATTCAATGTTTACTTTAGGCGAAATGATTGAGCTTGCCATCCGTATTGAAAATAACGGAGAGAATACCTATAGAAAAGCCCGGAAGGAGGTTTCAGATTCTTGAAAAAGGGGAACCCTTTCCGGTCAAAAAAAATTGAATTCTGTCAAATACTGCAACCCCAATCGAGCCAGAACTCAATTAGGAGTTATCCCTGATTATCGGACAAAAAGAAAAAATTGACTTTCGTCTGAGTTTTCATTAAAAAAGACACACGTTCAGGCGCTCATTTTGAGCTTAATAGGGAACCCCGTGAAACTCGGGGATGGGCCCGCCGCTGTAACCCCGCCCTTTTCTTTTTCGAAAAGGGAACTCTTTTAGCCTTTGTATACCACTGTTCGGCATTCAGGCTCCTGAATGCCGGTTGGGAAGGTCGCTAAAAGGGCGGGGAAGTCAGAAGACCTGCCTGGACAAAAGGAGACCTTTGTGGACGGGAGGTGGCTTTTCAGGTCTTGAGGATAAAACAGGGATATCCCCGGGTCGATTCTTATCGGTCCGGGTTTTTTTTGGCAATGAATTTATGAAATACATATTCATCATTATCATTTTATCCTTTATTACCGGATCGTTCTTGTCCGCGGGGACGCCATTGTCGGCCAAAACAGTGGTCGACCAGTTGGGCAGAGAGGTCTCACTGCCTGATGATCCACAGCGGATTGTGTCGCTGGCACCCAGTATCACGGAGATCATCTTTGCCTTGGGCCGGGAACATCGCCTGAAGGGTGTGACCCGGTTCAGTGATTTTCCCCCGGAGGCCGCAAAGCTTCCCAGATCTGGAAAAAATCGTGGCCTTAAGACCGGACCTTTGTTTTGCCATAAAGGACGGAAATCCCAGGGAGATCGCTGAACGTTTGGAATCTTTGGGGATACCGGTTTATGCGGTGGACCCCAAGAACCTGGAATCCGTCATGGAGACGTTCCTTGATATCGGGCGGGTGCTGAATGCTAATAAAGAGGCAAAGGACATTGTCGGCAAAATGCGTTCCAGAATCACGCGGGTAAAGTCCCTGGTCGCAAATGCCTCGCATCGGCCCAAGGTCTTTTTCCAGATCGGGCTTTCCCCGATTGTGGCCGTGGGGACCCGGACATTCATACACGAGCTTATAGTTCTTGCAGGCGGGGAAAACCTTTCAAGAGGACCGGTTCCATATCCGCGATTCAGCAGGGAACAGGTACTGGCCCTTTCGCCGGAGGTATTTATTATTACTTCCATGGCAAGGGGAGCGAGCTTTGAGCGTGTAAAAAAGGAGTGGAGTAAATGGCCCGACTTGCCTGCCGTGCGAAACAATCGTATCCTTCTGGTGGATTCCAATCTGTTTGACCGTCCATCACCCCGTCTTGTGGACGGTCTTGAAATGTTGTTGAAATTGATTCATCCCGAGCTTTTTGAGGAACAGCGGTGAATACAAAAAACCCGGCTATTTTAAAACGCATTTCAACCATATCATTACTACTGCTGTTTCTTCTTCTCGTGACAATGTTTTTAGGGATTTCAATGGGATCCACGCCTGGTGGCGTAAAGCAGGCAATACAGTCCCTTTTCGGAGTACGCGAGGCCGATTCCATGCTGGACACCATCATCTGGCGTATTCGCTTCCCCCGGGTCCTTCTGGCTACCTTAGTGGGCGCGGCCCTTTCCTTAGGCGGACT
>JAFDDR010000155.1 GCA_019310785.1 Deltaproteobacteria bacterium
AGGAACGAACTGGGAGAGCCGGACAAAAGCGGTCGCCGAAGGCCGGTTCCCGTTGAGGGTTCGGAATTTGTCATTGACTGTGATGTAGTCATTCCGGCCATCAGCCAGGAATCTGACCTTTCCTTTCTTAAAGATGATTACAGTTTCGCAATCAGCCGCTGGAATTCATTTGAGGTGGACGAGAAAACCCTTGCAACAAACATCCCGGGGTTCTTTGCAGGCGGCGATGCGGTTACCGGACCGGCCACGGTGGTCCAGGCCATCGCCGCAGGACACAGGGCAGCGGTTTCCATGGATTGTTATCTTCGAGGAAAGGAATACAAAGGGTACTGGTATCCCAAACCTCACCTCATGGTGGACCGGCTGGAACTCACTGAAGAGGACGAAAAGCTTGTCCGGCCTAAGATGAAAGAATTGCCCGTGAGCGGCAGGATCGACAACTTCGAGGAAGTGGACTTAGGCCTGGACGAGCAGGCTGCCCGTTTCGAGGCACGACGCTGCCTCCGCTGTGATCTGTAGCAGTACCGTCAAATCGAAGAGACTCAACCCTTCTACGGGCCACTCCGCATGTCTCTTTGGTCCCGCAAAGCGGGTCCCTACAGCCTTCTCCGGCCATTAGAATTACGGACACCTTTGAGTCAATAGCGCTGGTATAAATCTCGATATTTCCGCCCTCGTGGAGGAGTAGGTATGCATGGTCACCTTGTAGCATTGCATATTCACGGTCAGATTCCCTAAGGCCGGAAAAATAGTTAAAATGTAGCTACAATGTGAATAAAATTGTTGCCAATTAACCTTCTATAGTTTATATGTCTTCCTTGGCATTAGTTCACCGTTCCACAATTTTAGCTAACCTTATTCAATTTAAATGTATTTTCACAATAGATACGGCATGTGCTTTTTCAGGTTGCTTTTCTGGATTCCCGCTTTCGCGGGAATGACAGGCGCTTGGATATATTCGTCCTACCCGCGAAGGCGGGTATCCAGGCGCTAAAATGACTTTTTACGAGTTCATCAAGCTTTATATCAATCATTTTTGAAGGAGGTAGAAATATGGAATTCGGTTTAAGTGAAGAATTACAAATGCTCCGCGATATGGCCAGGGACTTTGCCGCAGAAAAAATTGCACCATTTGCAGACGAATGGGACGAAAAACATTACCTTCCCTATGAGGAAGCCATAAAGCCCATGGGCGAACTTGGTTTTTTCGGAACAGTTATCCCGGAGGAATACGGGGGTAATGAGATGGGGTGGGTGGCCGCAATGATATTGACTGAAGAGATTGCACATGCGTCCAGTTCCCTCAGGGTTCAGATCAATATGCAGGCCCTTGGCTGTGCCTTTACCATCTACCGTTACGGCTCTGACGAGCTCAAGAAAAAATACATCCCCAAACTGGTAACCGCCGAATATTTAGGCTGCTTTGCAATCACTGAGCCTAACGCAGGTTCCGATGTGATGGCCATGAAATCCACTGCTACTGACAAGGGCGACCACTGGCTCCTGAACGGCTCTAAAACCTGGATATCCAACGCCTCTTCCGCGGATGCCATCATTTGCTATGCATATACGGACAGGGAGGCCAAGGGAAAAGGACTTTCCGCCTTTGTGGTGGAGCCCAAGAACTTCAACGGTATTTCCACAACCAATTTAGACAAGTTGGGCACCCGGTCCACTCCCACGGGTGAAATATTTTTTGAAGACACAAAGGTCCCCAAGGAAAACATCTTGGGAAATCCCGGTGACGGCGCAAAAATCGTTTTTGGATCATTGAACCAGTCCCGGCTTTCTGCCGCGGCCGGTGGGGTAGGATTAGCCCAGGCATGTCTCGATGCCGTGACCGATTACTGCAAGGAAAGGGAGCAGTTCGGCAAGTCCATCGGCCAGTTCCAGATGAATCAGGATATGATAGCACAGGTCGCGGCAGAGATCGAGGCTGCCCGCTTGATGGTCTACAAGGCAGCATGGCAAAAGGACGAGGGGCAGTTGGGAAACACCCTGGAAGTGGCCCATGCCAAGTATCTTGCAGGAGAAATAGCTGACAAGGCAGCTAGAATGGCCATGAGAATCATGGGCGCTTACGGATACTCAACCGAGTACCCGGTGGCCCGGTACTACCGTGACGCTCCTCCCTACTATATGGTAGAGGGTTCTGCTAATATCTGCAAATGGATAATCGCACTGGACCAGCTTGGTATCAGAAAAGCAAACAGGTAATAAAATCGCTTCGCGATTTTATAAGGAGATAAAATGAGACCCTATTTTGAAAAAATGACCCCTTTTGGAAAACAACTGACTGAAAAACAGAAGAAAGACGCCAAGGAAAATATAGCAGATATTCAAAAAGTGGAACAAGAAGTGGCCGAGGCAATAGAAGAGGTAAAAGATGCAGGAATACCCGCAGATATAATAAAAAAGAGAGGCCAAACCACGGTATGGGAACGCATCGAATATCTTGTTGACCCGGGTACCTGGTGCCCTCTTCACACCCTCTACAATCCCCAGTTTAATGAGGAAGGAACTACAGGGGTTATTGACGGGCTCGCAAAAATCAACGGCAAGTGGACCGTGGTAATTGGTTTTGACAACAAGGTCATGGCAGGTGCCTGGATAGCTGGTCAGGCCGACAACCAGCTCAGGGTAACGGACATGGCCAAAAGACTTCACGTGCCCTTGGTGTGGATCGTCAACTGTAGCGGCGTAAAACTCACAGAACAGCAGGAGGTGTATGCAAATCGAAGGGGAAACGGCACGACTTTTTTCCGCCATGCAGAACTGGAAAAGGTGGGCATTCCTGTGCTGGCCGGTATATACGGCACCAACCCGGCAGGAGGCGGATACCAAGGCATCAGCCCCACAATCCTTTTGGCTCATAAAGATGCCAACATCGCCGTGGGCGGCGGCGGCATCGTTAGCGGCATGAGTCCCAAGGGTTATTTTGATCTTGAGGGAGCAGAACAGCTTATTGAGGCCACCCGCCATTTCAAACAGGTCCCACCCGGCAGTGTTCCCATACATCATAACGAAACGGGTTTTTTCAAGGAGGTCTACGAGACCGAGCAAGGTGTGCTTGACGCCCTGAAAAAATACGTGGAGATGTGCCCTGCCTATGATCCAAACTTTTTTCGTGTAGCAGAACCCAAAGAACCTAAGTTCCCAAGCGCGGATATCAACAGCATCGTTGCCTTTAACCAAAAGCGAAGCTACAACTTTGACGAGGTGTTGTCCCGTATTTTTGATAATAGCGAGCACATGGAATTCAGGCAGGACTATGGTCCTGAGGTTTACACGGGATTGGCCAAAATTGACGGTTTTTTGCTTGGGTTTATAGGAAATCGTCAGGGGTTTTTGGGGGCAAAGTATCCTGAATATGCACCCTACCCCGGCATTGGCGGCAAGCTGTATAGACAGGGATTGATCAAGATGAACGAATTTGTCACCCTTTGCGGCCGCGACCGTATTCCCATAGTCTGGTTTCAGGATACCACCGGTATCGACGTTGGCGATATCGCGGAAAAAGCCGAACTCTTAGGTCTCGGACAGTCCCTGATATATTCCATTGAACAGACTGACGTTCCCCAGATATGCATTGTCCTGAGAAAAGGAACCGCTGCCGCCCATTACATCATGGGAGGCCCCACGGCTAATAACCATAATGCCTTTACCTTGGGGACCCCGACAACAGAAATTTATGTTATGCACGGAGAGACGGCCGCGGCCGCCTCGTTTGCAAGAAGGCTGGTCAAAGAAAAGGATGCCGAACGTCCCCTTGAACCTGTTATTGATAAGATGAATGACCTGGCACAACAGTATTATGCTAATTCCAGGCCCATCTTTTGTGCCAGCAAGGGTTTTGTTGACGAAATTATTTCCCTTCCGAATCTGAGAAAATACATAGTGGCCTTTGCGGGCTGTGCTTATCAAAACCCCATATCCATCTGCCCGCATCACCACATGATGATTCCGAGGATTATTAAGGGATAAGTAATTTGGTTCATCCTTCGCAGTAGCCTGCTACGAAAAATGGATGCTTGGAAGCAGATCCATCCAGCTTGGGAGGCAACCCACCAATGCCCGCTCCGCCGGATAATCCTGGCAAAGTAGAAATGGTGATTGCTCAATAAGTAGCGGCGTTAGTCCATAATGGCTGGGCATGCCCGCCTTCCTTGTGGCGGGACGCCAGTCGTTATTCAAGAGATGTCCGCATAAATTAGAGTTCTCCCAACTATGGAGCAGATACGTAGAACTCATTATATACTAAATGCCATCATCCAGCGTGAAATGTCAACCAACGCGCAAATTCCACCACCGGTGAATATTACACGCTTCATGTCCCGCCAAAGCCAATTTGAACTTTTTCGCCATCTACGATCACCGGGACTTTTCGTACTCCATTTGAGACTTTGAGCATTTCCGCAAGCATGGTCTTGTCCTCACGAACATCCAGGTAAGTTGCGCTTTCATAAGCCGACCTGGCTTTTTTTGTGTAAGGTCAGCCTGTCTTGCCGTATATAATAACTTTATTCTTCACGACCTATGCTCCTCAGAACCTTTAGGAGGCTGTCCGAGAATAGACTTCTACTGAGATCCGCTGCAAATTCTGAAGGCTGCGTTGTCAAGGCCAAAATGTCCACAACGTAGGCTACTGCTACTCCTACTGCCGTTTTGGCCTTGTCCCCTTGCCCTCAAAACTTTCGCTCGATCTCGCTACGAAGCCATTCTCGGACAGCCTCCTATCCCGATTTAAGAAAACCAGATGGCCCGTGTTATTTTTTTATATAAACACCTTTGGGCTTGCTCGTGATCCTTTTCTGCTTTTTCAGCCTGAAAACAATATTCCGAACCTTTATTTCGTCAAAACCGGTCTTCTTTTTCAACGTTGCCGTATTGACCCCTTTTTTACTCTTATTGATAATAGCCATCACTTTATCAGTTGCAGTGACCTTTTTTGCCTTCTTTGCGCCAGCTTTCCTGGGAATGGCCCTTTTCACTGTCTTTGCCTTGGTCCTTGGCTTTGCCTTCTTTCCGGCCGCTTTCTCAAGCCTGTCCAACTTTCTTTCCATTACTTCAGCCTTCTTTGTCAGTGCCTTGAGATTTCTTATCACGAATTGTATATCCTTTTTTAACTCTCCCATTCTTCACTCCTCCTTTAATTATATTAGATTCGAGTTAATAAAAATTACGCAAAAAATAACAATTTTTCGGAAACCATCCTCCTTTCTTAACAAAAATTTACCTTCATATTTATCTGCGATATACATTACAAGCAATAATACTCTCTTCGTTAAAACCTCAGTCCACGCTTCTTCGCATCTGCGAAGACTCATAACAATTATGCTGCCGTATCCTCAGGGACATACTTTTTCAGATGCGACAATTCCGCGGGCCATTTAGTCGTATCAGGTTCAGTCAAAAATATTTTAATGGATTCGTCACAAAGGTTCTCGAACGCCTTTCTTGGAATAATGCCTTCACCCATCATTCTGAATCTGGATTTAATTATTTTCGGCGATCTCTTCTTTCCTTGTGCCATACTTCATCTTTTTATAGCTTTCAAGAAAATGTTTTTGGGTAGGGACAGGCATTGGACTGCCCTTATTAGGGCGCAGCAAGCAACGCCCCTACAAATTCCATTTATTGAGCAGTATATATAGTTTTGGTCTTTCTCTCCCTGTCAAATGCAGGTGATTCAATAAATCAAAAGCGCCAACAAAGGATCTATTTCGACAAGCAGACTTTAAGCGCTACTCTTGTTTATCCATCCAAAATAAACTTGAATATCCTTGACTATATGGATATATTATACTAATTTTATTTGGATGTCAATAAAGATATCTTACTATTAATATAAAAAGGGGAAAGGAGGTTCACAATGGCAAATATTTCAGAAGAATCAAGGCTGGTAATTGCATCTAATCTAACTGTTGCAAGTATGTTGAGAGATCTTATTATTTATCAAACCAATGAAAGGCCGATAAAAGAAACAGAAAAATATATTTTTGACAAATTCAGGACAATTACTGATCTACTTTCAGGGGAAGACCAGTAATGGATCCACGTCCAAACGCTTCGGGTTTATATGTACAGCTCATGAAAATGATTTTGTATGGCGCCGCTTGCCGCGCCCTAATACGGGCAGACCAAGGCCTGCCCGTACCCAAAAACACTTTCTTGAACACTATATAGTACGCAAAAATCCGGGAAGTTATTATGGATAAAAAACTGCTTCTTTTCGTTCTTAATTACATTTTTTTCCTTGCATGCCCTTTTCCTTCATTGGCTGAAGCAGTGCCCCAAAAAACAGGCATGGTGTATGAAAGTTTTTTCAGCGCCATTATTAAACTTAAACATGATGAACGGATTCATCTTGAAGGCTCAGATAAAATTAGGACAAGTGTAATTCCTGATGGCACCGCCTTTTTATTGTCTAACAAAAACGACCTCTTTGTGGTGTCGGCGAGGCATGTTGTTGAAAAAGACTATGATCTATATGCTGACGTCCGGGCTAAAAATAGAAAAACAGGCATGACAGAGAATTTCCTGCTAAAGCTTCCCAGACATGGTTGGGCGTATCATCCGGACCAGGGAAACGAAAAAACGCACTACGTGGACGTCGCAGTCATGAAAATATGTCTGTTGCCCGGGTACGAGCTATTCCCTTTCCAGTATAGTCCGCAATGGAAAAATACAGTTGACTTTACTTCCCGTGAACACCGGGCTCCCATTCCCGTCTTAATATGCGGCTTTTCAGGGGATAAAGGATTCAGGCTTTCCGAGGCCAGGCCCCTTTCCAGATTGGGGATTATGCCTGCGCTCAAAGACAATTCCAAGTCTTTCAAAATAAGTAATGGCAAATTTGTGGAGAACAGGGCGTTCCTTGTTGATGCGGAAATCTCTGAAGGGAACAGTGGAAGTCCCGTGTTTCAGCCGGACCCGCCACTCTTATTCAGAAATGATATGAGAATAATCGGTTTAGTTATTGGAACTGACAAAAGCATGGGCCTTGCCATAGTCGAACCTGCATCAAGGATTGGAGAGACTCTTGACATTGCCAGAAAACGCCCTACTAACGACCATACTTTTTGGTTAAGCCTGGTACGGTGACAGGTTTGTAGCAGTCTATTCTCGGACAGCCTCCTGGTCCGTCAAGATACTTTTCTTTGATGATTTATCAATATCAACGATTTTGACACCCTGAAGATAGTCCTTTGTTTCATATTTAGTTATCCCCCTCAGCTTTCCTGTTATGTCTCCCATCCTTACAGTCAACTCTATGATC
>JAFDDR010000156.1 GCA_019310785.1 Deltaproteobacteria bacterium
AGCATTTTTCTGCCTCCCATATGCTATCTTTTGACTCTCCATATGCTGGAGGGGTATTTTCAGAAGAGGGAGGCAGCCAAACTGAACCAAATCATTATTCAGGACTTTGAAGCACTTTATGAAGGGCGATACACGGTCAAAGAAGAAATAAACCGCAATATCGGGGAATATTTGAGCCGGAGCCTCATGTTTACCCTGGGTGTCAGGATGCACATTTTACTCAAGACAAAAGACGAGCATATCCTTTACCCGGCCCTTTTCAGAAAAGACCTCAACTCTCCTCATTCAGAGGACAATTATTCAGAACTCCCCACCAGGTCGCTCAATTTTGTGGAAGTGGCTTCTGAGAATTACAGGATCCTGAACCAGGGCCTGATCCTTTCCGTTGACGTGCGGATCAAGCACAATAGCTGGCTGTCAAATAGCGTCCTTGTGTTTTATGTCTTTTTATTTGTCCTTATCCTTCGGAGGTTTATCAAAAAGGGGATCAGGGAAGTCGAGAGACAGGAGACGGAACAAAAAAATCTCATCCAGCGCCTTTCGGATCAATTGACACTGGCCGAGAAGAGGCTGAAACAGGCCAAGGGCAAGGAAGATAATTATCTGGGAAGGATAGAAAATCTCAAAAAAGAAAAAAAGGAACTATCAAAGGATGTTGATGTTTTTATGGAGGAGATGGAAGGCCTGGAGTCGGGATTAAAGGAGCAGAGAGAGTTAAAGGAAGAAATGGAATTTGAGGTCATTCAGCTAAAGGAGGATATGGACCGGCTGAAAGTTAAATTCAAGAAGCCCAAGCAGAAGAAGAAGGCGGAAACGACCCACAAGAGGTTCAAGGTCCTTTACAAAAACCTGATTTTTACGGACAGGGCCGTTGAAGGATTCCTTTCTCTTACGGATGGATTTCAATTAAAGGCCGAAGAGGTGATCCACAAGCTCAATGAGGACGACACTCAAGTCACTGTCAAGAGAAAGGTCTTTGGCAAAGGGGGGAAGATGAATATCTTGGAGGCGGACTTCTCCTACTCAGGAAGGATCTATTACCAAAAGGATTCCCAACACAAGACAACAGTTGTTACAATTGGAACGAAAAATACACAAGAGAAGGATCTTGCCTATATAGGGAGCGTGGCGTAACAGTGAAATCGAATAAGGTATATCGCCACGGAGGTCGGAGGTCAGAGGTCAGAGGTCGGTGAGGTAGAGAATTAAAAAATTTATAAATGCTCAGATACCGAATGTACGCTTAAAATTCCCGCTTGGCTGGGATTCCAGTGCTTTTCACTGGAATTAGTGGGGATCAGGGAATGGATGAAAGAAGTTCGCTTTTTTCATCCATTTGATGCATCCCACATACATTTTAAGCGTACATTTATAGCCCTGTTTTTCTCTGTGTCCTCTGTGTCTCTGTGGTGAAAATATAAAAAAACTTGTTTCAAGGATACGACGATGAATGAGACACGCGAGAAGAAGACGATCCTGGTAATAGAGGATGACCCTGATGTTCTTTCCATGATCATAAAGCATTTGGAATTTATAAAGTATGAGGTCATAACCGCTACTGACGGCCTGGAAGGGCTTAAGAAATTGGAATCCGGCGGGTATGACCTGGTGATCACGGATATTGTCATTCCTTATGTGAGCGGCGTGGGCGTGGTCTCTGCGCTCAAGGAGAAAAGCCCTGAAATCCCGGTCATTGCCATTACGGGTTATGGCAAAGAGCCGGAGGCTGCGGCAATGGAAAAAAAGGCCGATCTTGTGCTCGCAAAACCAGTAAAGATGGCCCGTCTCAAAGAGTATATAGAAAAACTTTTGTCTAAAAGGGAAAGCAATTCATGACAAAGCTTCATATCATTCACGGACCAGAGAAAGGGCGAGCTTTTGATCTTGTTAGTGACATAATCCATGTCGGACGGTCTTCTGAAAATGATATCCAGATCAAAGACAATTCAGTATCCCGCAAACACCTTAAAATACTCAGGAAAGATGATAAATATTTTATAGAGGACTTGAAAAGCACCAACAATACCTTTGTTGATGGTGATTTTCTAATCCCCGGTAAAGAAGTTGAAGTCAAAGAAGGCCTCCCCATTGCTATTGGCAAGGTACTGGTTTCCATAGGTGAAAGTATGCCGGAGGATACCATTGCCCTTAAGGATTTTGAGGCCCTTTCCGGTGAATTTTCCAAAACAGGCATGTACACTGCATATAAAGACAGGCCAATGACTACGGCCAAGAACCTGGAACTGATCTACAAGGTGGCCAATGCCTTAGTCCAGTCTTTAGATCTTACCGAACTCTTTGAAAAACTGATGGGTTACCTGTTCGATTTTCTCAAGAGAATTGACAGGGGGGCAATCCTTTTGATTGATGATAAGACCGGTAAACTTGAACAGATAATAGCCAGGTCAAAATACGATACCGGAGCAACTTCCCTGAATTACAGCCGGACAATAGTGAATAAGGTCATAAGTGAGGGTAATCCCATAACCATGCCGGAGATGAAGCCCGAAGAAATGGAAAATTTTTCAGATAGCATGGGGGTGATCCGGTCTGTCATGTGTGTGCCGCTGATCAGCAAATCGCAAGTCCGGGGGGTTATCTATGTGGACTCCGTTGATATGCCGCACGGATTTCGAAAGGGGGATGTTTCTTTGCTTACGGCTTTGAGCAGCCCGGCGGCCGTGGCCATAGAGAACGCACTCCTTTATTCAAATTTAGAGAAATTAGTGGAAGAACGAACCGCAACGCTTAAGGAGACCGAGAAAAAGCTCAGGGAAAGTGAGGGCCGGTTTAAGGCCATATTTGATAACATGAGCAGTGGGGTTATTGTTTATGAAGTTGTCAATAATGGCGGGGATTTTATTATCTTAGATTTGAATCAGGCAGATCAAAACATTGAAAAAATCGATAAAAAGGAAGTGTTGGGCAAAAGCGTGCTCGAAATATTTCCACAGGTCAAGGTTGTGGGTCTGTTTGAGGTCTTTAAGCGGGTATGGAAAACAGGAAAACCCGAAAACCGCTCCGTTACACTGTACGAGGACCAGAAAATTACAGGTTGGAGAGAATACTATGTGTACAGGTTGCCTTCCGGGGAAATAGTGTCCATTTTTGATGACGTCACGGGCAGGAAAACGGCCGAGGAAGAACAGTTAGCCTTGCAGAAACAACTCTATGTTTCTCAAAAAATGGAATCAATTGGTGAATTTGCCGGGGGCACGGCCCACAATTTCAGAAACATATTGCAGGCAATATCAGGAAATACCGAATATCTCGAAATGATATACGGTGAAAAACCCGAGGTCAGAGGGCTGACAAACAGTATTTATGATTCCGTGGAAAAAGGCGTGGATTTGATTAATAGTCTGTTGCAGTTCTCCAAAAGGGGCGGGGAAGTCCAACTCGTGGATGTGGACCTGACTGATGTCATCATGAAGACTTACGAAATCATAGAAAAAGTATTTAACAGGAATATTGAGATCACATTGAATTTGGAGAAAGGACTGTTTGTGAAAGGGAACCACTCGCTTTTGAGTCAGGTCTTTATGAATCTGTTTACCAACGCCAGGGACGCAATGGCCAATGGCGGCACATTGCTCATTGAGGCAAAAAAGAAAAAGGATAAGGTTATTGCGGTTGTCTCGGATACGGGGCATGGCATGGCCAAAGAGACAGTAGCGAAGATCTTTGACCCGTTTTTTACGCTCAAGGAGGTGGGAGAGGGTACGGGTCTGGGCCTTTCCACGAGCCACGGCATTATTCAGCAGCACAAAGGGACTGTCTCTGTTAAGTCAGAACCGGGCAAGGGCGCCACATTCGAGATCAGTCTCCCTTTTGAGAAAACGGAGATGACTCAAGAACCCAGACCTGACAGGGAAGTGATCATTGGAAAGGGACAGAAGGTTCTTATTGTTGATGATGAACTTCCCACATTGGATGCCTTAACCAATCTGACAAACCATCTGGGCTATAAAGCCATTCCTGTTGACAGGGCCGTTGATGCCCTGAACAATTACAATAAATGGAAACCGGATATTGTACTCATGGACAGGGGTATGCCGGAAATGGATGGCATTACCTGCATAAAAAAAATTATGGAAATGGATCCCAAGGCCCGGATTGTTATTATTTCCGGATACGAGGAAACCGGGGCTAATGGGATTGATGATAATGTCAGGAGCCTGATAAAAGGCTATCTCACCAAGCCTTGTGGAGCGGAAGATCTGAGCCGGATGCTGTTACGGGTGCTGGAAGAGTAATATGAAAGATGATCTTAACATCCTAATTATCGACAGCGACCCTGCGATTGTGGCGGGATTGGAAAAAAGCATGAAACGCCTGGGTTTTGCGCTCTGCCGCACTGCTGCCCCTGATAGCACCACTGATCAATTGAAGTCATTGAGCCCTGACCTGGCCATCTTAGGGCCTTCTTCCGATACCTCGACCTGCATCAAGTGTATTCAGAAATTGAAAATAATCGACCCAATCATGCCTATCCTGACCTCCTGTGATGATGGATGTCTTCAGGAAAGGGGCACCAGTGGTCCTTTTGAAGGTGTGTATTATTTGAATCCGGATATGGTGCCTGGCGAAATTTCAAAGGCCATAGATAACGCGTTAAAGCACAAGGCCGAGAGCGATTTGCGGCCTGATTTTCCGGTAATTATCGGCCAGAGCCGGGAGATTAAGGATATAAGGAAAAAAATCCGAAATGTGTCTGATAAGGATATTACCGTGCTAATCACCGGGGAGACCGGTACCGGCAAAGAACTGATCGCCCGCTCTATTCATTACCACTCCTCGCGAAGCAGAGGCCCTCTCGTCAAAATAAATTGTGGGGCCCTGCCTGATGAGCTGTTGGAGAGTGAAATCTTTGGTTTTCAGAGGGGGGCCTTTACCGGCGCACACAAAGACAAGCCGGGCCGTCTCGAGATGGCAAATGGGGGAACGCTGTTTGTAGATGAAATCGGGGACCTTTCACTTTCTCTCCAGGTTAAGTTTCTCGAGGTGCTTGAGGGCAGGGAGTTTTCGAGACTCGGGGGGACCGAGGATAAAATTATAGACACCCGGGTGGTGGCTGCCACTAATTCTGATCTCTGGAAAAAAGTCCGGGAAGGTACTTTCAGAAAGGATATTTTCTATCGTCTGAATGTGATGAAAATAAAGGCGTCGTCCTTAAGAAGGCGAAAGGATGATATTCCTCTTTTAACCCACTACTTTCTTAACAAATACTGTTTTGAGTTCAAGAAAGAGCTTATGCATATCCCTGCTAAGATCACCGACCTTTTCTTAGCATATCAATGGCCGGGGAATGTAAGGGAACTTGAGAATGTTATCCGGCGTGCAATTGTTCTGAGGGATTGGAACTTCATATATAAAGAATTGGATATGGAAAAAGTAGACCGTGAAAAAGAGCATGTCTCATCTTCAGAATTTGATTTGTTCCATCCTGATCGGCACGATGATAGACTGACGGATTTTTTCGAAGAAAAAGATTTTTCCCTGAAAAAAGTAAGCAAGGCATATGTCTCAGAGGCAGAGCGCTATGCGATAATGAAGAGCCTTGAGGAGACGCAGTGGAACAGAAGAAAGGCCGCTCAGCTCCTTAAGGTGAGCTATAAAACCCTCCTGAACCGCATAGATGAATTTGATCTGAAACCGTAAAGGCGTTAGGAAAAAAGATATCTCACACCCACTCACTCCGTTCGTTCGAGACGCAGAGATCACAGAGAACTGATATACAGAAAGAAGGACCGAATGGACGCTCAAAATTGAACTAATCCCAACGCTTTAGCGTTGTGATCCCAGCGCTGCTGGGATTTTTAGCGTACACTCACAATTCTCTGCTTTTCTCTGATAGCTCTGTGGCCCCGAGTGAGTGAAACGAACGGGCGTGAGAAATCTTTGAATCAAGACTTCTGCCTCCTGTTTTCTATTTTCTCTTTCCAAAATATCCCTAAATGAATTTTTATTGCCCTTTCAATTTCGCTGATATCTTTCTGCTCCAATTCCCCTATTTTTTTTACAAGGCGAGTTTTATCTAATGTCCGAATTTGATCTGCTTTGACCTTTGAGTTTTTTGGAAGATTTCCAGTAGTTTTAGGCAAAAATACTTCAAACGGATATATTTTGCTTGTGTTTTTTGAAGTAATTGGAAGGACGGTCACTGTGCCTGCAAATTCGTTGTTTTTGTTATTGGAGAGAACCGCTACCGGCCGGGTCTTTGAAATTTCCCTACCTATAACGGGGTCAAGAGCGGCAAGATAAACTTCCCCCCTTTTAATATTCATCCCATCCCTCTATATCAACGGGCTCAAAATCTTTGGCAATGGACAGGCTCTCTTCTTTTCTGGTCTTGTAGCCTTCCTCTAAGATTTTCTGAAGTTCCTCCTGTTTATTTCTTTTTATACGTTCCATCAACGTTTGGGCGATAAAACGGCTTTTGCCTCTGAGGCCCACTAAATCATCCAATTGGCGCGCAAGTTCTTCCGGGATGGTAATATTCATCCTAACCATATTCATAATATGCCTCCTAAAACGCATTCTAAAACGTATTTATAATGCATCATATTATCCACCGTGTCAAGAACAACGTTCGTGATAAAAAGAAGCGTAAACGGGTCCAGGAGTTCAGAGTATTTCCGCTATCCTCTCTTCGGTCCTCCGGCCACTGACTTCTGTCTCCTGTTTTCTATTTCCTTTCTCCTAACTTCTTTCCCCTGACTGTGTAATCTTTTACCACATTTGGCAAAACATTACACACAAAATTGGTAAAAAATTACATACTTTTTTCTCTGCTCCCGCCTTGCCTCTTTTTGGATCCCAATATCGAAATAAAGACTGCACATAACCTCCTGATATTCCTATAAAATAATTATTTTTCATTTTTTCGCCCTACATCCCCCTATCTGGCACATCCGTTGCTATATACATCGTACAACAATTAATAAGAATCAACCATTTTAACCATTTAACAACTCAACCCTTTTGCCAAAACCAAAGGAGGTGATGATAACGCTCTCAAAAACTCGACTTTGTTTGTATTAGAAACTTTTATGAGTCCCGCTTTCGGGATGTTAAATAAAATTATAAAGCGATTTTATAACTTAACAATTCAACCAAAAACCTGGAGGAAAAATGAAAAATTTAACAAAAATGTTTGTGTTCTCAATTTTAGCGGTTTTCCTAACGGCCGGAAGTGCCCTGGCTCTCGACCTTGGCACCAATATTACTATTCCAGACCTTG
This sequence comes from Deltaproteobacteria bacterium, assembly GCA_019310785.1. GTDB lineage: Bacteria > Desulfobacterota > DSM-4660 > Desulfatiglandales > Desulfatiglandaceae > JAIOSR01. Next base: position 7,244 of record JAFDDR010000156.1, read on the forward strand.
TAAATAGCGGATCCGGCTGGTGGAGTGACCGGGAGGACTCGGAGGTAGAACCAAATTGCGTAACGGACCAGAGATGGGACCTGGAAGGATTCTTTTTAAAAGGCAAAACCCTGACTATGGTAGGCGGCTACAACTTCAGTGCCGGTTACGGCGGTTATACTACAGGTGACATATTTTTTGATACCACCGGCGATGCGCAATATGGACCGGGTACAGGCGGGGGGAGCGGGAACAGCACAGTACTGAGTACTTTCGGCTATGAATATGCGCTCTCTTTGGATTTTGGGTCCGGCCAATACACCCTTTATGAACTGGACGCGGATACTACCACGGTAAATGTCTTTTACGGCCAGAATGATGAATCAAACCCCTGGACATACAATGATGGTGGCGAGGTTGTCGGCACTGGCGGTTTTACCTTCCATAATGGCTTGGCCGATGCCGATGTTGCTGGCCTGTCCGGACTTAACCCTGATGGCACTACCTGGTATCAGCATTACGCCATAGAGTTTGATCTTGATTTTTTAGGGTCGGAAACCGACTTTATTGCCCATTACACGTATCAGTGCGGCAACGACAATCTCATGGGTAGCGGCACCACACCCGTTCCCGAACCGGCCACCATGCTGCTGTTGGGTACCGGACTGATTGGGATGGCCGGGCTTGTTAGGAAAAAGTTCATGGAAGGATAGGAACCTTATAATCTGATTTATCGGTTTTTTGAATTAACCAACAACCAATTAACTATTCAACAACCCAACAACTTAACCACTTAACAACTTTACCAAATAAACCATTTAATTAAAAATATAAGGAGAAATAAAATGAAAAAGTTTTTAGGTTTATTTTTAGTGTTTTCAGTGTTGTCCATCTTCTTATTAGTTGGAAGCGCGATGGCTACCTATATTTATAACTATAATGACGACTATCACAACTGGCCGGGGACATCACCAATAACAGTTACTTCTGACATACACGGAACTCCTGTAATCTTTGGTGCTGACGTCGCGGTAACCGGCAGCGAAACTGACCCCGGATACCTCACCTCAATAACCATATACCTTGATGACAGACGAACCTGGGATGCACTTTTTATCAACACAGGTATGACTGATAATAATCCCTGGTATGCCTGGGATTATATAGCATATTCAGGCGGTGATAATGCATATGACCCACATCCCAAATCTGAAGGTTTCTGGAGTGTTGATGATAACTACGAATACGTGTATGTCGATTATTCCAGTGGCAGAACAGGACATGTCAATGGAATTGATGGAGATGACCTGACATCTGCTTCCGGCCTTACAAGCGTGACTTTGACTGAATATGCTTCAGCTCCTGACACTCTGATATACCTTTTTGATAATATAGCGCTTGATGATGATTTCGTCATAGGCTATACGCCTTGGTGCGCCAATGACGTATTTTTGACTCCTGTCCCGGAACCGGCAACCATGCTCCTCCTTGGCTGCGGCCTGATCGGTCTGGCTGGTATTGGACGGAAGAAGTTTTTCAAAAAGGGGTAATGGAAACGAATAAACTCCTTAATGGACCTTTTAATCTATAAATAAAGATCAAAGGAGGGGAAAATGAAGAAGTTATTAGTTATTTTATGTGCGATGTTTCTATTGTGCGTTTTTACAACGAGTTCATATGCCTATAGTGTTACAGTGAATTACAATGCCGGAACAACCCAGCAGACAACAGCGTTAACAGGATACGCGACTACAGGCGCCCTGATGGACGGAATGGCAGTCACGGCATATTATCTCGGTGGTGGCTTTGAAACCCTGTATTGGGCCGATATAGATTCTGATTCAGGAGGCGTAACCGGTACCGGGTGGTCCATGCGTGCGGACGGAAACACGTTTAATAGTGGTGCCTGGTCACTTACTGCATCAAGTGCTATTACAGGCCTTTATATTGATGCCGGTGTGGGAGACACTGTATTTGATACAGTTTATAGCCCATACCCTGGTACGCCCGGCTCTGCAAGGGGTAGAAATTTTGCCGTGACAACTTCTGGTTCGGGTACCATAGTTGCAACCTATATCGATCAGGTAGCGCTGACCGGAAATGCCCCTATAGGTGATCTCTACCGGTATCTTGACATTCAGTTTACAGACTTGGGAGGTTGGGCCGGCTCATTGAATTTTACTGCAGATAGCGACAATATCCTGTTTGGTGGCGATATTGATCCAGTTCCCGAACCAGCCACTATGCTTTTGCTTGGCACGGGTTTGATCGGCCTGGCGGGTATTGGACGGAAGAAGTTTTTCAAAAAGGGGTAATGGAAACGAATAAACTTCTTAATTAACCTTTTAATCTATAAATAAGAGTCAAAGGAGAAAAAATGAAGAAGTTATTAGTTATTTTATGTGCGATATTTTTAGTCTTTGGTGTGGTAGGGGTAGCTGGAGCAATAACACTTAATTTTGATGACTTATCGGGGTCAGGTTCTTTACCCACAAATTATGCCGGCCTTACTTGGGATTCACATTGGGTGTATTATGATACGTATCAGCCTCCTTATAATCCCAGTTCAGGAGCTGAACGTATTTATACGCATAACTATGGCGGTTGGATTGATTTTGGGCAGGATGTGACCTTCTTAGGTTCCTGGGTTGCATCATATAATGTTGGGCAGTTTATGTATTGGGAAGGATATAACGATGGAGCAAAGATTTATGAGTCAGCGCATCTTTCTGGAGGCGCTCAAGCTTGGCTAAATGTTAACTGGACAGGTGTTGATTATGTAAAATTTGTTTCTACTACCTACGATCATTTCATAATCGATGATGTCAGCTATGACCCAGTTCCCGAACCGGCCACTATGCTTTTGCTTGGCACGGGTTTGATCGGCCTGGCGGGTATTGGAAGGAAGAAATTCTTTAAAAAAGGATAGAATATGGATGTAAGGAGCGTCCCCCGAACGCCCTTTTCGGGCTTCGGGGACTTGAGGACCGGCTCTTCGAACCTTTAGGGAATAAATAGTGTTTCTCGTATTTGCCTCAAGCGAAGCGCTCCTTGAGCCTTTAACCTTGAACCCTGAACCGCTGAACCTTGAACCTCAAACCCGAAGGGTTTATCTCTATGTCCGCAGCCATCAAACATTACATGAATCCCCTGCATATTTACTGCCGCCTGAGGGACATTGGACTGGCAAAAGGTACGGCTGTGTTCCTGTGCCGGATCTATGAACGGTCTTTTTTCAGACCCTTTCTCGTCAGAGAAACAATAATCCGCTAAGTACAACTAAATCGAAATTAGACAGGATTACAGGATAAAAAAGATTTTTTATAAAGGACAAAACTAATCTGGTCTATCCTGTTAATCTTGTCAAAGATAGACAGACGAAAGGAATTAAGGAGGTGGCCGAATCAAAAGTGACTTTTTATGAAAAGGATAACGGAGGCAGGCGATTAGGAATTGAAAGACGGCAATTTTCCTACTCCGGTCATATTCCGGAAAGACGTAACGATGAAGACCGGAGAACCGGTCTGGACCGCAGAAATGATATAAGTCGCAGGATGGAAGAGGAACGAAGATCCGCGCTTATATAATAACAGCCATATCGCCTGCATAATTTAGCGATACAACAATAGGCAGGGCAGATGCCCGACAAGGGCGGACACCCTGCCTTTTTCATTCACCACCCGCTCCGCTATCACCTCAGAGGCACCCCAGTTAAATATGGAAAGGCATTTAAAGGGGCCCCGATAGCGGGATCTACGCGAAACTCCGACAGGCAGAGAACACAGAGAAAAAAATATCTCACGCAGAGCACACAGAGTTCGCAGAGAAATGATATGCAGAAAGAAGGGGCGAATGTACGCTCAAAATGGATGTGGGGATCATGTAAGGAATGAAAAAAGCAAGATGTCTCACGCAGAGCACACAGAGTCCGCAGAGAAATGATATGCAGAAAGAAGGGGCGAACGCTCGCTCAAAATTATAGTGGGGTTAATGAAATGAATAAAAAAAGCCAGCTTGTTTTATTCATTACCTTGACCCCACTAATCCCAACGCTTTAGCGTTGTGATCCCATCCCTGGTGGGATTTTGAGCGTGCATTCATACCTTTGTTTTTCCCTGCGAACTCTGTGGGCTCCCTTCGGGTCTGAGCCTCAGGGTCGATGACGAACGAACGAAGTGAGTGGGCGTGAGGGGAAAAAAGCTTTTCTCTGAGTCCTCTATGTCTCTGTGGTGAATAATTGCTCTGTCTTCCGCCCTCTGACCTCCGACATCCGATATCTGTCTCCTGACTTCTTCTATTGACAAAGACCCAAAAGTGTGTAAAAATTTACCACATTATGAAACACATCCTTCTTGGCAAGCACCCTTCCATAAAAAAAATCCGGGAATTGATCACCATGGTCTCGGACACGGCGTTCAATGTGCTTATTTTGGGAGAGACCGGTACCGGAAAGGAGGTTGTGGCCCGGCTTCTCCACTACGCTTCCTCCAGGCGCAATAAAAGGTTCATTAAGATAAATTGCGCTGCCCTGCCTCTGACGCTTCTTGAAAGTGAACTTTTCGGGTATAAAAAGGGCGCCTTTACAGGGGCTGATAAGTCCAAACCGGGCAAATTTGAATTAGCCTCGGACGGCGTGATATTTTTGGATGAAATTGGAGATATGCCATTGGTACTTCAGGCCAAGATGCTTCAGGTACTCCAGAGTGGTGAATTCAACCGGTTGGGGGGGACAGAGGATGTCAAGGTCAACGCATGGGTTATAGCGTCAACTCATCATGACCTGGAAAAGGATATGAAGGTGGGCCTTTTCAGGGAGGATCTTTACTACCGTCTGAACATCATTAAGGTTGAGATGCCTTCTTTGGCGGAGAGAAAAAAGGATATCCCGCTGCTGACTAACCATTTTATTAACGAACACCGGCGGGACTTGAAGATTGGTGACCACTTTAAGCTCAACGGGGATTTGCGAAAGCTGTTTCAGCTCTATCATTGGCCAGGAAATGTGAGGGAACTGTCCAGTACTATTCTGAGGCTGATGATGGGAGATGATCCAGAAAAGCTGCGGTTCGAACTCCTTGGTAATATGAAGGCAGATGGCCTGACTCCGCCCCTAAAGCTTTTTTTGGATCCTTCCGAGGAGGCAGGGAAAGGTAAGAAAGGAAGTAAGGAACCTGATATCCCAAAATCGCTCAAGGATCTGAAGAGAAATGCCGCTAATTATATTGAAAAAAAGGTCATCCTGCATGCGCTGGAAATGACCGGATGGAACAAGAGACAGACCGCTAATATTCTCAAGGTTAGCTATAAGACCCTCTTTTATAAAATTGATAACCTGGGAATAGGGAGGGAGCAGGCCTGAAAAGGAACAAAAAATATTCACCACAGAGACACAGAGGACACAGAGAACAGAGGGTAGAGAAAAACGAATGTACGCTCAAAATTGAACTGGGGTTAATGAAATGAATAAAAAAAGTGATCTTGTCTTATTCATTACCTTGACCCCACTAACCCCAACGCTTTAGCGTTGTTATACCCGCTATGCGGGTATTTTGAGAGTACATTCATACCGAGGAATTTTTTTGTGCTCTCAGTGCCTCAAGCGAAAGCGGGTGGTGAACAAATAACAAACTTACAATAGCGGTAATGCCTTTATCAGCACTTTCAAATAAGTAAATCATAACCTATTGATATGATTGATAAGTTATTTTCGGTTACAGTGCAGCAGCGCGGCATCACATAGCTTTTAACTAAGAAAATGTTAAGCATCATGGACATAAATGATCTCACACGGAAAGTTATAGGTGCTGCTATTGAGGTCCACAAGATTCTTGGGCCGGGCCTGTTAGAGTCGTCCTATGAGGAATGTCTGGCCTATGAGCTTAAATTAAGGAAATTTCTTTTCGAAAGACAAAAAGAACTGCCCATAGAATATAAGGGAGTTAAG
>JAFDDR010000157.1 GCA_019310785.1 Deltaproteobacteria bacterium
ATAGTTCATTTACAATAAGGAACGACCACATGAGTTTATTCAAAGAGTTCACAAAAGGTCTGTGGAATGAGCTCCCTCCTTTCCGGCTCGTATTGGGCCTATGTCCTGTTTTGGCCGTTACAAAGTCGGCTGAAACCGGGCTCGGCATGGGTCTTGCGGTTATCTTTGTTCTGACCTGCTCAAATATGCTTGTTTCCTCATTGAGAAAGGTCATCCCTCGCAAGGTTCGAATAGCCAGTTTCATTGTAATTATCGCTACCTTCGTAATTATTGTCGAACTTACTACCCAGGCATTTTTCTACCCGATTTACGAAAGCCTGGGGATATTCATACCCTTAATAGTGGTCAACTGCATTATCTTAGGACGGGCAGAGGCGTTTGCCTCGCGCAACGGCATTATCCCCTCCGCCTTGGACGGACTTGGTATAGGGATAGGATATACCATCTCCCTTGTTGTTTTGGGTGGGTTACGAGAGATATTAGGCCATGGCACGCTTTTTGGCTCTCACATCATGTGGACATCGTTTCGTCCCTTTAGTTTCATGATTGAAGCGCCCGGCGCATTCATAACCCTCGGTATTTTATTAGCAATCATGAACGCCACTTCGAGCTCGAGCCAGTCATAGACAGGGTCCTGGGCCACAGGACAGATTTTCAGGAGTCTTAAACTATGGAATATATCGTTCTTATTATCTCCGCTGTTCTGATAAAGAATATCCTGTTAGCGGAATATTTGGGGAACTGTCCCTTCCTTGGTACCTCAAAACGGATGGATACTGCCGTGGGTATGGGTTTGTCCGTTATTTTTGTGATGACCATTGCCACCGCAGTAACATACTGGGTGCAGTACAAAGTGCTTAACCCACTTGGCCTGGGCTATTTGCAGACCATTGTATTCATCCTGGTGATTGCCGCATTAGTGCAGTTTGTGGAGATGTTTTTAAGGAAATTTGCCCCCCCGCTTTACCAGGCCCTCGGCATCTTTCTGCCGCTCATTACCACAAACTGCGCGGTCTTAGGCACGGCCATCCTCTGTATTCGCCGCGAGCAGACTTTTCCCGAAGCCATTGTTTTTGCAATTGCCTCTGCTTCCGGTTTCACACTCGCATTGATTCTTTTGGCAGGAATACGGGAACGATTGGAAATTTCGGATGTTCCAAAGGCATTGAGAGGAACAGCCATCGGGTTGATCATGGCAGGATTGATGGCTCTGGCCTTTTTCGGCTTTGTCGGCGTTGACGGTTCACTCAAGACCCTGTTGCATAATTAAGAATACAGAATCCTGGCCCAAATGTCCAGGGTTTGATTACCATAGAGGGAATTTGTTTTGTTGTGATTTCATTGAGTTATTGAAATTCCAAATATCAAATCCCAAATATCAAGCAAATTCCAATGACCAAAATTCTAAAATCAAAACGATGTCTTGTCCTGGAATGTTTTGGTCATTGAATATTGGAATTTGAGATTTGTTTGTAATTTGGTGCTTGGAATTTGTATTTTCTGATACAAAACTCCAAGATAGAGCCATCTATCTCTGACCTGACTCAGAGGATCATGTTTTCAATGTAAGAATAAAACATAGGATCGATTATAATGTTAGCAGCATCTTTACTATTACTTTCTCTGGGATTAGCCGCCAGTATCGTATTGGCGATTGCATCACGGGCCTTCTACGTATGGGAAGACCCGAAAGTACTGGCCATCGCCGACCTGCTCCCCGGCGCCAATTGCGGCGGTTGTGGGTATGCAGGATGCGCGGCAAATGCCGAGGCAATAGCCGCTGGCAAGGCCCCTGTAAACTCCTGCGTGGTTGCGCCATTTGAAACCGCCCAGGCAATAGGCGAAATCATGGGCCAGAAGGTCGAAGAGAGAGAACTCGAATTCTCCTGGACCAGTTGCTCTTACGGCGTGGGCCAGGCTGATCCGATTTTTCATTATAACGGTGCTACTGACTGCCAGGCCGCCGTCATGCTTTACGGCGGAAGCAAACTCTGTCCCATCGGTTGTATCGGGTTGGGCAGTTGTGTAAAAGCCTGCCAGTTCGGCGCGCTGAGCATCGGCGATAACAACCTGCCGGTTGTAAATCATGACCTCTGCGTGGGATGCGGCGCATGCGTTGATGCATGTCCCAAGAATATTATCACCCTTACTTCTGCTACCCGGCGCATTGTCAGCGAATATGTTACTGATGACTGCACCGCGCCCTGCATGCGCGCCTGCCCAACCGGAATTGACATTCGCGGGTACATCCACGAAATACGCGATGGGCATTATGAAGAGGCACTTAGAATCATCAAGGAAAAGTGTCCCCTTTCTCTTATCTGCGGTTACATCTGCCCTGCCCCCTGTGAGTTGAATTGCCGGCGCAACCTTGTGGACCAACCCGTGGCAATAGATCTCTTGAAGCGATTTGTGTCCGACTATGAAATGGCAACGGGCAAGCATTTCAACCCTTACAAAGCACCCGATAATGGACAAAAAATAGCACTAATCGGAGGGGGTTCCGAAGGCCTGACTGCCGCCTATTACTTAGCACGTCTCGGGTATCAGCCCGCTATCTACGAAGCCCGGTCCCAATTGGGAGGCATCCTGCGATATGTAATTGCCGAAGATCGCCTGCCCCGCAAGGTCCTGGATCACGATATCAAGGGCATACTTGACATGGGGGTTGAGTCAAAAACCAATATGGTCATGGGTCGCGATTTTACGGTGGCAGGCCTGCTTCGGGAGGGATATGACGCGGTCCTGTTTACATCCGGAGGGTTTGACAGCCGTAAAATCCTTCTTCCGGACCAACAAAAATTCGATGCTTCCATTCGCGGTGTTTACACCATGCTGGACTTTCTCGTGGCTCTTATTAGGGGCGAAAGCATTGATCCCGGCAGACATGCGGCCATTGTACACAATGGCTTGAAGGGACTGGAACTGGCCCGGAAATGCCGGGAATTGGGCGCCGAAAAGGTGACAATTATTTCCCATGAACCCCTTGATCTTATGCCCATGGAGATCAGAGACACTAAGAAGTTGCATGCCGAGGGAATCGAAGTCAGCCCCGCTAACATGGTGGCGGCCATCGGCGGTATCTCGGATCAACTTGTCCGGATAGCCATCGAACCGATTAAACCTGTTGGCAAAAACCTGACCCAGAGAGAAATAAAGGATGTTGATACGCTTATCGTGTCTGCCGCACGGCTCCCTGAACTGGTCTTTGTGCATGCCGACGGCAAGCCTGAATCTACTGCGGATGAGATCAAGTGGCAGACCATTGACGGTATTTTTGCTACGCCCGAACCGGGCCGTATCAGTGATGCCTCGGCAGTGGTCAAGTCGATTCTCTCCGGACGACGGCTGGCACGCGCCGTTCACCAGCATTTTACAGATGGTCTGATTACCCCGATAGAAAATCTTACCTGTGAAGCGGATTATGTCCTGAACATAACCGAAGTGCATGACGTCAGGCCATCCGAAAGACAGCATCCGGTATTATTGGATGTGGAAGGAGACAGCAAAACCGCTTGGATTTTCCCTAAGGAATTCCCGGGGCTGGACGAGGCCTCTGCCAGGAAGGAAGCGGAAAGGTGCCTTCAGTGTGGCCTGATCTGTTACGAGAAAACGGGAGTAAAGGAACCAGAGAAAAAAGATGCCTGAAAACACTATCACCATAGACGGCCGTAAATCGACATTTAACCCGGGAGAGACAATCCTCGAGGTTGCCAGGCAAAACGGGATTTTTATTCCCACCCTATGCCATCTTAAAGGAACCAAACCCACCGGCGCATGCCGCGTATGTGTCGTGGAAATCGAGGGCGGTAGAGGGCTTTCTCCCGCCTGTTCCATGCCCGCCGGAGATAAAATGGTCGTCCACACAAGTTCCCCCGTTGTATTGGAGGCACGGAGGACGATTCTGGCCCTGCTCCTGAACTCAGGTAATCACAATTGCGCAATTTCCACCAAGGACTCGGAGGACTGGACCGAATTTGAGCAGCATGTTGAAAATTACGATCAGAGCGCAGACCTTTGCGCGGCCCATAGCGCCTGCAAGCTTCAGGCCTATGCCTACCGCTACCAGGTGGACACCAGGGGTTTGATCAGGAGAGAAACCGAGTATCCCATTGAAATGGCCAGTCCCCTGATCATGAGGGATTTCTCCCGCTGCATTCTCTGCGGTCGCTGTGTGGCCGCCTGCAATGAGACACAGGTAAACAGGGCAATCAGTCACGGTTTTCGAGGGGCAAAGGCCAAGATAGTGGCCATGGGTAATGATTCCTTAGAGCGTTCCGAATGCGTATTCTGCGGTGAATGCCTCCAGGCCTGTCCTGTCGGGGCACTGGTTGAAAAGAAAACCCGTTACCAAATCCGGCCCTGGGAAGCAAGCCATGTGCGTACTACGTGCAACTATTGCGGCGTGGGCTGTCAGTTGGACCTGCACATCAAGGATGATACGATAATGAAGGTCACGGGTGTTGAGGACGCCCTTCCTAATTTAGGCAGGCTTTGTGTGAAGGGCCGCTTTGGTTATGATTTTCTTAAAAGCCCGGAACGATTGACAAAACCGATGATCCGGAAGGACGGGGAACTAAAAGAGGCATCATGGAATGAAGCCCTGGACCTGGTGGCAACCAAAATAAAGAAAATAAAGGGAAAGGAAGGCCCCGAGGCAATTGCAGGTATCTGTTCGGCCAAATCCACGAATGAGGCCCTTTACCTTATGCAAAAGCTCTTTCGAGGGTCCATAGGAACGAACAACCTTGGCTCACCATATGCGGCTAACGGCCTCAATAACCCTATCGGTGATCTCGAAGAGGCAAAGAATATTTTTCTGATCGGCTGTGACGTTACAGAAGAAAATCCCGTGGCCGGGACCTTTATCAAACGCGCTTCCAACAACGGGTGCCGGTTGATTGTGGTGGATTCCCATCCAACCAAGATTGGTGAGTTTGCCACAATACACCTCTTAGTAAAGCAAGGCTCTGAATCGGTCCTTGTAAACGGGATAATACAAGAACTCTTAACCAGGGGCCGGGAAGGTTCAGAAGAAATCCGAGATACCGCCGCCAATTTCCCGCTCAATACTGTTGCCGAAACCACCGGTATTCCGGCAGAGGATGTGAAGGCGGCAGCAGATATCATTGATACGGATGAATCCGCCATGTTGGTCTACGGACCCCGGGTCGCCCCCTTTGCCCGGACTTTTCTGTATCTCCAGGAAGTACTCGGTAACTTAGGCAGGGCGTGCGGCGGCGTGAACTATTTAGGCGACCTGAACAACTCCCAGGGGGCCTGTGACATGGGTATATTGCCCGATTACCTGCCGGGTTACGCCAGGGTAGACGACAATGAGGCCCGCAAGACCTTTGAGAAGGCATGGGGTTGCTCATTAAACAGCGAGCCCGGCTTGGCCTTAGCCGACATAATGAAAAACATGACCGGCAAAAGTGACTCCCCCGAGAAAAAAATTCGACTTCTCTATTGTGTGGGCGAAAATCTGGCCATTACCTCGCCTGCTATTCCCGATATTACCAAGGCCCTGGAATCCACGGACTTTATCATCGTACAGGACATTTTAGCCAATGAAACCCTGAAGTACGCGGACGTGGTCCTTCCCGCGGCAGCCTGGTCCGAAGACGAGGGTACATATACCAACTGTGAGCGCAGGGTTAGCCGCATGCGCAGTGCCGTTACAGCACCCGGCGAAGCAAAACCGGAGACATGGATATTCACCCAGTTGGCCAACCGCCTGGATCAAAAGTGGCCGGACGCGAGCAGCCGGGAAATATGGGAAAATGAAATCGCAAAACTGGTTCCCCAATTCCAGGGAATAACTTACGACCGCCTTCAAGAAGGAGGGCTCCAATGGCCCGTTCCCGATCCTGGATCATCTGGCACAGCCAACTTAAACGGCAACAGGCCTCCCTTGTGCATGGCATCTTTTGTCCCGTTCAACTACCATCATCGCGCCATGCTCGAGCAGTGTGAAGGCCTGCTGGAGTCCCTTACGGAATTAGCAGGCGGCACCCGTAAGCCACCAACTGATTTACAGGAAGTAACCGATAAATTCATGGAGCTGTTGGAAGAGGAGGAGAAGACGGACGCAAAGGCACAGATAGATGAAATTTTAGCCACTTACAGGCCTAAAATGGGAGGCTTAATCCCGGTACTTCAACAGGTCCAGGAAATTCTGGGTTTCCTTCCGATCCCGACACAGAACTACATTGCCTTAGGCCTGGGGATTCCGCCCTCGGACGTTTTCGGTGTTGTTACTTTTTACTCCTTCTTCACCATGGTTCCCCGTGGCAGACACATTATTCGCATCTGTCTGGGCACAGCCTGTTTTGTAAAGGGTTCAGCAAAGCTTCTCGATACGGTCTCACGCCATCTCGATGTCGATGTCGGGGAAACCACCGACGACAGGGAGTACTCCTTAGATGTGGTCAGGTGCTTGGGCGCTTGCGGTCTGGCCCCGGTCATGGTGGTTGACGATGTCACACATGGGCAGGTGGACCCAACGGAAGTCGTGAATATTGTTGAGAGCGTCAGGGGTTCCACGGAAGAAGGTTAGAGCAAAAATGAAATGGTTTTTCTAAAAAGGAATAGTAATAGCAGGAATAATGCTCAGGCACATGGCACATTGAGATTGATGAGAAACCAGCATGAAATTATCGGAAATCATTGAAAAACTACAGTTGGAAATCAGGACCGGGGCGAATCGCCTCGATGTTGATGTGACCCGGGGCTATGCCAGCGACCTTATGAGCGACGTCATGGCCAACGCGAATGAAGGCGACCTGTGGGTCACGCTGCAGATACATCAAAACATCGTGGCGGTTGCAGTTATGAGGTCCCTTGCAGGGATTATTTTAGTAAACGGCAGGGAGCCCGACGCGGAGACCATAAAAAAGGCCGAGGCCGAAGAGATTCCCATAATGATCAGCACATTACCCACTTTTGAACTGGTGGGAAAACTTTTTGAAATGGGAATATCCGGGATCTGACTTAGTTTAGAGGCTTATGTGGGCGAAAAGGCAGCGGAAATGCCACGGGTCGTGGCCGCGGATCTGCACATTCATACCTGCCTTTCACCGTGTGGTGATCTTGACATGACCCCCACAAAAATCGTCAGGCAAGCCCTTAAAAAAAATCTGGCAATGATAGCCGTTACGGATCATAACAGTGCGGAAAACACACCCGCCGTGATTGCGGCCGCCCGTGACACGGATCTTTTTGTTGTCCCGGGCATAGAAGTAACCACCTCGGAAGAGGCGCACATTGTAGCACTCTTTGAAAAGGTAGAGAACGCCCTATCCATGCAGGCACTTATTTATGACAGTCTCCAGGCCGGTGAAAACGACGAGGATGTGTTTGGCATTCAAGTCGTTGCAAATGAATTCGACGAGGTTGAGGGTATCAACAAACGCCTCCTCATAGGCGCGACCGGCCTCTCGGTGGCCAAGGTGGTGGAAGCAATCCATGACCGGGAGGGACTGGCAATAGCAGCCCACATAGACAGGGGAAGCTACAGCTTAGTGGGCCAATTAGGTTTCATTCCACAGGACCTTGAACTGGACGCTATTGAAATTTCGAGGCATATGACCTTGAGTGATGCCCGGGCACGTTTTAAGGGGTACGAAGGTTTTCCGTTTATAACCTCATCCGACGCCCATTTTCCGGACGAAATCGGGGTAAGGCCAACCCTCTTGCAGCTCGCCCGGCCCGATATGGCCGAACTGAGGTTGGCATTGGCAGGCCGGGAAGGACGCAAGGTGTTGGGGATTGACGATTGACTCTTGAAGATTTCCCTCAGCTAATGCAATTATGTTTTTAATAGGAGCAAAGATATTCTGTCAATCGACAATCTTCAATCGAAAATAATCAATCAATGGAAGACCTTTCCCTTCACATACTGGACATAGTTGAAAATTCTACAAAAGCGGGGGCAAATCTGGTCAAAATAAATATTAAAGAAGATACAAATAACGATCTACTTCAGATAATTATTCGAGACAACGGACGAGGCATGGACCCGGAAATGGTCAAAAGGGTAACCGATCCATTCACAACCACTCGGACAACACGAAGAGTGGGCATGGGATTATCCATGTTAGAGCAGGCCGCTCAGGAGACGGGAGGTGACCTTACCGTCACATCAGAAAAGGGGATCGGAACCGAGATTAGGGCAACTTTCCAGGCAAGCCACATTGATCGAAAACCCTTCGGGGATATGGGTTCAAGCATGATCTCGCTTATTTTGGGCAATTCGGACGTGGATTTCATTTATGAGTCCGATTTCGACGGAGAAAAAACCACAATAGATACCCGGGCCATCAAGGCCGAACTCGACGGAACAACGGCTATAAGCGATCCGGCGGTCCTGAAGTTGCTCAGAGGAATTTTCGAGGAAAGCCTTAGGAATTAAGGATAACTCTAACATAACTTACGAAGGCAATAAAATGGCAAAACTACGGATAGAAGACCTGAAGAAAATCAAGGAGTCCATGGCCGGGACCGTCAATTTGAGGGCCGGTGACCAACGGGTAAAGATTACCGTCCATATGGGAACTTGCGGGATCGCGGCCGGTGCCCGGACAATCATGAATGCCCTCCTCGAGAAACTTGAAAAGAGTGGGGCGAATGATATCATCCTTACTTCTTCGGGCTGTGCAGGGCTCTGCAATCACGAACCCATGATTACCGTGGAAGTCAAGGACTCGGCCCCGGTTAAATATGTGTACCTTGACCCTGAAAAGGCAGAGAAAATCTTTGACGAGCACATCATGAAGGGAAATCCTGTGTCAGAATACGCATTATCCATGGGCAGTGAAACCACGTATTAGAATGCAATAGAATGAAAACTTGGCGGTTTTTATGGAAAAAAAATATCGAGCTCACCTTCTAATCTGTGCGGGAACCAGTTGCGTTTCTAATGGCTCATTAGAACTGAGAGATGCGCTGGTCGAGGAAATCAAAAAAAGAAAACTCGAAGATGAAGTCTATGTAGCCACCACCGGGTGTAACGGTTTCTGTGCGGCCGGCCCCCTGATGATCGCCTACCCTGATGAGATCTTCTACCAGAAGTTGCAAGTGGAGGATGTTCCTTTTTTCGTGGAAGAGTATCTCCTCAAAGGGCGCGTGGTAAAGAGCCACCTTTTTGAAAGCCCAGAAGCCGACCAAGTCATTCCCAAAATCAGCGATATAGGCTTTTTTAGTCAACAGATACTCGTGGCCCTTAAAAATCGTGGTCTCATTGATCCGGACAAAATAGATGAGTACATTGCCAGGGACGGTTACTTGGGCATGGCAAAGGCCCTTCTTGAAATGACGCCCGAGCAGATCGTGGAAGAGATGAAGGCCTCAGGCCTCAGAGGTCGAGGCGGGGCCGGTTTTCCAACAGGTCTCAAATGGCAGTTTTGTGCTGCTGCCGAGGGAAGCCCCAAGTATATGCTTTGCAATGCCGATGAGGGCGATCCCGGTGCGTTCATGGACCGATCCATCTTAGAGAGTGACCCGCACTCGGTTTTGGAGGGGTTGATCATAGGCGCAAAGGCGATCGGGGCCAACAAGGGATATATATATGTACGCGCAGAATATCCCCTTGCCATCCATCGCCTGCAAACCGCTATCGGCCAGGCCAAAGATTATGGCCTCTTAGGCGAGGACATATTAGGTTCCGGTTTCAATATGGACATAGAGCTGTACTTTGGCGCCGGAGCCTTCGTGTGCGGTGAGGAAACCGCACTCATGCGCTCCATTGAAGGCAAGCGGGGCATGCCCAGGCCGAGACCTCCGTTTCCTGCCCACAAAGGGCTTTGGGATAAGCCCTCTGTCCTAAACAATGTTGAGAGCCTTGCCAATATCCCGCAGATCATCTACCGCGGTGCAGACTGGTTCAGCAGCCTCGGAACCGAAAAGAGCACGGGGACAAAAGTCTTTGCCCTTTCCGGCCGAGTCAAGAACATAGGACTGATTGAGGTTCCAATGGGCGCGCCGCTCAGGTCTATTATATACGATATCGGCGGGGGTATTCCCGATGGAAAAAAGTTCAAGGCAGTTCAGTTAGGCGGCCCTTCAGGGGGATGCATACCTGCAAGCCTCATTGAGACGCCGGTAGACTATGAATCCATTGCCAAGACCGGTGCAATTGTGGGCTCAGGTGGCATGGTCGTTATGGATGAGACCAGTTGCATGGTCGATATCGCCAAATTCTTCTTAGGCAGGAATCCTGTGGTAAGTGCACGCCCTGCCGGGAGGGAACACAGCAACTCCTCCAGATCCTCGAAAGGATTACCGAGGGGAAAGGTGTCCCTGAGGACTTAGACAGGCTTGAGCAACTTTCCAGGGTTATCCAGTCTGCCTCTCTTTGCGGACTTGGCCAGACCGTGCCCAATCCCATTCTGAGTACCCTGCGCTACTTCAGGGACGAGTATGAGGCCCATATTTACGATAAACACTGCCCTGCCGGCGTTTGTAAAAGGATCAGCGCCCCTCCATGCCAGTCCACATGCCCCATGGGGCAGGATGTGTCCACCTACATTGCCCTTATAGGCCAGGGCGAAATCGAGAGGGCATGGGAAGTCATACGCATGGAAAACCCGCTGCCCATGGTACTCGGGCGAATCTGCCCCCATCCCTGCGAGAGCAAATGTAAGAGGGGCGAGGTGGACAAACCCATATCGATCTGTGGTTTAAAACGATTTGCCGCGGACAGCATGCGGGAAAAGCTCAAGGAGATAGAGACGGCGGCAGTGCTTTTCCCGGACGACATGGTGGCTGTTGTAGGGGGCGGACCAGCAGGACTCACAGTGGCCTATGATCTGGTTCAAAAGGGCTACCCCGTCACCATCTTTGAGGAACTTCCGATCGCAGGCGGCATGCTTCGCGTTGGCATCCCCGAGTATCGCCTTCCCCGTGACGTGGTAAAAGATGAGATCGACGCAATTGAGCGTCTCGGCGTAGAAATCCAAACGGGCGTACGCGTGGGGAGAGATGTCTCCATTGAAGACCTCAAGGAACAGGGATACAAATCATTTTTCTTAGGCGTGGGCGCCCATAAGGGCCTGAAACTCAGGATCCCCGGGGAAGACGATTTCGAGGGATTCGTGGACGCCACGGCCTTTTTGAGGAAGGTCAACCTTGGTGAAAGGAAGGCGCCGGGAAAAAAGATATGTGTAATAGGCGGCGGCAACTCGGCCATTGACGCAGCGCGCACCTGTCTGCGATTAGGCGCTGAAGAGGTCCATATCGTATACCGCAGACAACGGGAGCAGATGCCCGCAAACCCCGCAGAGATAGATGCCTCCATTGAAGAGGGAATACATCTCGACTATCTGACTTCACCCTTACGCATCCTTGGAGAAAACAACAGAGTGGTGGGTATGGAATGTATAAGGAACGAACTGGGAGAGCCGGACAAAAGCGGTCGCCGAAGGCCGGTTCCCGTTGAGGGTTCGGAATTTGTCATTGACTGTGATGTAGTCATTCCGGCCATCAGCCAGGAATCT
>JAFDDR010000018.1 GCA_019310785.1 Deltaproteobacteria bacterium
GACCTTTCGTGATCCCTCGGTCTATTGAACATGGTGTTTCTTTGATCAAATCGCCCGACTTCCCCGGTACCTATTTTCCTATTCCTATTCCCCTTCATGTCCAGCGCTCCTAATACTTGGTGATGCAGGTGATGCGCACAAAATTCAGATCGCCTTATTTTTATTGATATTGATATTTCATTATTTGCCTGCCCCCTTTATCCACATGCCGGCCTTAAGCTCCTCGTTTCCCGCATCAATGTGCCTGCGCATCAGAAAGCCTATGGTCTGTGTATTTCTGTGTGCGTCTGTGGCTAATATACCAAGGGGAAGGGGTTTTAGTCAATCCTTTCCTCAAACCCTCTATCAATTCAGGTGATGGAAAATCCCTGTATATCCCGAACCCGGGTCCCATTTCGGGTTTCACGCCGCGCAGGAAAATATAGTAGACCCCGCCGAAGTGTTTTTCATAGCTGTATTCGGGCATACGCAATCTCAGGTATTGGTCTAAGGCTAAGGTATAAATGGTGTATTGCAGGATATAGCATTCCTTTTTCATGGCAGATGCCATTGCCTCCTGATTGTAATCCTTCGGGCTATCCCCTAATAAATTGGACTTCCAGTCCACTAAATAAAAACGGTCGCGCCACAGAAAAACCAGGTCCATGAATCCCCGCATAAAACCCTTTGTCGGGGCAAATTGAAGCATTCCAATGGTTTCCGGAAAGTCATTTATAAGTGGAGATACGGGATTTGCCTGAAATATTTGCTTGAGCTTTTCGGGGTTCACGCTCTTCAAGGGAAAATAGAATTCCAGTTCATTTAAACGGTCCTCATTCTTGATGAATGAAAGCACCGGACCTTTTTGTGCGGAATCGAGTGGCGTGGAAAGGACATTCGTGACCATGTCACAGATGGTGTCCAGCCATTGATGTTCAAACCCGTATTCATCGAGTTTGTCCGCCACCAGTTTTTTCATTGCTGCCGGTTCTCTTTCAGCAAAGTCCAAATGCTCGAGGATGTCATGCAGAAAAATCCCGGGCTTTGCTCCCGCTGGAAAGGAAAAAATTTCCGAATACTTTTCCCGGATCACAGGTTCTTCAATCTCCTCCCGGTCCCGGCCGTCAGGGGAAATGATTTCGTCCCGGTCGGCGGTTTCTTCCAAGGCCGGTCGGCCGGATGTCAAAGATGAAAAGCTTGAGATGCGCCACAGGCGGTCTATGTCTCCTTTAAACTCACGGCAACTCAACGCGGTCTTCCTGCCGGGCAAAGGAGTATATACATCGCCAACCTGGCCTGCCGGCATTTCGGTCAGACTGATGGTTCCTTTGGCCTTAGACACGGAGGCTCTTAGTGCCTCCTTAACGGCCTCATCCGTCAGGCTATTAAACCTTTCTGCAATTGCCTGGACAACATTTCCTGTTTCAAAGGATTCCGGTTGATGAAGAAGGTAGGCCAGTGCCGAAGTCTCGGCCTGGTTGAAACGGCCCCAGACTAAGTAACAACGGTTTTTGGCGCGTGTCAGGGCCACATAGAGGAGCCGCAGGTTTTCCGCCAAAAGCTCCTTTTCAGCAAATGCACGGTTTTCATCCCTCTCTTCTGAGCCAAGGTCCAGGGTTGGAGTTCTCTCTTGGGCTTCGTTGTGGAACAAAAAAGGCTTGTTGGATTTTTTGATCTTTGACCCGTCCCAGGAAAAGGGGCAGAAAACAACGGGATACTCGAGACCCTTGCTCTTATGGACGGTGACGAGTTTGACGGCGTTTTCATCGCTTTCCAGGCGCAGTTGGTGTTCATCCAGCCTGGGAGCGCTCTCGTCTCTCTGTTCCGAAAGCCATTTCAGGGACTCTATCATGCCTAACTTTTTTTCAACAGACGTCTGTTGCAGAACTTCCGTTAGATGGAGCAGGTTTGTATTACGCCTCTCCCCATCTTTTTTAGACATGAGCCGGGGCAGGACCTCTTCCTGTAACAGCAGATACCGGAACATCCTGATAAAGCCGTGCTCATTCCAGAGATCGTGATACATCCTGAATTTGGCAATCCATTCTTCCCATCCGGTTTCATCTTCCATCAGGATGTCCAGGTCCTCACCTTTGAGCCCCATCATGTCTGTTGTCAGGGCCGCCCTGATATGCCGCTCATTTTTCGGGAGAGAAACGGCCAAAAGGACCCTTTCCATTTCCAATGCCTCATGGGAATCAAAGAGGTTGCCCGTGCTGAAAAGAACACCCGGGATATTCAGCTCCGCTAAGGCCTCCTGTACGAGCCGGGCCTGGGCGTTGGTTCTTACTAATACGGAGATATCTCCTTCCATGAGCGGTTTTTTGCCTAAAAGGGCGAGGCCCTTTCTGCCAAGGGCAAGGAGCCTTGAAATCTCTGCTGCCACCGCCCCGGGAATGAGTTGACTTGCCAATGCCTTGCTTATGGGCTTTCCGGAATTCGTAACTTTTTTCGCTTCAAGAAACCAGAGCTGAAAAGGCGATTCGGTTTTTCCGTTTAATTCAAGCAGCGCCGGGTCCTTCTTAGGTGCCGGGACTGCCGGGTTAAAAGGGATTTCATCATAAACAAAGGGAAGTTCTTTGCCGTCAAAGATGGTATTTATTGCGGCAATCAGACGGGGATCGGAACGCC
This sequence comes from Deltaproteobacteria bacterium, assembly GCA_019310785.1. GTDB lineage: Bacteria > Desulfobacterota > DSM-4660 > Desulfatiglandales > Desulfatiglandaceae > JAIOSR01. Next base: position 2,611 of record JAFDDR010000018.1, read on the forward strand.
AGTTCTCGCTGAGGGTGTGTTGGAATACCACATCCTGCTTTGCCTTCATGTATGCGAATATGTCGGCACCGCGAAAACCGTATATGGCCTGTTTGGGATCGCCGATCAGAAATAGGGTGCTGCCCTTTGCGCCGAAGACCTGATTGAAGATGGCATACTGGACCGGGTCCGTGTCCTGAAATTCATCTATGAGCGCGGCCCGGAATTTTTTGCGCATGGCCCTTGCAAGGTATTCTCCGCCCTTTTCCTTTAAGGCCCGATAGAGTTTGAGCAACAGATCATCAAAGGACTGGACGTTTTTTTCTTCTTTTCTCTTTGCAAGCTGATCTTCCGCATAATGAAACAGGGCAGCCTTTAGACCTAAGAGCCGCTCTTCAAAGACCCTTTCCAGTTCCTTCTGTCTTTGCAGCAGGCTTTCGCAGAGTTCAAAGAACTTATGGGTCGGGGGTGTACGATCTTTTTTTACGGAAACTTTTAGCTCGCCGGAGGTGAATTTAAGAAAGGCATTGAACAATAACGGGTTATTGACCCCTGAAGCCAAATAACGATCCATGGCCTCAATCCAGAGGGGGACCTTTGCCTTATTGTATTTGACCCGGTTCAGACCTTCATCGGTGGCAAGGATATTTTCAACATTCGTCCTTGCAGACTCCCAGGCATTACAGACACCATCAAAGGATGCCCTGAATTCCTTTTCGCTCCCCGATGTGTCGGGGATTTCAACCTGCGGTATGATCTTAAGATAAGGCCGGGCAAGCCTGCCCCGAAGAAAAGAGATGAGACCATTCGGACTGAATTTTTTGTGAATCGCATAATTAACAAAAAGAAGCGACGCCTGATAAAAATGGTTTCGCCAGAAATCATCAACGATTTCCCGTTTGATATCCTCCTGCTCGGTCACCAGTTCCGTATCAAAGAGACAGCCGCTTTCAAAGGCATTCTCGTGGAGCACTCTCCTTGAGAACCCGTGTATGGTAAATATGGCGGCCTTATCAAAATCCCGGAGCCCCTCTCTGAGAAGTGCCAATGCGGTTTTGGTGTCCTTGTTTCTTTTGACCAGTTCATTCAACAGGGCATCCTCACTCAATCCGCTGGAGAATGCCTCCATGGCCCGGCGCAACTTATTGCGAATCCTGTGTTTCAACTCATCGGTGGCGGCCTCGGTAAAGGTAACCACGAGTATCTCATTTACTGATAGATTTTTCTCAAGGATCAACCTTAGAAAGAGACCTGTAATGGCATAGGTCTTCCCCGTGCCCGCACTTGCCTCGATGAGATTTGTGCCCTTGAGGGGGCTGTTCAAGAGATCGAAATTGTTGACCTTTATCATGCTTTCATTTCTTCCTGCTGCTGTAACAATGGCCCGAAAACCTTTTCCGCGATCATCTTGAACTCCGAATCAAGGGGATTGGTATTACCGAAACACAATCGATAATAAGGATCTTGGCACTCACCCCGGTTGTAATCGTCCCCTTTCCAGATTTTTAAGGCATTTCCCAGGGCATCCTCTTCATCCTTGTTTTTTTCAAGAAGCATTCGTGCATATTCCCATGAGGACCCTGGAAAAAAATGAAGCGGCATTAGGAGGCCGGCCCGGTATTTCTCCAACAGGTCCTCAAGAATCGCTTCGCTGTTTTCCAATGAAGGGTATTCCCACGCGACCCATTCGGAATCCTTGCCTTTTGGCTTAAGCCCTGCAAGCATGGAGTTACATGGATAATGATCCGCCTTGATGGTATTAAGGATTAGATGGTAAATCCATACCCTGAGTCTGTCTTTGGGCTTTACGCTTGCATAGCGGTATTGGACCAATCTTTCAGGGTAAATGGAACGGATTCGGCCTATTACCCTGAAACCCGCAATAGAAAGATCAACATCAAGGGGTTCAAGGATTTTTTCCTGCATGCAGGGCGCAATTTTTTCAACAAAGCCTTCGACTCCATGGCTGAGACCTTCATATGTGCATTCTCCTACCGTGCCGTGGGGGAGAAGACCACCTGCCCTTGTGGAAGGTAATAAGTCTTTAAGGTTACGGCCTGCAAGCCTCAACTTCGTCAGGTGTTCCTCAAGCAGGTACTTTTCAAGGCCCTTTATATCAAAAGCCTCTCTCTCTTCCAGGATCAAGGCATTTTCCCTGAGATAAATCAGCAGGCGTCTTTCAAGCAGAAACTTTGCCGGGTTGCCGAAAAAGGTGCACAAATCGTCAAGATCAACCGTTTTCCATTCCTCCAGGGCCAAATCGGGAAGACTCCTGGAAATAAAAGGGACGGGTTCCCTGCGGTCCCCCATCATGCTTTGTGCGGCCAGCAGGTTTTCCCTTGAATAGCTGAAAAGGTCTTCGTTTTTCTTGAAATATTCGGGGCTGAAGGGCTGGAGCCGGTGTCTTGTCACGATACTTGCCAAAATGTTCTTGCCGGGAATTTCAAAACCCTGGTCAATGTAGTCGAGGAGTTCACTCACTAAGACGGACGGTGGAATAAGGCTGTTGTCCCGTATGCTCTGCCCCACATGACTGATATACAATGTCTTCCTTGTCGAAAGAATGACCTCTAAAAAGAGATAACGGTCATCATCTCGTCGGGACCGGTCTCCCTTTTGGGGTTTTTGTGCCATGAGATCAAAGCTTAAAGGTCTGGACTGCCTGGGATAGGCATCATTATTCATACCCACTAAGCAAATGACCTTGAAGGGAATGCTTCGCATGGGCAGCATGGCGCAGAACGTAATGCCGCCGGTAATAAAACCAAAACCAAAGCCTTCCCTTTCAAGGCGGTGGCCCAGGTTCCATTTAATGACGTTGATGTCAATCTTTTCGTCAAAGGCCGTTATCTCCTTCATCTCTGACAGGTCACTGAGTGTGCCCCGTATAACCTGCATTTCCCTTTCCGTGGTTTCATCCGGCATGAAAAAATCTTCAAGAAGTTCTCTCAGGGTTTCGGACCACTCACTTAAAGTACGCGGCCTGCCAAGGGATGTGACGTGCGTAATGAGCTGCTCTGTGAATTCCGTGAATCTGCCTAAGACAGGGGCGTCGCCTCCTTCGAGATAATCATAAGGTAGAACGCCGCGGAACATGTTTTCATCACGGCCTGGCATGGCATAGCCCAAAAGGAGTCTTGTAAGGCCCGCCCTCCAGGTATTTTCGGAAAATCCGGGAAGCCCCATTTCGGCCCGGCTTTGCCCGTCGATTCCCCACCGTATCCGGGTATCCAGCACCCACCTTTGAGCAAGGTCAAGGTCCGCTTCTGAAATACCAAACCTGCGCCGGACTGTCGGCGATTCTAAAATGGCCATAACCTGTGAGGCCTTAAAGCGACTTCCTGAAAGATCGAGGATTGCCAAAAATGTATCGATAATCTCGCTTTCCTTGCGGACACTTCGATCTGCGATGCTGAAAGGAATTTTCCTTTTGTCATCCGCCGGCACATCAAATACGGCCCGAATATAGGGAGTGTATTCCTCGATATCGGGCGTCATGACTAAGACATCTTCAGGTCTTAGGTCCTGGTCCTTTTCAAACATATCAAGAAGCCGGTCGTTTAAGACCTCCATTTCCCTCATGGGACTGTGACAGGAATGGACCTGGACGGACGCGTCATTTTCGTCAACGGCCTTTTTATTGTCCAACCTTTGCTCCGCGTCCCGAAGGTTCAGGATATCGGACTTAATAAAGGAAAGCAGACTGTCCTCTTTATGATCCTCAAAACATGCAAATTCTTCCACGTGTGTCTCGTTTATTAGATCAAAAAAATCCCTGCCCAATGTCCCCATGGATCCAAGAAGGCTGTTCCCTTTTTCAAGGTGCAGTCCTTCGAGGGTGGGATCTTTTCCGTCCTTGACAAACATTTTTCTTTTCATCTCCCATTCTGAGACAATATCGCCCCAGTATTCCCTGCAGGGATTCATGAGAAACAGGTTTACCTCCGTAAACCGGCTGATAGCGGAAAAGATCTGTATGTGAAACAGGGGAAGTGCGGATATGCCGAAGACCGAAAGCCTTTCGGGAAGGCCCTTTAAGCGGGAGGGGGATCCTTTTATCGCCTTAAGGAGTTCCTTGCCAAGCGCGGCCCTGTGCCCTTTTCCGCATTCTTTGACCAGTTTTCTAAAGAGTTGGGCCTGCCAGTGGTTTTCCTTTCCCTTTTCCCACGCAAAAATCATCTGCGGCCGGAAAAGAAGGTACTGGTCAATGGTGTCTGCTATCCTTTCTGAAAGCTGGAGACGCTTAAGCCTGTCCCCGGCATCTTCGAGATAGGTCCCGAGGTCCTCAAAACCCGGCCTGTGGATGCAGGAGGGAAGCAGTTTCATTATGCGCCAGGTGATTATTTCAGGGTCAAAGGGTGAACGTTCGGGAAGGTCGGAAAGGACCCTGCAAAAGACGTCCTGGACAAAGGCATTGGGAAAGGGAAACCTCAGGTTCGCGCATATCCCCTGGCGGCGGGCCAATTGCATGGATACCCACCGCTCCATGCCCCTGCTCTGGACCACGACAACCTCGGCATCAAGAGGAGATGCAAGCGGCCGGTTCAGGAGTTCCGCTAAGTTATCGGCTAAAATTTCCAGCCTGTTGCTGGTGAACAATCTCAGGCCGGGCAAGTGGGCCCCCTCTTTCCGGGCAGGATAGACAGCGCCTGGCTCATCGCACATCTATTGGCTTGTGAAGATACCGATTTCATGGCCTGTTCTTTCGTTAACATAGGTTGCCGCGAGTTTCATATTGTTTCTCAGGGTCAATTGAAGGGGAGGCAAGTTGTCCATACGTATGGTAACATATATCTTTTTTCCCGGAGACCCGGAAACCAGGCCCTTAAGGAGTCGGTCTCCAACCCCCAAACCCCTGAATTCAGGTTTCACATACGTGTATCCACGCTCCAGATAACCCTTTAGGTCTAAATGGGTCTTTTTTTCGATTTGCCTGACATATTTCTCCAAAGGTTTTTTGTGGACCATGGCGCCGACAATCCTGTCCTGTAGAACGGCATAACCGATCAAGAATGCCTGATTCAGATTATCTTTTACCCATGATACACCAACTTCACCACCGGATTCGACAAGATCATAAATTTTTTCAAGGATCTCGGAGGGTACCTCATCCGGCCTCTTAAAAAGGTATTGGATCCCGTTTGCCGATGTGTTGACGGACAGATCCGCCGGGTCCACCCTCCATTCGGTCACTTTTTTAAGGCCGTATCTGGCAGAGTAAAGCAGCAGGTATTCCCGAATGCGGAGATAGAACCAGAAGGGGTGCCCGTACATTTCTTCTACCCTGTATTCCCGGACCCGCCGCAAAAACCGTGAAAGCGTCTCTGTATCCATCCCATTTGAGCATGTAAAGCGGTAGTCATAGGAAAAAGGATTTTTATCCTGGGAAACGGACTGCAGGCCGAATTCATCGGGATTTTTGATGATATAGGAGTGGTTTAGCAGGACAAAACGGAAAAAGATGGAGGAGTGGATAATATCCCTGTTCCGATAAAGAAAGTTGATGGTCTCCCGGGCCTCATCCTCGCTTTCCGTAGGGAATCCGAGGATCACGGTGGCATGATTCCATATTCCCGCCCCTGATGCATCCTTGAGCACCCTTAAGGTGTCTTTCAGGTTCGTGCCCTTGTTCATGAGCTTGAGGATTCTGCGATGCCCTGTTTCAATACCCCACCGAATCAATCGCACACCGGCCTGTGAAAGGAGATGCAGCCTTTCACGGGTAAAAGAGCCCACGGGTTTACACCAGAGGGAGATGCTGACTTTAAGACCTCTGTCCAGAATGCCCCGGGAAAATGCCTCTAAGTAAGTGGGTGTCAGGCAATCATCATTGACCGTAAAACAGGAGACATTGTATTTCCTTTGCAGTTCTTCCACTTGATTGACGGCCATCCCGGCCGGAATGGTCTGAAACTCTTTGTTATCATAACGGGAGCAAAATGTGCATTTACCCCAGTAGCATCCCTCGGATAACCGGACAGGGATAATGGGGCTCGGGGCTAAATAGTCCTTCAGGGGAAGATCGCTGAAATCGGGAGTGGGCACTTCCGGGATCGGCTCATGGGGCCCTTTTTCATTAAAGACCAACCGGTCTTCATGAAAATAGACCAGGTTCGGGACATCCCTTAATGTCCCGCCTGTTTTCAATTGATTTATCAGCTTTAATAGGGGTTTTTCTCCGTTATCCATGATCATGCTATGGCAAAACCCGGGGAAAAAGGATGGCCTTTTCATAAAGGATTCCCGAAGCCGGAGGATGTGTCTTCCCCCTAATGTTACATGCATGGAAGGATATTTTTTTTTGACAAACCTTGCCATGGTAAGTGCGCCGGCCAACTGGTGAGAGGTGGAGATAGAAATACCAACAAGGGAAGGCTGCTCCTCTTTTAGCTTTCCGGTCAATTGCGTGGCAAAAGACTCCAGGAACGGATTGATAGTTTCATCATCACAAAACCGGACCATGCTGTCGAAATCTTCAATCGCGGGGTTGGAGAAAGTGTTAAATGTGAAGGCCGTGGGATAATAGGCTAAAGAGGCCAATTTTAGCATGTCATAAAGATCGCCCTGGTCGCGGATACAGGTTTCCGGTTCATAAAAGCCGGTTTCAGACCTAATGGATTCAAGGATGTTTTCAATACGGGAAATCCTGTAGGTCCAGTCATCCTGATTTCGTTTCAGGCCATCAAGCAGGGATTTCTCTTCTTGAGTGGTGCCGGAATAATCACCCGCCCGGTCCCGCTTTTCAACAACTTCCAGAAGGTCAAAAAGGGTTGTCGGTGTTAGAAGGTATTTTAAAAAAAAGTCGAGGCTGGCGTCATATTGCTTTGCAGGCAGTCCCTTCTCCAATAGATAGGCCACCAACAGAGGCAGGGCCAGATATGGTGTGACAGGGGTCCAGACTGGGGGAAAGATCAGGAGCGTCTTAAAAGAGTTGTTTGTTTTTGTGGTTTTGGGCATTTATTTAGCATAATGAACTAAGGGATTTTATCAAGGAATAAAATCACTGCGCGATTTTATGTAGAAAAATATAAAAAAATAATGTAATAATGTAAAATTTGACAAGCTCGTAGAAAGTCGAATAGTTTCATCTTCCGTTATTCCGTCCCGGATCGGGGTCCGGGATGACGGCCAAGCCGGAATCCAGTGTTTTCAGAAACTTATGCTTGACTTGGACCCTGGCTGCAGTTTATCCCGCACTCGATTCGGGGCCGGGGTGACGACTTTTTACGAGATCATCAAGTTCGGCGATTTTACAATTTGAGGGAATGGATGCATATCGGAATACTGACTGCCAGAAGCCCGGAGTACCACCCAAACCGGAGACTGGTTGAGGCGGGCTCTGAGTTGGGTCACAGGGTTACTCTTATACACCCGAAGAACTGCCTGTCTGCTATCGTTTCCGGGAAACCGGGCCTTGAAATGGCCGTTTCCGGAGATCAGCCCGATGTGCTTTTACCGAGGATCGGGGCCACCATCAATGATTACGCCCTGACCTTAGTGCGACATTTTGAACTTTCAGGGTTTAAGGCTTTCAACGGCTTTCAATCCATCCTTTTGGCGAGGAGCAAGTTCTTGACCCTCCAGGCCCTGGCAAATCATGGGATATCGGTGCCCGATTCCCATTTTGTAAGCAACTTGAAAAATTTTGAAAGGGCCGTGTCAAAGTTAGGGGGCTACCCGGTTGTGGCCAAGACACCGAACAGCAGGCAGGGAAAAGGTGTCATTCTTGTGGAATCCGCCTTAACCGCTAAATTCATTATGGATAACCTGCCGACCAAAAAGCAAGGTATCCTGGTTCAGGAATTTATCTCCTCTCACGGGCGGGAAGACATAAGGGCCTTTGTATTGGGTGACAGGGTGATCGGGGCCATGGACCTTAAGCCCAAAGCAGGCGATTTTCGCTCAAATATTCATCTAAATGGCAACGGCAAAGGCGTTAACCTCAATAAAGAGCTAACAGAACTGGCTATCGAATCCTCAAAGGCGTTAGGTCTAAAGATTTCAGGGACAGACATCATTGTGGACGGTAATAGCGCCCCTAAAGTGATTGAAGTCAATTATTCACCCGGCTTCAGAGGGCTTGAGGCCGCTACCGGCCTGGATATTGCCACAGGGATCATCCAATATGTCACTCAAACCGGGGGAGGAACTCCATGAACATCGGTTTCTTAATGGACCGGCTGGATTCGATCAACCCGGAGAATGAGACCACCAGCCACCTCATGTACGAATGTAACCAGCGGGGACATGCGGTCTTCTTTCTTGAGCCCCATGATGTGTATATTCGCAAAAATGAGGTAGTGGCCAGGATGCGTAATATCACTGTGCCTGCAGACCTCTCCATGAAGAAATACTGGCGCGCACTTCTCAGTTGTCTGAAACGAGAGGAACTCATATTTGAAACCGTTACAGACCTTGACGCCCTTTTCTTGAGAAAGAACCCTCCCTTAATATACCAGACCATGGAATTCCTGTCGTCTGTCAATGACCGGGTCTTTATGATAAACAGCACCAGGGGTCAGATCCTGGCCAACAGCAAGCTCTATACCCTCAATTTTCCGGAGATCATCCCGGAGACCCATGTCTCAAGGGATCCCAACCGGCTAAAAAAAATCATCGATGATTTTGGAGGCGCAATGGTAGTCAAGCCGCTCCAGAGATATGGCGGTGAAGGGGTCATCAAAGTGAGTGTCCGGGATCGTGAAAACCTGATTTCTCTGACCAATTATTATGTCAGGGCATACAAGTCCTATCCGGAAAGAGAGCCTATCATGGTCCAGGAGTACTTAGATGGGGTGAAGATAGAAGGGGATGTCAGGATCCTCATGCTGAACGGCAGAATCCTGGGAGCAATGCGAAGAAAACCCCGTAAAGGAGATTTCAGGACCAACATTCATGCCGGGGCTAAGGCATATAAACATAAAGTGACTCCAAAGGAGAAAGAGATCTGCGCCGCCATTAAAGGCCGGCTTGTAGAGGATGGACTGTTCTTTGTGGGTATTGATATTATAGGGGACAAATTAGTAGAGATTAACTGTGTCAGCCCGGGAGGGATTCCACGCATCAACCGGCTGAACAAGGTAAAATTGGAAGCTGAAGTAGTTGATTTTATTGAGCAGAAGGTTGAGGGGATGAAAAAAAAGAGATAGATGGTTTGTAACTACACAGGTTCAAAGTTCCAGGTTCACGGTTCAATGGTTCTTTTCTGAACAGTAGACTGTTAGATTCAGGTTTTTCTGAGCCGGTTGAGTGGTCTTAGCATGGACAATGATTCATGGCTCTGAGTTGAAACCGTAAACCTGACAACCTGATTTACAAATTAACAGACAAAAGGAGAAACTATGCGCCCTATTTATGCCTCTGAAAAAAAGCCCTTTTCTCATATTGTTCTTTTTATTGTCTTTTCCACGATATTGTCTCTTGGGATTCACCTGTCGGCCACCCATGCCCGGGCGGCCTCCATGCTCAAGGTCGGACTCTTGGAAGAGCCCAAGACACTCAATATCTGGCTGGCCAGTGACAGATGGTCCCGCAAGGTCCTGGGCCAGATATACCAGCCCCTCTATATTCGGGACCCGAAGACACTCGAATTTGTCCCGTGGCTCGCCAAAGAAAATCCCGTCTATGATGAGGCCACGCTTTCATACACGGTAAAAATCAGACCGGCCAAATGGTCTGACGGTTCTGAGTTGACTTCGAAGGATGTGGCCTTCACCGGTCGCTTTATCAAGGAATTCAAGATACCGAGGTATTCATCAAAATGGAAATTCATAAAAAAGATTGAAACGCCCGATAAACACACAGTAAGGTTTTATCTGAAAAAACCCAAGGCCATTTTCTTGACCAGAACCCTGACCACGCCCATTGTTCAGGAAAAGGAATGGCTCAAGATAGCGGAAGAGGCAAGAAAAGCGGAAAAGCCTCTGGTCACGCTATTGAATTACCAGATAGAAAAGCCCGTGGGAAGCGGTCCTTTTGTGCTTAAAGAGTGGCGTCAGGGCGCCTACCTGTTTCTCCAGAAAAACAAGTATTTCTTCGGAAAAGACCGGGAAATAAATAGCCGGAAACTGGGCCCCTATGTGGGCGGGATAATCTTCAAGGTTTTTGGCACATCGGACGCGGCCATCCTTGCCCTGAAAAAGGGGACCATTGACTATTTCTGGTGGGGCATCCAGGCAGGGTACCTTAAAGATCTTCAAAAAAACAAAGACATAAGAATATTTTCCAGTGACAGAAGCGCCCTCTACTACATGGGCTTCAATGTCAGGAAACCTCCCTTCAGCGACGTCAACCTGCGACGCGCCGTCGCAACCCTTATTGATAAGGACTTTATTATTACCCGGATCCTTCAGGGATATGGGATCAAGATGCATTCCATAGTGCCCCCGGGAAACGAATTCTGGCACTGCCCCAATGTGCAACGCTACGGTGAAGGGCTTACAAGGGAGGAGCGGATCAGGAAGGCATATCAGATGCTTTGTAAGGCAGGCTACACCTGGGAGGCGCCGCCCGTCGATGGTTCAGGCAGAATTGTCAAGGGGAAGGGGATCTGTCTTCCCGATTGCAAGCCCATGGAAAAATTCACGATTCTCACCCCGCCGGCAGACTATGACCCCCACCGGGCCATGTCCGGGATGATGATACAGGAATGGCTCCGGGCCATGGGAATGCCGGCATTCTCCAAACCAATGGCCTTTGGATCCCTGATTCAACAGGTCAAGACACGCCGTGATTTTGATTCTTTTATTTTAGGGTATGGAAAACTATCTTTAGATCCGGATTACGTGCGGTATTTTTTCCATTCAAGGTATGACAAAAAACGGGGTTATGACATGAGCGGATATAAGAACCCCGATTTTGAACGGATTGCCGATGAATCCGCAGGTACCATGGACCGGGAAAAAAGGCGGAAGCTGATATGGGACATGCAGAAGATAATTATACGGGATGTGCCTTATTTTCCCCTTTATAACCCCAAGTTAGTCGAGGCGGTCCGCAAAGATAATTTCAGCGGCTGGGTGGAGATGTTGGAAGGAATCGGAAATATCTGGTCTTTTTGTCAGATCAAACCTAAGTAGGACGGGCCGCCCACCGGGGCGTAGGCCATAGCCGACAGGCTATGCTAATTCCCGATTGACATATGACAAACTCGAGGTCTAAATTCCAAATCACAAGCACCAAATTTCAAACAATATCCAAATCTCAAATACCAATGGCCAAAACAATGCAGCGACTCACAAATAGCTCAATAAGAGCAGCAGTTGTTATCCAAATATGTCCACATGAATTCGGATTCCCCAAAACATTGAGCTTATAAGGCGCGTTTTGATATTGTAATTTGTGATTTATTTAGTATTCAACTTTGGTTATCGTTAGCCTGACGGCTATGGGTCTGAGGCCGTGCCCGCCGTTCAGGTTGGAACTGTCGCCGACCCCATAGCCGTTCCCATAATTCAACTAATACCTAAAAGCTTTGTTTATGGAACTGAGACGCTACATATTCCGAAGACTGATCCAGATTATCATCATCTTTTTCGTGATCCTTACGGTCCTGTTTCTGCTTTTTCGCCTGGCCCCGGGGGACCCTGTTTCCCGTATGATCGATCCGGATATGACACCGGAGGATGCGGAACTCCTTATCTCTCAACTTGGCCTTGATCAGCCAATCTGGACGCAGTACGTCTATTATGTGAAAAATTTTTTTACCGGACATTTCGGCAATTCTTTTCACTACGGTCAGCCAGTGGTCCGGATAATAGGAAACAGGCTCCCGAACACTATCCTGCTCTTTACATCTTCCATTATTCTCTCCGCCTTAGTGGGCATTTTCTTGGGTAAAATCGCGTCCTGGCACAAGGGTAAGAAGACCGATACCTGGATGACCATCGGGGCACTGGTCACCCATACGGTTTTTCTCCCGTGGCTGGCCCTGATCATGATCTGGGTATTTGCCTACAAGTTAGACTGGTTCCCAATCACCGGCATGATCTCGGAGGAGGTGTGGTTGGACCCTGACTCCGGCCTGTTGGCCAAGTTTTTAGACGTGCTGAATCATATGGTCCTCCCCCTGAGCACCTTGTTCCTCATACATTTCGGGAGCTATCTGCTTATCATGCGGAGCAGTATGTTGGAGACCCTTAAGGAGGATTATATTATCACTGCAAGGGCCAAAGGCCTTGAAGAGAAGGTTATCCGGGACCATCATGCCGCGCCCAACGCCGCCCTTCCCGTTGTGACAAGCGTGGGCCTCAGCTTAGCCTTTTCAATAAACGGCGGCGCCCTGACGGAAACTGTCTTCACCTGGCCGGGGATAGGAAGAGAGCTGGTGTTTGCGGTGAGCCATAACGATTATCCGCTGGCCCAAGCATCATTTTTGCTGATCGCCATTGTTGTCCTTCTTTCCAACCTCGTGGTGGACGTGCTTTACGCCTATCTTGACCCGAGGATCAGATATTAAAGGAAAACCTGTAACTTTGAATATTGTAAACGGTGACAAAAAACTCTCAGAACGCTTTCCCTGGCTTGGCCCTTTTTTAGGAGGATGGTCCATTTTCAAGGAGAGTGTCCTCGGCAAGATAGGCATGACCCTCCTCATCATTTTTGCGTTGATGGCCCTTTTCAGTTTTGTCCCTCCCCACATTGATCCCATGTACCACCCTATGACAGGCGTGGACCCGGAAATATCCTGTTCGACCGGGCCGAGCACGCGGCACTGGCTTGGGACTGATTTTATGGGCCGGGATCTTTTCAGCCAGCTCCTTGCAGGCGCCAGGGTCGCATTCATGGTGGGAGTCTCAGCGGCCGTCATGAGTATTTTTTTGGGCACTGCCATTGGCATGTTTGCCGGGTATTCCGGCAGAATAACGGATACCCTGCTCATGCGATTGGCAGACATGATCATGGTCATGCCCACGCTCCTGGTAATTCTCATCCTGTCCTCCCTTTTCGGCCAGTTGAATATCTGGACCATTGTCCTGATTATCGCCCTGTTTCGGTGGCCGGGCGTGTCGAGGGTAATCAGGGCCCAGACCCTGTCCCTGAAACAGAGGCCTTTTATCGAGGCCGCTAAGGTGGCAGGGGCCTCCCATCTCAGGATTATATTCAGGCATATCATGCCCAACGTGCTGCCGCTCTCATTTCTATACATGACCTTTCGGGTGACCTCTGCAATCATCATTGAAGCGGCCCTGGCTTTTTTGGGGTTCGGAGATCCCGGCACCGTGAGCTGGGGTATGATGCTGCAGTGGGTGTGGAAAACGGGACACATGTTTAATGCGCCGTACTGGCTTCTGCCGCCCGGCATCTGCATCTCTCTGATCACGCTCTCTTTTTACATGCTGGGCCGTGCCATGGATGAGGTGCTTGATCCGAGACTGAGAAAGGAGGAGGGGGCAGGCTAAAATGGCCTTGTTGGAAGTAGAAAATCTCAGTATCGGTTATAGAACCAGAAAAGGCTACCTTCAGGCCGTGGAGGGAGTCTCTTTCTGTCTAAAGGAGGGGAAATCCCTGGGTTTTGTGGGCGAGTCCGGCTGTGGCAAGACCACAATCGGCATGGCCCTCATGGGTCTCCTTCCCCCCAACGGCATGGTTACAACGGGCCGAATCCTCTTTGAAGATGAAGACCTGCTCAAGTTATCGGATTTGAAAATGAGAAGCATCAGGTGGCGAAAGATTGCCATGATTTTTCAGGCGGCAATGAATGCCCTGAATCCGGTCCACCGGGTGGATGATCAGGTCGCCGAGGCTATTCTGGCCCACGATCCTGACCTTGGCAAGGCTAAGGCAATGAAACAGGTGGAAGGGCTTTTCCAGCTTGTGGGGATCCCTAAAAATCGCATGAGGGATTACCCGCACCAGTACAGCGGGGGAATGAAACAGAGGGCTATTATCGCCATGGCCCTCGCCTGCCGCCCCAAGCTGATCATTGCCGATGAGCCGACCACGGCCCTTGATGTAATTGTCCAGGACCAGATCTTGGAGGAAACCAAAAAGTTGCAGAGGGAGTTTAACATCAGCATGATTTTTATCTCCCACGATATCTCGATCGTGGCCGACTTTTGCCATGATATAGGCATCATGTACGCAGGACAGTTGGTTGAGTATGGTCCCAGGGAAGAGGTCTTTCGGTCCCCGTGTCACCCGTATACCAGGGCGCTTATTTCATCTTATCCTACACTCACAGGAAAGAAGAGCCGGTTGACCCCCATACCGGGTGAAACTCCAAACCTCATTAATCCGCCTGCAGGATGCCGGTTCTGTGATCGTTGTCCCGGCGCTAAGACATCCTGTAAAACAGAACCTCCTGCGTGGGAAGAGGTGGGACCGCAGCACAAGGCGCTCTGTCACAACCGCGGGTTGTAAGGGTTTTTACGCCATTATGATGAACGACAACAAAAAACCGATCCTTGAACTGGAAAATCTGAGCAAGGTTTACAGGACAAAAAGGGCCCTTTTCGGCGATTCCGGTAGCGATGTCATCGCCCTTAATCGGATATCCTTTAAGATATTCGAGGGAGAGATATTCGGATTGGTCGGAGAGAGCGGAAGCGGCAAGACAACCGCGGGGCGCCTTATTGTGAGCCTGGAGGAGCCTTCCGAAGGAAAAATATACTTAGAGGATGTTGACATTACCGGGTTGAAGGGAAAATCTCTAAAGGATTTTCGCCGCAAGGTCCAGATGATCTTTCAGGATCCTTACCAGTCACTGAACCCGCAGCTTTCGGTTTTGAATACGGTCGCAGAGCCATTGACCGTTCACAGGATAAGCAATGGGAAAGCAAGGCAGGACCTGGTCCGTCAGGCCATGAAATCGGTCGGCCTGTCGCCTCCTGATGACTATCTCCATCGCTACCCTCACCAGTTGAGCGGCGGGCAGAGACAGCGGGTTGCCATTGCCCGGGCCATGATCCTTAATCCCCGGTTTGTGGTGGCCGACGAACCCACTTCCATGCTCGATGCCTCCATTTCAGCCCAGATCTTCAATATACTTTTGGAGATGCGCGAAAAACTGGACCTGACCATCCTTTTTATCACACACAGCCTGGCTGCAGCACGGTACCTATGTGATCGCATAGCCGTAATATACAGGGGTCATATGATGGAGATGGGCCCGGCTGAGGAAGTAATCCGGAATCCCAAACACCCCTATACACAGGCCCTTATTGATGCCCTCCCCAAATTTGGTGATTGCGGGGATATCAAACATTACGGGACCCTTCTCAGGGCTGATAGCGAAGCCCCTGAAGGCGCGGGGTGTCCCTTCTATCCCAGGTGCAAGGTGGCCCATCGAGCCAAATGCAGCACAGGGATGCCCCGGTTGAAGGAGATCAGCGATTCCCATCTGGTTGCATGCTATTATATAATAACTGGCGATGAAACCATACCTGAAGGCGATGCATGTTTTTACGCAACTTAGACGATGCTAAAGGACTCTTTGATTCTTTAAAGGGAACCTTCGCAGGCGTAGGAATGACGGCCTTTTCCAGAATCATACCATCCTATTTTATAAACCAATATAATATTGTAAGCCTGAGAGCGACACGCGATCTGTCCCTGTTGAGAAAGAAGGCGGAGATATTCTGCCTTGAACATGCGAAGGGAAAGTCCGTCCGGGAAAAGGGGTGTAACTCGGCCCTGCTCCTGGCCCATCCCTTAACAAGACGTTTTTTAAGGGGGCTCCCCGATCCAAAACAGATTCTGCTGTACCAGAATTATTCTGAACTTGAGGCCTTGGCTAAAAAAGAAGGATGGAACCTGATAGGAAATCCTTCATCGCTGCGCGTACAGGTAGGCCAGAGGTCTTTTTTTAAACAGCTGGTCAGCGAGCTTAAACTGCCTTCGATCCCGGGCCATATCCATCCCGTGGAAGCGCTCCATAAACAAGGCTATGAGCACTGGGCAGCGGCCTTAGGGTCTACGTTTGTTGTACAGTTGCCGGAGGTTGTTCAGGGAGGCGGCAAGGGTACCTTTTTCATCAATTCTCCTTCGGAATACGGAATGCTCAAGGAGCGGCTCAAGGAGAACGCCTGGCGAGGGACCGCATTGAAGTCCGCTTCCATACACAGGTTTATGGAAGGCATTCCGGCAAGCATGGCCCTTTGCCTGACTAAGCACGGTCTCCTGCTCACGGGGCTTCAAAAACAGCTCATCGATCTTCCCTACTGTGGTGGCCTTGTCGAGGACGGCGTGTTTTGCGGGCATGTATGGGATGATACCGCCTGGCCCCTTTCTGTCACCCAAAAGGCACGAAAACAGGCCCTGATAATCGGGGAATATTTAAATTCATTGGGATACAAGGGCATATTGGGGATTGATTTTTTGATCGATAAAAGGCATGAGCAAGTCTATCCTCTCGAAATCAATCCACGTTTCACCGGGGCCTTTCCCATGCTTTCACTGCTTCACTTAAAGGACAGGGTAATCCCCATGGAGGTCTTTCATATACTCGAGTTCTTAGACGTGCCGTACCGGATTGATGTGGAAGAATTGAACGCAAGGTATGCACTTCCCATAAAGGGAAGTCACGTCCTGTTGTTTCTCCTTTCAAAGGGGAACGGGAATGCAATGGATGGACCGGATGCAGGCCTTTATGAGTATGATCCGGAAAAGGGAAGAATATTTTTCTTGAAAGGGGCATTCGACTACAGAGAGATCAAAAATGAGAGTCAGTTTATTATCACGGACGGCCCCCCTCTAAACAGTGGAGAGGCATTTGCCTCTTCAGATCCTCTTTCCAGGCTTTGCAGGCTCCTGTTTTCCTGTCCTGCAGCGGATGACAATGGCGTTCTTGCACCCCATGCGCACCGCGCGGTTGACTGGGTCTATAAAAAAATGGGTATCAGTCCGTCCGGCACCGGAGGTAATGGAAATCACAAATAACAAACAAATTCCAATGACCGAAATTCGAAAATCCAAACAATGTTTTGTCCTGTAAGGTTTTGGTCATTGAATATTGGAATTTGAGATTTATTTGTAATTTGGTGCTTGGAATTTGGGATTTTCGATGCCCAGTGCAGGGATACAAAAAGGTATTTCGGAAATCGGAAAGTGAAAGAGAAAATGACAAAAAGCCAAAGCATCGTACATCATAATTCTTCCGTTCCTCTTCCTTTCGTCATCTCCCTTCCCCACTGTTCAAGCCGGGTTCCTGGAGAGATCAGGTCTACCTTCGCGCTCTCTGATAAGCAAATAGAAGAATCTACGGACGTGGGCACAAAAGAGATCTTCGGGTCCATCCCTGCTAAGGCCGTTGTGAGTGCGCGATGGAGCAGGCTTCTTGTGGATCTCAACAGGGGCCCTGATCAATTGAATTCGAAAGGGGTTATCGCCTTAAAGGACTACCATGGTCGCGTTATTTATCGAGAGGATTGCATTCCGGATAAACAGGAGACAGAGAGGAGGCTCAAGAAATATTACCGGCCTTTTCATGATCACTTGAGGGCGGCGCTGGATGATAAGGATATCAAAGGGCTGTTTGACTGCCATTCCCTTAACGGGATTGGTCCTTTGGAGGCCCCGGATGCGGGCAAAAAAAGGAGAGACATTATCTTGAGCAACAATGGGGATGAGACGGGCGATCAAAATCCGGCCCTCGGGAAAACCACCTGTCCGGCAGAGACCCTGTATATGATAAGAGAGGCATTTCGAGGGGCCGGGTTTTCAGTCTCCATAAATAATCCCTATGCAGGCGGCTTTATCACGACCCATTACGGCGGGATTTTTTCCGGCACAGGTCGGATTGCCGTCCAGATGGAAATTAATCAGGACCTTTATCTTGAGCCAGGGACCATGCGGCTTGAAACAAACAAATTAAAGAGCGTCAGGGATAATGTCTTTCGGTCATTTAAGGAGATCGCAAGGGAATTGCTCTCACGCGAATTCAGATGCTGACAAAAGAGTTATATTGCGATATATTTATTATGGAGGGCATTTAGTGGTTTGCGTTTAAACAGGCTTCTCGAAAAAAATCCCCCTTTAAAAAAGGGGCTTAAGAGGATTTCCCCTTAGAAAGGGGATTTCCGTGACTTCCCCCCTTTCTAAAGCGGCTCGACTTGAGCTCGCCGACAAGTGGGGGCAGGGGGGATTTTTAATGCCGGACAAAACCCACCGAAAAACCAAGGAGGCAGCACCATCATGGACAACTCTCTAAACATATTAAAAAAGGTGTGCCCGTTTTTATTTATCATCCTCCTTTTTGGCACCTTTCTTCCGGGTCCGGCCTTCGGCCTTGAAAAGTACTTTCGCAACTCCTTAGGCATGAAGTTTGCCCTGATTCCTGCAGGGACATTCATCATGGGCAGTCCGCCGGGTGAACCCCACCGGAACAAGGGTGAGGTGCAGCACCAGGTGACAATCAGCAGGCCGTTTTACTTGCAGACTACCGAAGTGACACTAAAACAATGGCGTGCCCTCATGAGAAAGAAATTTTTCGGCAGGCGAAAAGGAAAAGGCAACATGCCTGTCGTGAGGGTCTCATGGCATGATTGCATGAAGTTCATAAAGAAATTAAATAATCTTAATGAAGGGTTATACCGGCTTCCCACCGAGGCGGAATGGGAATATGCCTGCAGGGCGGGGACAAAAACGGCATATAGCTGGCGCGATTCGATTGATTGCAGCAAGGCCATGTATAACAATAGCACACTTGAATCGGGAGACTGCCTTGATTATGTGAGGTCAAAGGGATTGGCCGTTAATCGCCCGGCCCGTGTAAAAAGCTATCAACCCAATGCCTGGGGCATCTATGACATGCACGGTAATGTCTGGGAATGGTGCGGGGACTGGTACGGGGATTATAAGGAAAGTGCCCAGACGGACCCGTTCGGGCCTGATTCGGGAACAGAAAAGGTGCGCAGGGGAGGGAGCTGGTTTAAACACGGGTATTCATGCCGCTCGGCCAACCGGGCCCATGGCCACCCACCCACCCGGTACAAGACGACCGGTTTTAGGGTCCTAAGAGAGGCGCGGTAAGGTATTCCGGGAAATTAGATCATGTTCAAGATACTCATCTCAGAACAGGACCGAACATGGAAGGGCTTTCTTGAGGACGCCCTTAACGATTTCCATGAAATTGCTTTCCATCCGGATAGTGAGGATATCTTTGCCGAGCTGAAGTCGGATCACTACGATTTGCTTATTCTGGATCTCAAGAAAGAGGAAGAACAGTCTTTTGACATGCTCCAGCGGATTAAGTCCGTCTTTCCCGGTACGGCCGTTATCATAACAAGCCGGACGGAAAAGGCTGACATGGTAGTATCGGCCCTCAAAAAAGGAGCTGTTGACTTTATTGCAAAGCCATTTTCAGCGGAAAGAATAAGGGTGGCGGTCAAGCAGGCCCTGGAAAACCGGAGCCTCAAAAATGAAATTGACTATTTGAGGCATAATCAGGACATCGTTTATGATTTTGATCAAATTATTGCATTTAGCCCTGCCGTAAAAGAGGTCATCAAAACCCTCAAAAAATTCTCAGTGACAGACTCAACCATTTTGATGACAGGAGAGACAGGTACGGGAAAGAGTTTTCTTTCGGGAAGCATACATTTCAATAGCCGCAGGAGAACCAGGCCATTTGTCAAAATCAACTGCTCAAATATCCCGGAAAACCTTTTGGAAAGCGAGCTGTTTGGCCACGAAAAAGGGGCGTTTACCGGGGCCGACAAACTTCGCATCGGAAGATTTGAACAGGCGCATGGCGGAACACTGTTCTTAGACGAGATCGGTGAAATAAGCCTTTTTCTCCAGGCAAAACTATTGCGGGTACTGGAGGAGAAATGCTTTGAGCGCATCGGGGGAAATCAGACGATTCACTCTGACGTGCGCGTTATTGCCGCCACAAATAGAAACCTTGAAAAACAGATCACAGAGGGAAAATTCAGGGAAGACCTTTATTACAGGATTAATGTCTTGTCTGTCCTGCTTCCGCCGCTCAGACAAAGAAAAGAGTGCATTGAACCCCTGGCACACCTGCTGCTTGATAAGATATGCCGCTCTTTGAGGAAGACAATTGTTGGCTTTTCCCCTCCGGTCATTGAGTGGATGAAGGAGTATCCCTGGCCGGGTAACATTCGGCAGCTTGCCAATACCATTGAACGGGCTGTGATTCTCGTCGAAGGGTCAATGATTCTTGAAGAAAACATTTCCATGTTAGAACCTGTCAGGCCGACACAAATACAAGCAGATGTAAATATTCCCGAAACCCTTGAATCACACGAAATAGAACAGGTCTTGAAAGCCCTTAAGAAGAGTCTCTGGATCCAGAAGGACGCGGCAAAACGCCTCGGGATAAGTCCTCGCTCCTTGAATTATAAAATAAGGAAATTCGGCATTACCCATCCACGCTGGCGAAAGAACAAATAATAAAACCGGTTCACGATTTTATTTACGATATTGTAATTACAAATACCTTTTTGTTTTCTTACTTCCGGCCATTTAAACGCCTTAATCCGCCAAGAAACACAAGCTACTAACCTTGTTTAATTAGCTGTTATTATTATAAAAAAAGCATGACAACCCAGGCTTTCGGCGTGGTGCTCGGCATGTATCTTGCCCTTTTTCGGGCGGGAACGGTGTTTTGGGCTGACATTCCCTGTAATTCAGCTAACGGTTTGAAATTTATGAGCATTATTTTCATGAGACCAGTTTGGCTCGATTATTGCTTTAATATTCAGGCAAAACCCGTACAGGTTATTCGCAAGCATGTTCTTTGAAAATCCATCAACAAATTTTTTTTGGTAAAAGTTGATGAACTCGTAAGAAGTCCATCAACAGGCCGAGGGCGGTTAAGCCCCGGCTTGGGGTAGGGGTGGAACCATTTGAATTCACTTCAAATGGCGGGGGAGGGGCAGCCCTCCCTCGCCGAGTAAGAAGGCGCTGAGCGACTTTTTACGAGGTTGTCAAAGTTAGGGGGAACAAAGACAATAACTTTAATGTCTCGTCGAAGGGCAAACCTTCCGAAAGGTAGAGACGCAAAGCTTCCGGCCTAAGTCCATTTCCAGCGGATATGGCAGTGGGGCTGCTAAACGAGGAGGTTCGACATGAAAAAATTAGTACTGGCTTGTATGGTAGGGATGTTTCTAATCGTGACCGGGTGTGCAGCGAATAAAGGCTCCACAAAGGGTGAATCGTCTTTAATTTATAGCCAGACGACCGAACAGTGTGAAGTATCGTTAAAGGAAAACCCTTCCAAAATAAGCTATCAATTGGAAGCATGGAAATAGCGGTCTTTTTTGGGAGTCGCTATTATGGATGTCCCCGGTGGAAAGTCAACTATCAGCCCAACCTTTAGTTTCGGTCCTGTTGGTGAAGCAACCTTTAGCACAATATTTTTGTAACATAGGAGGCTGTCCGAGAATAGGCTACTGCTACGTCTCCGGTCGTTTTGTGCTTGCCGCCTTGCCCTCGAAATTTTCGCTCGGTCTCGCGATGAAGCCATTCTCGGACAGCCTCCTACGTTGATGGAGCGTGCATGATCATGGTGGGAATGGCACTGAAACATTATCTTAATCCTTTGCATATCTATTGCCGCTTACGGGATATGGGAATTGCAAAAGGGTGGGCCATATCCCTGTGCCGGATCTATGAGCGCTCCATTTTCAGGCCTTTGCCTGCCTTTTTTCGCCCCGGGTCCCCCGAAAGAGCCCAAGGCAATTAATAAATCATGAAAAAACCTTTTTAGCCGAAGAAGACCTGATCACCATTGCCAACAAACAATTTACTCCTTGACCCGTATCTGGCTGTGCCCTTAACGAGCGGATAGCCAAGTTCAACCATCCTCTCAACGGCGGCTAACCCCGTACAATGATTACATGCAATCTTTTTAAAGTTATATTTACCCATCTCCTTTATGATAAATTCCCTATCTTTATTTATTGGCCCGAATGGGGCAATATGCAAACCACCATAGATACCGTACATGTTATCCCCGCCCTTGATCTTGTCTTTGGCAAAATTTGCAAATGTTATCGTGTTCTGGTGGCAACAACCGGTTATAAGTACCATCCCCTTATCCTTGACATTAACAAATATGGATTCCTCTCCCCTTATCCTGACTATTGGCCTGCAATCAAAGTTTACCGCGGCGACACCGGGATAGAGTTTATTTATTGTGCCAAGTTTCAACTTAACAAGCTCTCCTTGATGGGCGATTCTGTTTTCGGCATGGCATTTATTAAAAGTTGCACCATTCAGAAAATGCATTCCCTCCGGATAGAACGTGCTTGGTATAATCATCTTTATTTCAGGGTTGTATTTTAAGGTGGTCTCCAAAGCGAAGAAATGATCGAGATGCTCATGGGTTATCATAAGAAATTCAATCTCACCATTCTTAAGCATCTTATCAACCCCTTCTCTCTTGAAGGCCTGATCCATGTACCACTTGTGCCAACCGGTATCAAGAAGGAATTTGTGATGGCTTCCATCCAGGAGTTCGACATCTATTAATGAACAACTCCCTGCTGCATTTCGTGGGTCCCAGGCTCCTGTCCATTGACTGTTTCGAAGCCCATGAGCCTTCAACTGCTTGAGTATCAATTTATCGTCATACCAACCAAGCTCTGAAACAGCGGTTACATTTACGCTCTTGCATTCGCCGATATCATACTTGCCGCCTGCAAGGGCCTCCAAGGGTTTGTTGAAAACAGCGCTTCCGAGCCCCAAAGCGGCTCCTCCAATCACCACGGTCTTCATAAAATCTCTTCTGTTTATGTCTCTCATGGCTTCTCTCCCTGTCTGTGAAGTTTACAGCCAACCTGACCCCTTTGGGGACCAGCGGTTCCTTCGCACAAAAACCTGTTGTTTGCACTCACCTTCTTTCCGTTATTCTTTGATTCTACTGAATTCTACTTTCTCCCTTTGTGTCTATTGATTAATAAAAATGTATTTTTGCTAAATCATCCAAGTTGCTGATTTATGCCTTCCCATATTCTTTCTACGGCCTTACAACCATCTGAATCACTGCTGAATTCAACAATTGTCTTGCCCTTCACCATTGCCTTGGTGAAAGCAGGATCAAAAGGAATCCTTCCTAAAACTCTCACATCTTTTTCTCTTGCAAAGTCCTCAATGGACTGCGCCTGATCCGGGTTGAGATCAAACTTGTTTACACAGACCATGGCGGGAACCCGAAAATGTGCGGCCAACTGCGCCACGCGC
>JAFDDR010000337.1 GCA_019310785.1 Deltaproteobacteria bacterium
GGGGATTTATAGGAAGCCATTTGGTGGCCTCCCTCTTGAATACCGGCGCGCTTGTTACCACCCTTGCCCTTTCTGAACCTTTAAGTCCTATCGAACTGGAAGGTGTGGAACACGTGACCGGGGACCTTCGCGACCCGGATGGCCTGAGAAAGTGCCTGACAGACAGGGAATTCGATTATGTTATCAACTCGGGCGGATATATTGATCACAGTCCCTACTTCTCGGGTGGTCGGGATCTGGTAGACCAGCATTTCTTGGGCACCATGAACCTGCTGGATCTGGTCAAGGGTCCGGATCTTAAGGGGTATGTGCAGATAGGGAGCAGCGATGAGTACGGAAGTCTGGAAGCTCCCCAGAAAGAGGATTCACGGGAGGCCCCCATTTCCCCCTATTCTGTAGCCAAGGTGGCAGCGACCCATCTGCTGCAAATGCTCCGAAGAACTGAGAACCTGCCGGTTGTTGTTGTGAGACTTTTTCTGGTTTATGGTCCGGGACAGGGTTATCAGCGATTTCTGCCACAGGTGATTCGCGGTTGTCTGGCGAATCAGGTTTTTGAGACATCCGAAGGGATGCAACTGAGAGACTTTTGCTATGTCGATGACGTGGTAGATGCCATTTTGTTGGCAATGGTATCAGAAGAGGCCCACGGCAGAGTAATTAATGTGGCATCCGGTGAGCCGGTTACCATAAGGGAAGTCATTGAAAAGGTGGTTACCATGGTTGGAGGGGGAAAAGCGGATTTTGGCAAGATTCCTTATCGTGTGGGAGAAAACATGGGCCTTTACGCGGAAATAAGCCTGGCCAAAGAAATACTTGGATGGCAACCTGCTATAACGCTGGACGAAGGGCTGAAAAGAACTATTGCATGGTATAGAAAAACGCTGGAGTATAAAGGGAGTGCCTGATGCCTCTGGTGAGCGTTATCATAAACTGCTTGAATGGTGAGCGCTATCTCAGAGAAGCGATAGACAGTGTTTTTGCCCAGACCTTTCAGGACTGGGAAATCATTTTCTGGGACAATGCATCAACCGATAGCAGTGCAGACATAGCACAGGGCTACGGTGATCGGGTCCGGTATTTTAAGAGCGAAACCACCTCCAGTTTAGGCAGGGCGCGGAATCTGGCCATTTCCCGTGCACGGGGTGAATATGTTGCACTTTTAGATTGTGATGATCTCTGGCTGCCCCAGAAATTGGAGAAACAGCTCCTGCTTTTGAGAAAAAATCCGGATGTGGCCCTCTGCTACAGTAATTCAATGTTTTTCAACTCCCGGGGCGATCTCTACGATCACTTTTCACAGGTTAAGCCCAAACGGGGAATGGTTTTTCAGTATCTTCTTGAGAGTAATTTCATTTCCTCAGAAACCATGGTTTTCAGGAAAGCGCTCCTTGAAACCCTTGATTACATTTTTAATGAAGAGCTCACCATGGTCATGGATTATGATCTTACTTTAAGGCTGGCCTATCGATATCCCTTTGATTATGTCGAGGAGGCCCTGTCAAAGTGGCGGATGCATGAGGGGAGTGAATCAAATAAAAAGCGTTTTTTGATCCCGCGGGAAAATAAATTGATGCTTGAAAAATTGATTCATGCCCATCCTGGTATAGCCACTAACTATAGCGATTCGGTTTCCTTGCTGGAAAACAATGCGAATTACCAGTTGGGGAAAAGTGGGATCAGGGGAAGGCCCGTGAAGCGAGGCGCATCTTCAAGGCGTGCAGCTTGAAACGCAAACCCCTGATTGCATATTTTGCCACATATTTCATGCCGTTTGTCCTGTTTGATAAAATAAAGGAAAAAATAAAAACACGCATATTAGGAGGACGATTTTGGAAGTTGTAATTCTCTGTGGAGGAAAAGGAACGCGCCTGAGAGAAGAGACCGAATTCAAGCCAAAGCCCATGGTGGAAATCGGCGGTCGGCCTAGATTTACAGCCATTACGGTTTCAAAGATTTTATTCTTTGCGGTGGTTATAAGCATCAAGTGATAAGGGAATACTTTCTAAATTACCGTTTCATGAACAGTGATGTAACCCTTTTCTTAGGCCCGGAGGGCAGAACAACTTTTCATAATTCTCATGATGAGGACTGGACGGTCACCTTGTCAGATACCGGTCTTGAGACAAAAAAAGGTGGCAGAATTAAAAAGGTCGCGAGTTATATAAAGGGCGAACGATTTATGGTTACATATGGTGACGGCTTAGCGAATGTGAACATTAAGGATTTAATTTCATATCATGAGAGGCAGGGTGTGTTAGCCACATTTACAGGAGTCCACCCTATTTCCCGATTCGCCACAGTAGAGCAGGATTCGGCTGGAAATATAATTGATTGGGATGAAAAAAAGCAGCTTGAAGGATACATGAACGCCGGCTTTTTTGTTTTAGAAAGGGCTGTTTTGGATTATATCGAGGGCGATGTTGAGCTTGAGGAAGAGCCTATGAAACGGCTTGCACAGGAAGGAAACCTTGCGATGTATAAACATAACGAATTCTGGCAGTGCATGGATACTTACCGGGATTTTCTTTTTCTTACCGAACTGTGGGAAAGGGGAGATGCGCCTTGGAAGGTGTGGAAATGAGCAAAGAAAGTAACCCGTTCGGGGATTTTTACCGGGGAAAGCGGGTACTGGTAACGGGCCATACCGGCTTCAAGGGAAGCTGGCTCACGTTATGGCTGTTACAATTGGGTGCTGATGTAGCCGGTATTTCTGCATATCTTCCTTCGAAGCCATGCAACTTTGAAGTGTTGGATTTAGAAACGCGCATGGAACACTATGTGGGAGATATCCGTGATCTTGACCGGGTTATGCAGGTATTTGATGATTTCCAGCCTCACCTGGTTTTTCATTTAGCGGCCCAGGCAATTGTCAGGCGTTCCTATGACGACCCAAAGCTTACATTTGATACCAATATCGGGGGCGGGGGGACCGTCAATGTTTTGGAGTGTATTCGATTGCACGACTGTGTTGAGACCGCTGTTATTATTACGAGTGATAAGTGTTACAGGAATACAGAATGGGTTTGGGGCTACAGAGAGAATGATCCCTTAGGCGGTGATGATCCTTACAGCGCTTCCAAGGGCTGTGCCGAAATTGTAATCAATTCCTATTG
>JAFDDR010000158.1 GCA_019310785.1 Deltaproteobacteria bacterium
CACTACTTTCCTCGCCCCCAGCATTTTCCATCCTTCCACAAAAGTGGGGGCTTTGACAAGTGAGATGCCGTTTTCCAGTTGCGTAATTATCCCGATGAACTCATCAATATCTTCCTCTGAGGGTGCAAAGCCACCCACAAGGTATAAATAATGAACTGACAGGATGCACAAAAATTTGTGCACGTGCACATTTTTTATGCGTTTTTTTCTCCCTTGAATCAACTTATCCCCTAACTGACTGAAAATACGTTATGTTTTATATCCAGATCAATTGACATGAACGCTGCTCTGAAATTCTATTTCTTGGATTGTTACTGTATCTATTACCAAAGGATTTTCAGACACGGTGGTTTGGATGGATAAGCAGTTTGGAATATATAGAAAACCAAGCGATGGACCGTGCGAGAGCTGTATGGCCCAAGAAGGGGAGTGGAAAAACAGGGTTGTTGATGAAATTGCGGTTTACAATAGCCGATTTCAAATTTAAGAACTTTAATATTACGATGTGTAATTATTATATATTTAGGCTTTCCCAGGCTATACAGTATTATTAAGTTTTTACATTATTAAGTCAGCGAATGAGAAGGGTATTCCCAATGGCTCGCTTGCCGGGGTTTTCATAATACTTTTCTCTTATCACAATTTTGCCTGAACTTAAGATAATATTCTCTTATCACAGGTTTGGGTGAGGCTGTTATCCATGGCAGATATCTCAACCGAGGGACAGAAAATAGGCAGGTTTTTCTTATCAATAGGCAGGAGTTATTCAACATAGTCAAAAACAGAGCCTATACTTCATTCCGGTGGTCGAATCCTTAGCCGTCCTGGCTCTGCAGTCACAATGGCTCCGGATCGAAGCTCTTTCCCATACGTGTCAATTATACGTAGGCAAACCACCCCTTGCTTTCTGGCTGCGAGATTTACAAGGCGAATGATCCCGGAATGAGGTGTTCCATGTACGATAGCTATTTCACCGAAATCCTTATCCAGAGTTACAAGGATACGGCCTTCACCGTGGGCGTGTGTGAGGATCTCCTCATCACCTGGATCTTCCGGCCAGTCACCGGCCCATACAACATCATGACCAAAAGCCTCAAGATCTTTCCTCGCACCACCCCAAACGCAGGTATCTAAAAGAAGTTTCATGCATAAGACTCCAACTGGAGTGGTTCGATCCGCTCATGACCGACTACCTTATGGGCATAAACCAGACAAGCCTGTACGTCTTCCGGTTCTAACCAGGGATACCCTTCAAGAATAGTCTCGCTGCTATCTCCTGCAGCTAACATCCCGAGTATATGCTCCACAGCAAGACGACGCCCTCTTATTATTGGCTTTCCCCCAAATATCTTCGGATTTATTGTAATCCTTTCCAGGAGTTTCTTCTCTTCCATAATTATCACCTCTTATTTCCCTTAAGATTTCTTCCTTATACATATTATACGTTTATATCACCTTTTTATCAATCCGAAATATTTTTAACCCTTCCTCCGAAATTACACTTGTTCAGACTACCTACCATGCAGTTTCTGCACGAATGCTTTTTGATACAGGTATTTTTTTCTTGCCTGCGTCTTGAGCCCCGCTGAAATCAATGGCATAGATGTGTTGTGGTGGGTGCATTCCTTGCACGGCTAATTCCTCACAGAATAGGATTAATGACGGCTGAATTGAGTTATTTAATAATTAAAGAGTGTCCCACAACATCCAGGGTGTGTGTCGCGGATTCAAAGACAACGCCCGGAAACAGGTAATAGACCACAACCCCTGAAAGGACTTATAACATGACAGCGATGAGAATGCGTTTTTTACCCTGCCCATGGATATCCCCTGCCCATAAACAACATCCCCTCAATGTCGTCATTCCGTCCCGGATCGGGGTCCGGGATGACGGCCAAGCCGGAATCCAGGCGGGCACTGGATGCCGGTCGCAGATCCCGTGATCAGCGGGGATCAAGCCCGGTATGACGGGCTTAGCCTGCTTAATCGCCCGGTTAATATATACACTAAACCGGCTCATATGGAAAACCTTTAGCAAGAAATCCACACAAATTGCCATCCGTCTTCAAGAAATTATTTACAATAGATTTGCTGATATTTGTCATCCAACCATGGGAAAACGCTGTTGCTTCACACGAACAAGCGATGGACCGTGCGAGACCTGTATGGCACAAGAAGAGGAGTGGAAAGACAGGGTTGTTGATGAAATTGTGGCTTACAATAACCGATTTCAAATTTAGGAACTTTAGTATTACAGTATGTAATTATTATATATTTTGCTTTCAGTTTATACAGAATTTTAAATAGGTACACCACAAATTCACCGAATGAGAGGGATATGCCCAATGGCTCGCTTGCCGGGGTTTTCATAAGAATAGAATTCCTTTCAACAGAGCTGGATCAACTATTATTTGCAGACACCCATGTCTTGATTATTTGCAATCAGTTTTTTCTACAAGAAATGTCTTACCGTTAAGGATCAGCTTCCTGCCAATAAAACCAGTTCGTATTGATTCCCTTCAATATTGTCTTCTATTGATTCATTGATTCCGTGAATTATATCAATGGATAATTGGCCAGTACTCATTATTTTCCTTTCATTTCCTTATTCCATCTGTCCTTTTCAACCAGGGCCGTTTATCCGTGCCAACGATCTTGGAAATTTTAGCGTAAATCCAATCAAACGGGAGGTCATCTTTGGAAGGGAACTTCTCAATATATTCAATGTAGGGCCGGCCTTTCAGACCTCTCTCAGGCAAAATGGCATCTGTCCTGCCGTCAAATTCCACCGTTGGCAGTCCATTTTTCTCACACAGGCCCTTGTCAAATGTTGCAGCGGCGCTTACCCACTTGCCGTTCAAAAAAACTGGTTGTAACCGTGCCTGGGAAAGATGTTGACTTTAAGCTGCTGAACGATATAGGCAGGGACGTGATGGTTCCTGATCTTTGCAAACACCATGCGGCTCGGAATGCCGGAGGCCCTTCCAAGGGCCGTAAGAAGAACCGCCTTCTGGACACAGTAGCCCTTTCCCCACTTCAGGACCCGGGATGCCACAAAGTCCTCCTTGAACACTGATATCATAAAGAGGTTGTAGCGGACGGAATCCCGAACAAAGTAGAAAAGCTTTACTGCTTTTTCCGCATCCGTCGAGCATTCCTTTATCAGGTTTTCTGCGGTCTCAATGATACTTCGGTTGTCTTAGTCTATCGCAGCGGTCGCTTTAAGATAGTTTTCCATGTACTTTTCAGATTCTGTTTCCATCTCCTGTATTCAACTATGCTGCGATTGTGAAATACAGTATCACGGCGCATGGTATAAGGATGTATTTCAGTAGCCTTCGCATAGATCCCCTTTGTCTACAATTTCACATTGGCGTTTCTAAACCGGATATAACAGTATTGATATATACACCAAAGTAGCATATATGGAAGACTTTATATTCTCGATACATTATCTGCTCCGGAGAATCATAAATGAATTATTTTCTTATCATCATTCTTGGCGTCCTGATCGGGACCTATGTTCTGGACCTGATCGTTGACACATTGAATGTGCGGCACGTGAAAACAGACCTGCCCGAGGAGTTCAGGGATTGCTATGATGCGGATAAATACAAGAAATCACAGGAGTATCTCAGGGAGAACACACGCTTCGGAATTGTAAGCGACTCCATTATGACACCTATTACCATTGCCTTTATCCTTTTCGGCGGATTTAATTTTGTCGACCAGTTTGCCCGAAGCTTCAAGCTGGGGAGTATTCTGACCGGCCTGATTTTCGCCGGCGTGCTTATGTTAGCATCCCAAATACTGCTGATCCCCTTTTCCATCTACAGTACCTTTGTCATTGAAGAAAAATATGGCTTCAACAAGACGACTCCAAAAACGTTTGTCCTGGATATACTGAAAACCTGGCTCCTGTCAGCAGTAATCGGCGGAATCATTCTGTCGGTTGTCCTGTTGTTTTTTGAGAAGGCCGGACCCTGGGCCTGGCTCTATTGCTGGATTGCCATAACACTTTTCCAGTTATTTCTCATATTTATTGCCCCGGTCGTTATAATGCCGCTCTTTAACAAATTTTTCCCCTTAGATGAGGGTGACCTGAAAAACGCCATTAATGACTATGCCGATTCACAGGACTTTAAGATGAAAGGCGTGTTCACAATGGACGGGTCAAAACGCTCAAGCAAGTCCAATGCCTTTTTCACCGGATTCGGCAGGTTTCGGAGGATCGTCCTTTTTGACACCCTTATCGAAAAACAGACTACGGAGGAACTTGTTTCCGTTCTTGCCCATGAAATGGGCCATTACAAGAAAAGGCACATACTCAAATCCATGGTTATCTCGGTCCTGACCACCGGGCTTATGTTTTATATCCTCTCCCTGTTCATCAATAACAGGGAACTCTTTGCGGCATTCAGGATGCAGGAGATCTCCATTTATGCCGGTCTCCTGTTTTTTGCCTTTCTCTATTCCCCCATTGAGATGATCCTCTCCATGTTCGGGAACATGCTTTCCCGCAGAAACGAATACGAGGCGGATTCCTATTCGGTAAAGACATATAAAAGGCCTTTATCCATGATTGCGGCCCTGAAAAAGCTGAGCGTTGAAAACCTCTCGAACCTCACTCCCCATCCCCTCAAGGTTTTCCTGAGCTACAGCCACCCGCCCGTGCTCGAACGAATCCGGGCTATTCGGAGAATGGATTTTTCCCCTGACTAACCATAGAGGTTTAGCTGTCTTTTTTTTGACAGGATTAACAGGATGAACTGGATTAGTTTAATCTTGTAACTCAAGAAGTATATCGTGTTTTTGGAAAAAGTTGGATTTTTTTCAAATCAAACGGCATCCTACAATTATCACATTACTATTTAAATGCCTAAATTATTGCAAAAAATGAATATTGATGGCCTCGTAAAAAGTCATCCCCCCGGCGAAAGCCGGGGTCCAGCTCAGCCATAACTTCCTGAAAACACTTAATTTCCCGCTGGTTTGTGCGGGGAATGACGGGAAGGAGAACTTTTCGACTTTTTACGAGTTCGTCAACATTGATGTAACACAAGATTTATAAAAGGATGAACAGGACATAAAAATCTTGTTTATCCTGTAATCCTGTCAAAATGTCTTTTTTCTACTCTTTTATTACTCTCTTAAGGATATCCTTAGTCAACCTGTATATGGCAGGATCCTTGCTGGCCCGGGGTCCTGCCACGTTCAATACACCGATCCCATGGCGCTCAAGCCAGGCGTGTATGGTCCTTGCGGCCTCAGTGGCACCAATTCTGTCAAGGTCCGTATGAAGCCAGGGGCGTTCATGTTTTATGGCTAACTGGCGGGTGAGATCCGAACCTTCTGTAAGAACACCGCGCGAAATGATCAGGGTGCCGTCGGAATCCAGAATATTCCGTTCTGTTCGCCCGGCATATCGTTCGGTAGGCATCTCGTTCATTTTGTATTTTCCGGGAATGATACCGTCTTCCGCCTTTCGACCCTTAGGGACCCACCCGCCGTGCGGTAGTCCTAATTCAAGGGCCGCATCCAGGGCAGCGCGGTCAACCCCGGTCTGTGCTCCTGAAATAATTTTTGATACCGTCATAAATTTCTTTCTCAATTGAGCCTGCTACAGTTCTCATTAATCGATTAACCAGTTTAAGGGCTTCCCTGAACGTATCGGTTCCTGCTTTGCCAGGCAGGGTGTTTCCGGATGATTGTGCGTTTTCCAAATGCAGTCTCTTTCCGTTTTTCATGGTATTAAAGGCCAAAAACGTTTGATCTTTTTTATTATATGTTTTTGGAAAAACTGTAAAGGGGCGAACAGTAATATCCCTTTTTGACAAAAGGAACATATGCTGATAAGTTGACTAAAAATTTTTATTCATTTGACAGTTCTTGTTCCTGTTGTCTTTTCCCGCACTGCGGACAAAATCAGCAAGAAAAAGGCCTGCTCTGCCGGAAAAGCTTCAACAACTTCGATTTGTGGAGGATTTAATGAAAAAGCAGAAAATGATTGTCTCAGTCACGATCCTGTCTGTTATGGCTGGTTTGCTATTCTTTTCCCTTTCAGTGGAAGCGGAAATGTTAACACAGCGAGATTCTTATGATCCTATGACCCGTGCCAAAAGCACTCTTATCCTTTGCGAGGCCGGAAAGGACATTGAGGTCATCGCCTCCTTTGATTCCCCCGGTTCTATACCCACGGACCTGGCGTTTGACGGAGAATTTTTGTGGAATTCGGATCTTATGAAGGAAATGATTTATAAGGTAGACACCGGCGGGATTGTTGTCGATTCATATGGATCTCAGGGACCATCGCCCAGGGGGCTTGCATTTGATGGAAACTTTTTATGGTACACAGACAAAAATGAGAAAAAGATTTATCAATTAGATATGGCCGGAAATGTTATTGACTCCTTTGATTCTCCCGGTCCTTATCCCACCGTACTGGCGTTTGACGGAAAATACCTGTGGAATGTGGATTTCAAGGAAAAAAAGATTTACCAACTTGATACTGCCGGAAATACCATCGATTCCTTTGATTGCCCTACGCTCGCCCCCAAGGGGCTTGCATTTGTTGGAAAGAACCTGTGGTATGTTGATGGTAAGGAGAAAAAGATCCTTAAATTAGACAAGGCCGGAAATATAATCAAATCCTTTGCCTGCCCCGGTTCCGGTCCCACCGGTCTTGTATTTGATGGAAAATACCTGTGGAATGCGGATGCCAAAGATGAAAAGATCTACAAACTGAAGGTACCCGGAGTCGTAGATGATGATACGTCAGAAAACCCGGAAGCGGATAAAGGTTTAGCCGCGCCCTTTTGCCATCCTGACAATACTCTCTGCCAACACCTGGGAAGAATCATAGACTTTCACACCCGCGTCAAGGCCGTCACAAATAATGGACAGCTCGGTACACGCAACAATTAATGCCTCGGCCCTTTTTCTGACCAGTTCTTCTGCCGCGGATTGTA
>JAFDDR010000159.1 GCA_019310785.1 Deltaproteobacteria bacterium
CTTCTTGAAGCAAGAATTATGGCCGTGGCCGATGTTGTTGAAGCCATGGCGTCTCACCGTCCTTACCGGCCGGCGCTTGGTATTGATACGGCATTAGATGAGATTTCAAAAAACAGGAAAGTGCTTTATGATCCTATAGTAGCGGATGCCTGTTTAAGGTTATTCAAAGAGAAAGAGTTTAAATTTGAATAGAGGTATGGAAAATGTCTAAGAAAGCCTTTGTTGTGGACAACGATTTCTTTTTTGTGGAATTTCTTACCGAACTACTTGAAAAAAGGGGATATGAAATTATTAAAGCGTATGACGGTAAGGACTGCATATCAAAACTAAATGAGATAGGTCCTGTTGATCTTCTTTTCGTAGATTTGATGATGCCCAAAATAGATGGTCGAAAGGTCATAGAATATACCCGAAATAAATTTGCCAACACCCCATTCCCCATTATAGCCGTCTCAGGGACTATTATCGAGCAACTCGATGAGATAGATGAAATAGGCGCTGACTACTATATCGCAAAAGGGCCCATGGAACAAATGGAGGCTCATACCGGTGAATTCCTTCCCATGGAACAAATGGAGGCTCATACCGGTGAATTCCTTGACAAGATAGAAAAACAGCCTTTTCCCCCGGAAAACGATGAGGCAATCCTGGAACCAGGTAAGATATATCCAAGGCAGGCCACGACAGAATTAATCGATGCCATCAGTTTTCAGCGTGCAGTCATTGAGAGTATCGGGGTGGGAATCATAGTACTTGACAGGGATGCCGAAATCATAAGCACGAATTCACTTGCCCTTGATATGATTAATAAAAGCGTTGAAGATGTCTTGAATCGTCCGATCAGGGCCATGTTCCCTTCAGAGGAACAGTCAAAATTGGTCGATGGGTTGAAGAGAGTAGCCCATGACCGGGGATTAAGAAGCATCACCCTGTCGGGCACCATTCACTCTCGAGAATTCCGGATGAACATCTCGCTCCTTAAAATAGATGACAGCGTAGATGGTTGGATTATAGGCATGGTGGATACGGAACAGTAGGCAGAACAAGTATAAAAACAATTAGGGCAGCCTCAGTAGCCGTCAAAAGGTACAAAATCAGGCAAACCAAGAACATTTAAAAACGAGAGGCATTCCATGTTAGACAAACCCAAAGGTATAGAACAATACGAAAAACGCTTCGGGGTTATTGCTATAGAGAAGGGATTTATCACTCCGGATGAACTCATAAAGGCGCTAACGGTTCAGGTGCAAGAGGATATCGAGCATTTAACCCACCGGCAAATAGGAGAGATATTGTTGGATCAGGACATCATGTCGGCCAATCAAATCGAGGAAGTTGTCAGAGTCATTTTCGATAGGATTACCCTGGAATAAATGCAAGGGGTCATGTTCCAGCAGGCTTACGGGAAAAGGACCCTGTCGAGATAGGCGAAGCCTAAATTCAGGAGAGCATTATCATCGTCATTGATTTTTGAACGGGTCTTTTCGTCAATTTCATATAAATCCAAAAAACCAGTCTTGAAAACAAACTCGCGAAACAAATCCAGGTTATAGCAGGCAACCATTACCTTTTGCAGTTGACTCTCATCTAAGGGCTTTGTCCGGTCCCTTTTGTCGTGGAACACGATTTTAAGCATCCGGTCGTTCATTTCCGTGTATTGTAAAAGTCCCTGGTTGTCCCGCCATTCCTTTACACTCCGGATCTTTTTCTCGTCAAATCCAAGACAACCCGGTATATCCAGGAGATAATAGAATTCCTCCTTCGTCCTCCCGCCATGGCTGATACCTGATGAACGGCCTAATGGAAACAGCCGGCAGGCCATAGGGCGATCGTTGTAGACACTGCATCCTTCGGGGGTCACAAACGGACAGGCCTTTTCAGGGGCATCTCCCATCTTAAGGGAGATAATAGGAAACCCGGAATCGTGATCCAGCCTGTAAACCGTGTATCGGGTAAGGAATTCGTCAGAGTGAAGATTCCGTGCTTTTTTGAGTCTGAGTATGTCATAAGGGATCAAAGGTAAGTATTTATTTCGGCAGCAGGCGTTAAAACAGGCAAGGTCCTTATGGCATGAAAAGGCAAACGTGTCTTTAAGATCCAGGCATTTTTCCGGTGAAGGAGCAGATTCCAAAAACATGATTATTTCCCTTCATGACCAATTTTGGGACGATTCGAAAATGCTAAGTTTGTATTATAAATCATCATGACCTGCATGACAAGCTCACAACTCCCACCCCGTGCCCACCTAAGAGCCATGTCATTTAAACAGGTAATTGCTTGAAATAAATAAAGTTACCCGCTTATGAAAATCATGAAAATTCCAAGCCCCAAAATACAAATCTCAAACAAATATCAACACGCGGCGCAAGCGCCTGCGCTGCGCGTGACCGAAATTTAAAATTCAAAACAGCTAAAATGACGGCGAGCCATTCGACGCTGCTCATGGCCGTGAGCCTGTCGAACTATTTGTAATTTGAGTATTGTGATTTGTGATTTTAGTGCCGTATCCTGGAAAGCAAATCGCTTCTATCTGAATCAGTTAGAGTTGACTTTTACGTTTCTGATGCCCTCTCCATACTGCTTGACAATTGTGATGAAGGGTAATAAATTTGACTTAAGTTCTTGATACAGGGATTAACGACAAATAAATATCTGAAACTGGAGCATTAAGTCCATGAAATTGCATGAATATGAGGCCAAAGATATTTTCGGGAAATCGGGGATACCAATTCCCAACGGTCAATTAGTTACAGTAGTTGATCAGGCCACAAAGGTGACCCAGATTATAAGCGGCCCCCCCTGGGTGATTAAGGCACAGGTCCATGCAGGTGGTCGCGGCAAGGCAGGGGGTATCAAAATCGCACATTACCCTTATGAGGTAGTGACTGCCACAGAGGCCCTCCTTGGCAAGCCCTTGATTACCAAACAGACAGGCCCTGAGGGTGTCATTGTCAACCAGGTCCTCATTGAGGAAGGGATTGAGATCGACCGCGAGC
Source organism: Deltaproteobacteria bacterium (assembly GCA_019310785.1). Classification (GTDB taxonomy): domain Bacteria; phylum Desulfobacterota; class DSM-4660; order Desulfatiglandales; family Desulfatiglandaceae; genus JAIOSR01. The sequence continues at coordinate 2,997 of JAFDDR010000159.1, forward strand.
TTTATCTTAGCATGGTAATTGACCGGTCAAGCGCCATGCCTGCAATGATCTTCAGCCAGGCAGGGGGAATGGAAATCGAAGAGGTCGCATCTGAGACCCCTGAGCTTATCTTAAAAGAGTATATTGATCCGGCCGTGGGATGGATGCCGCACCAGGCAAGAAATTTGATTTATGGCATAGATCCTCCCCTCTCTCTGGCATCGGTAAAGACAATGATGTCTATCATGGCCAATCTGTACAAGGTCTTTACGACACTTGACTGCTCTCTCGTGGAGATTAATCCCCTTGCAATTACCAAGGAGAGGAAGGCCATTGCATTAGACGCCAAGATGAGTATTGATGACAATGCCCTTTTCAGGCAAAAGGAACTCCTTCAATTCGATGATCCAAGGGAAAAAGACCCATTAGAGTTAATGGCTGAAAAATACAGCCTGAATTATATTCGTTTGGACGGCAATGTGGGGGCCATGGTAAACGGCGCGGGCCTGGCCATGGCGACCATGGACGTGATCAAGATGGCGGGAGCGGAACCGGCCAATTTTTTGGATGTGGGCGGAGGGGCCAGCGAGGACATGATCACAAAGGGCGTTGAAATCATCCTCAAGGACAGACGGGTCAAGGCAATCCTTGTCAATATTTTCGGCGGGATACTGAGGTGCGATGTATTGGCAAGAGGTGTCCTTGCTGCGGCAAAAAAACGGATAATCAGGTTACCTTTGATCGTCAGGTTAGAGGGGACCAACGTGGAAGAAGGAAGAGAAATTCTCAGAAACTCTGACTTGCAGTTCTTTGTGGCGAAAGATCTTGCTGAGGCAGCGGAACTGGTCGCAAAACAGGTATCTAAAGCAGGAGAATCATGAGCATACTTGTAGATGAAAACAGTAGAGTGGTTATCCAGGGGATTACCGGACGGGAAGGCACCTTCCATACAAAGCGGATGCTCGAGTATGGCACGGTAGTGGCCGCGGGCGTCACTCCGGGAAAGGGGGGCAAGAAGGTCGAGGACGTGCCGGTTTTCAATACTCTTAAGGATGCAGTGGATAAGGAGGGGGCAAATGTCTCCTGTATCTTTGTCCCTCCCCCTTTTGCAGCAGATGCGATTATGGAGGCCTCCTCGGCAGGCCTGAAGGTAATTGTTTGTATAACCGAGGGGATCCCCACCCTTGACATGGTCAAAGTGACCAGTTTTTTAAAGGACAACGATTCTGTTCTCATAGGCCCAAATTGCCCCGGTATCATTTCCCCGGGGAAAACCAAGGTGGGCATAATGCCCGGGCCAATACACATGCAGGGAGAAATGGCCGTCATATCAAGGAGCGGTACACTTACCTATGAGGTCGTGGGTCAGTTAACCGGGGCCGGGCTTGGCCAATCCACCTGCATCGGTATCGGGGGCGATCCAATAATCGGCACCACCTTTATTGATCATCTCAAGTGGTTTAAAGAGGATACTGAAACAAAAGGGGTTGTCCTTATCGGAGAAATCGGGGGCACAGCGGAAGAGGAAGCTGCCGCATACATAAAAAAGGAATTTAACAAACCGGTAATCGCCTTCATTGCAGGCCAGACAGCGCCGCCCGGCAGAAGAATGGGACATGCGGGAGCTATTATCTCAGGCGGTGAGGGAAGAGCAGAGGACAAAATAAGCGCACTCAAGGCAGGGGGAATCACGGTGTGCCTGAACCTTGGAAACCTGGGGCAGACGGCCTTGGAGGTTATGGGAAAGAGCTGACGCTAAATTAACCTGCCTTGACTCTGTATTTCTTTGGTGGTAAAATAGATAAAAAAGCAAGACATTACGAGGAGGCAGGGAGACCTTTGAAAAATGCTCAATTTTGTTCAAGTTTAAGGAAGGCGAAAATTTTAACCACAGGAATACATTGAGTATTTCGAGGATTAAAATTTGAGCCTGACGCAGAAATTGGGCAAAAGAGGGCGTTTTTCAAAGGTCTGAAAACAGGAGATTTATGTCCATCGCCATAAGCTTGGAACGCTTCAAAGGATCGTGCAGTGTGCTTCGTGTCATTTCAGGTGTGCAATGTGTAGCTATCATTTAGATCCCGCTGATTCTCCTCACCCACCGGCTTCGCCTTCAGGCGATTTTCACCTGTGTGAAAGTTGCCGTGCTGAATTTGAAGATTTTTTGAAAATGAAGAACGCAGATGAGGGGTCCCAAATCCCGTGGCACAACAAGGAATGGAAAAAAATGTGGTCAGCCTGGCTTAACTACCAGGAGGCCATCAGGAAATTCAGGAATTCGGAAAAATTCAAGCAATCTGCTGAACTTTTGCCGATCGATGATTGAAATGGAGGTAAACTAATGTTTGGTATAGGAATGCCGGAATTGATCATTATATTGATCATTATCCTCATTATCTTTGGGGCAGGCAAGCTGCCCGAGATAGGCAGCGGAATAGGCAAAGGAATCAAAAATTTCAAGAAGGCCACTAACGAATCTAAAGAAGAAATCGCGCCTCCCAAAGAAAATAACGAGACTGCCGAAGACAAGGCATAAAGGATTTAAAAAGGAATATCATCTTCCGGAATGTTTACCGGTTCTTCCACGGGGTGACGCTCATCCACTGATTCCGCCCTTCCCCCTTTGCCCGATGAATCCAGCATCTGCATGTTTTGAGCAACTACCTTTGTAGTGTATCGCTTGTTGCCATCACGGTCTTCCCACGCATCCGTCTGTAATTTACCCTCTATATAAACCTGTTTTCCCTTATTAAGATAATCACCGCAAATTTCCGCGAGACGCCTCCATGCCTCAATTCTGTGCCACTCGGTGCGTTCCCGTTTTTCGCCCGTCTCCTTGTCTTTCCATTCCTCCGATGTTGCGATGCTGAAGGTGGCCACCGGCACCCCATTAGGGGTGTATCGGACTTCAGGATCCCTTCCCAATCTTCCGATTAGAATAACCTTGTTTATTCCTGCCATACCTTACTCTCCTTCCTTAGTGTCCATCCAAAAATGGCCCTTTTCCACAATCTCTGCGTCAATCAGCGGGATTCCTTGTTCCCGCATATGTGCGGGACGCGTAATGCCTTGATTTCCTTGATCTTGTAAAAAATTGCTCATTTCTGGATTGGACACAACTTAGTGACCTTTTTTCATTCATGGATGGGCACTACTTAATTAAACGTCTCGGAAATTCTACAACTTATTGGAATTAAATTGCTTTATTAAGGCTTCGTCTTTTTGTACCTGCTCAATAATTGACAATCTCGTAAAAAATCAAAAAACACCATTTTCCGTCATTCCCCGCACACAGCAGCGGGAAATCCAGTGTTTTCAGACACTTATGACTGATCTGGACCCCCGGCTTTCGCAGGGGTGACGACTTTTTACGAGTTTGTCAACCTTAACACAAAGAAAAAATCGAAATCAAGATCATTTACCGGAAAAGAGTTCCTGACAAAAATAATTCCCTATTGACTGATGGCTACGAAAGGGTTAAGCTCTTGTTTATTCAGCAAAAGTAAAGAGGATAAAAATGCTTAGGGTCATTCCTTTAGGAGGGCTGGGAGAAATTGGCCTCAATGTAATGGCGATCGAATATGATGATTGCATACTTGTTGTGGACGCAGGCCTCATGTTTCCTGAAGACTACATGCCGGGCGTGGACATAGTAATCCCCAATTTTGAGTATCTCAGTCAAAACAAAGACAAAATAAATGCCATTATCCTGACACACGGTCATGAAGACCACATAGGAGCGATGCCTTTTTTCCTCAAAGAATTTTCCGTTCCGGTAATGGGCACAAGTTTTACCTTAGAGTTGTTAAAAGAAAAACTCAAAGAACACCATCTACCGGAACAGGCGGATCTTCGGAAAATAAGGCCAGGAGAGACCACCCGTTTCGGACCCTTTGAGGTGGAATATATCAGTGTAAACCACAGTATTGTGGACGGCGTTGGTCTCGCCGTTGACACGCCCGAGGGGATTCTAATACATTCTGGTGATTTCAAGATAGACCCCACTCCCGTAAACGGGCAGTTCACAGATCTGAACCGTTTCGCGCATTTTGGAGAAAAGGGGGTTCTCGCCTTTTTCTCGGATTCCACCAATGCCGAGAAGGAGGGTATGACCCTGAGTGAAAGTGATGTCAGAAAAACCCTGGAAGACCTTTTCCGGACCTCCCCGGGAAGAGTCATCGTCTCCAGTTTCGCATCGAATATTTCTCGCATCCAGCAGGTCATCAACCTGGCAGTGCAATTCGACCGAAAAGTGGTCTTTAACGGAAAAAGCATGGTCACCAATGTGCGCATTGCCAGGGAACAAGGCTTTATAAGCATGCCTGACGATCTGGAGATCAGTGAGCGCCAGATTGGCCGGTTTCCAGATCAATACATTACGATTATCACTACCGGGAGCCAGGGAGAACCCATGTCTGCCTTGGCCAGGATGGCCCAGGGAAGACACAAGGGCATCACAATCAAGCAGGACGATACGGTTATTCTTTCTTCCCGCTTTATTCCCGGCAACGAAAAGGCCATCACCAAGATCATAAACAGCCTTTACCGCATGGGCGCTGACGTTGTTTATGAAAAAGTATCCGAAATCCATACGTCGGGTCATGCAAAAAGGGAAGAACTCAAGCTCATGATGAGCCTGGTTAAACCGCACTATTTCATACCGATCCACGGCGAATACCGTCATCTTGTAAAACACGCACAGTTGGCCCTGGACATGGGCATCCCGAAGGAAAGGGTCTTGATTGCGGAAAACGGGAACGTGATCTGTTTTAAAAACCGGACCGCCCGGTTGGAGGGTCATGTTCAAACAGGAAGGATACTTGTTGACGGAAAAGGGGTAGGCGACGTCGGTGAGATGATCCTGCGGGACCGGAGGAGGCTCAGCGGACACGGGATGGTTGTAGTCCTTTTGGCAGTTGACGAACAGACTGGAGAGACCATCTACGGCCCGGACATGATCTCGCGGGGATTTGTGTTTGAAGATAAGGGGGAATCCCTGCTTGAGGACGCTAAGTGTATTGTCTTAGAAGTGCTTGACGAGCTTGAGCGTCCTTCCCCAATAGATCGGGCAGGAGTGGAATCGGATATCAAAAAACGTCTGCAGCGCTTTTTTAATAAGGTCATTGAGAGAAGTCCTCTCATACTGCCGGTTATTATATCGATTTAGGGTAGTGTAGAGAGTAAATAACCTGGCCCAGAGGGGATTTGCTTTGTTGGAGTTTTATTGAGTTATGGAAATTCCAAACATCAAATCCCAAATATCAAACAAATTCCAATGACCAAAATTCGAAAATCCAAACAACGCCTTGTCCTGGAAGGTTTTGGTCATTGAATATTGGAATTTGAGATTTGTTTGTAATTTGGTGCTTGGGATTTGTAATTTTAGACACAAAACCCCAAGGCAAAGCCATATAGCTCTGACCTCCCGCTGAGCATCAGCGGGATTCTTCGACGGCCCCAAAGTACTAGGTTTTCAATGGAAAAATAAAGAGTAAGGAGTACTGATAAAAAATTGGCCCCCAAATCGAAAAGCAAAGACAAAACAGACAAGGCACAACATCCCATCAGGAAAGAGATCCGCGGGCTTATTCTCTTGGTCGCGGCCATCATCTTAGGCGGGAGTCTTTTGTCCTATCATCCCGCGGATCAGCTCATCTGGAATGTGACAGGGCCCTTAGACAAGGCGCACAACCTTTTCGGCACGGTGGGCGCTCATTTAGCAGGCACGATTTTTTTCCTGATCGGGGTTTCTTCTTTCTGGCTGATCATTATCCTCCTTGCCTTGGCCTTCCTTTCCTTTAGGGAACGTCCCATGTCATCCCCCATTAAAAACCTCATCGCCGCTTTTGCTCTTATTGTTTCCTCTTCCGCAATCCTGAATCTGCAAATTGGCGGCAAAGTGAATTTCAGGGGCCAGGGAATTGAATCGGGCGGACTGGCAGGGTTATTCTTAGCCGAGCACACAGAAGAATTCCTCAACTATTTCGGGGCCTATATACTCCTCGCCGCGGTCTTCGTCATCTCCCTCATGGTAGTAACCCACCTGTCCTTGGGCTGGGTCTTTTCAAGCTTGGGTCTGTGGTTTATGCGTCTGATAAGACGTATAATGGAAATAATAAATAAGAGAAAAGAACGGAAGAAAAGGGCACAGAAGACCCTGCAGGCCAAAGAAAAAATGAAATCAAGGCCAAAGGTTACCATTGTCAAGCCCAAGCCGGAACCTCAGAAAAAACCCGCACAAGAGCGGTTTACCTTTATGAACGTGGCAGGTGAATTGCAACTGCCTCCCTTGGATCTTCTCAATGACCCTCCCGAAAAAAAGGACGCCCACGTGCAGAGGGAGAGCTTAGAGATGAACGCGCGGCGACTTGAGAAAAAACTGGCCGATTTCGGGGTTGAAGGAGAGGTTGTGGAGATCCTTCCCGGCCCGGTGATTACCATGTACGAATACAAACCCGCCCCGGGAATAAAAATCAGCAAGGTGGCAGGACTTTCCGATGATCTCGCCCTGACCCTTCGGGCGCCAAGCATCAGGATCGTGGCGCCCATACCGGGAAAGGCGGCCATAGGCATTGAAATCCCCAATAACCAGAGAGAACCGGTTTTTCTCAAGGAGATACTTGAAAGCCCCTCTTATACGGAATCCAAACATAAGTTACCAATCGCCTTAGGCAAGGACATCACCGGGACTCCGTTTATTACCGACCTGGCTAAAATGCCGCACCTCCTCGTGGCAGGGGCCACCGGGGCAGGCAAGAGCGTCTCCATAAACACCATGATCGAAAGTCTCCTTTTTAAGGTCTCACCGGACATGGTCCGGTTTCTGATGATCGACCCAAAAAGAATCGAGCTTTCCACGTACCATGATATCCCTCATTTGCTTCATCCGGTGGTCACTAACCCGAAGGAGGCAACCAAGGCGCTCAGATGGGCCGTGGCAGAGATGGAAAGGCGTTATATGCTCCTTTCGGACCGGGGGGTCAGAAATATTGATACATATAACCGTAAGATACTAAAGGAGCAAAAAGCCGGGAAAACCCTGCCTTACATTATCCTTATCATTGATGAATTGGCCGATCTCATGATGGCCTCCTCCAGGGACGTGGAAGAATCCATTACCCGGTTGGCCCAAATGGCCCGTGCGGCAGGTATTCACCTGATTATCGCGACGCAGCGGCCGTCAGTGGATGTCCTTACCGGCGTTATCAAGGCAAATTTTCCTGCCAGGATCTCTTTCCAGGTTTCCTCAAAGGTGGACTCCAGGACCATTTTAGACGCAATGGGCGCGGAGCATCTTTTGGGGGAGGGCGATATGCTGTTTATGCCGCCCGGGGTCGGCCGCATCACGCGAATTCATGGGGCATACGTCTCTGAAAATGAAATACAAGAGGTAACCGATTTCTTGAGGAACCAGCAAAAGCCGGAGTATGACACCTCCATTCTCACTGAAATAGCCAGGAAGGAGCAGTCCGAAAACGGTGAAATAGAATTAGACGAAAAATACGATGAGGCTATAGAAGTTGTTGTTAAATCAGGACAGGCATCCATTTCCATGCTGCAGCGCAAACTAAGGGTTGGCTATAACCGGGCAGCCCGGATGATTGAGGCCATGGAAATTGAAGGAATTGTGGGGCCTTCGGACGGGGTCCGGCCGCGGGAGGTATATGGAAGAAAGGGAATATAATAATGATAAGGGCCTTTGTACTCTCCAGTCTTATGTTGTCTCTGTTTTGCGTGAGCCCGGTATTGGGAAGCGATAATCTATCCGGCATACTTGAAGGCATTCGCAATAAACACAATCACCTCCCGGGCCTTACAGTGAACTATACCCGGGAGGTAATCACGCGATCCATGTCCATGTTGGGAAACCAGGTAAAGGGGGACATTGCCACAGGCCGGATTTATTTCAGGCCTCCCTATTTTCTCAGGTTAGAGCAGGAAACACCCCAGGCCGAGACCATTATTGCCAACGGGGAGACGCTCTGGTGGTACATCCCTGAAAAAAAACGCGCCCATCAATATCCCTTCCTGGAATTCGGGAAGGAGTTGAAACTTCTGAGCGATATATTCCGGGGCCTTGTCCGGGTGGAAGAAAATTTTCAAATAGCAATGCTCATGCAAGAGGAACAGGGTGCATATGGGATTGAACTCAGACCCGACCCCCCCTGGCAGGAAATTGACCGTATCATTCTGACAGTGACAGTCGGATATGATATCCGCCAAGTGGATATCCACAACCAGTTAGGGAGTATTACCCGGTTCAAGCTTGAAGGCCTGACCGCAAAAGAAAAGTTCGATGAGAATTTTTTCCATTTCACTTTCCCGGAAGGTGTCAAACTGGTTAAGGAAGGAGGCTAATGAATCATCACTCTTGAAAGCAGTCTTGCCTAGCGCAGGGCTTTGGTCGTGCATCAAAATGGCAGGGCTAAAGCCCTGCGCTACGAAAAAAGGTTACTCAAATCATTTTCTTAAACTGTATATAAGACATAAAAGATATTGAGGATATCCGCGAACTCCATGAAATCACCAAAGAAAAAAAAGCCGCCCTCCCCTGCCCTTCAAAACCGGTTGTCGGAATTAGAGGAAAAGGCAGCTCAAAGGGGAATCCACATTCACTATGACCTGCTCGAAGCAGCAGGTCTAAAGCTAAAAGGGGGAATCTGCAAAATCAACGGAGAATACCACATCTTTGTTGACAAAAGAAAATCATTCGCCGACAGAATAGATTTCCTCCGGGATTATCTCGAAAACCCGCTTCCCGGTGATATTCCTGATCATTGACTATTGAAAATTGGTAATATTTTAGCTGTTTGAAAAATCGAGCAATATTGCAACTTCACTGCAGGGGTGAGGTGTTTTTCAAGGCGATATCTCAAAGCGCATAAGCTGCAACCTTTGGCAGTGGCCTTTTGGCAGTGGCCTAATTTTCAGGGTTCGTTCCAGCTTACTGCCTGGTATTTAGGTCAAATTTTCGCAGAAACCCGAAAATAGGCCACATTTATGCAACAGGTTTAGATATCGCCTTGAAAAATGCCTCACCCTTGCAAAGACCTAAAGTATAACGAAAATTGATTATGCAGATCATGAATCAAAAATGACGATGCTATTGACGAGAGGGAACCTAAATCATCAATCGAGAACCGTCAATCGAAAATCATCAGGGTTGATAATTGGGCTTGCGGTAATACTGCCGGCCATTTGTCTGTGGCAACCTGAAATATCAGATGCCAAACAGGACCTGTCCTGGCTGGACATGATCACCTCCACGGATGCCCTTGTGGTTGCGGACCCTGACGGCAGGCTCCTCTATAAAAAAAATGAGACAGTAACGCATGTACCCGCCTCCACGCTCAAGCTCCTCACAGCACTTTGCGCAATCCATTACCTCGGGCCCTCCTACCGGTTCAAGACGGAATTTTACGTGGACACTGACTCTCATCTGAAAATAAAAGGCTATGGAGACCCTCTCCTGATATCAGAGGTATGGCAGGAGATCGCGCATGGCCTCGCGAAAAAAGTCCGGGGTTTTAAAGACCTGATATTGGACGATACCTATTTTTCCCAGCCCGTAATTATTCCGGGGCGAAACCGTTCGACCAATCCTTATGATGCTCCGGTAGGTGCCTTGTGCGCCAATTTCAATACGGTTTTTTTTGATCGCGATGAGCAGGGCAGGATTATTCCGGCAGAACCCCAGACACCCCTTATCCCGTATGTCCGGGAAAAGATCCGTTCGTTGGGTCTGAAAAAGGGCCGGTACACCTTTACCCACGACCAAGATGAAGCTGCACGTTATGCAGGTGAACTCCTATTGCATTTCCTGAAACAGGCGGGTGTAAATTGCCTCGGCAAAATTCGCTCAGGCGTTGTAAAACCCGGAGACAAGTTGATATTTACATACCGGTCTAAGTTTACTTTAGAGACGGCCTTGAAAAAAATGCTGGAATTTTCAAATAACTTTATGGCAAACCAGACCCTTATTGCATTGGGAGCACACTTTTACGGCCCGCCCGGCACATTAAACAAAGGCGTCAGGTCAATTGACGTCTATGCCGGAGAGGAGCTTGACCTAAAAGACATTAAGGTTGTGGAAGGGTCGGGTATTTCCAGAAAAAACCGGGTTTCAGCCCTTGACATGCTGGCCATCCTGCAGCGCTTCAAGCCTTACCGGCATCTTCTCAAAAGAAAAGACAATGTCCTTTTCAAGACGGGCTCCCTCAAGGGCATCAGGACGCGGGCGGGCTATGTAGAAGTAAATAGCCGGGGACCTTGTTACTTCGTTATTTTTCTGAACCGGTCCGGTCCGGATATGGATAAGTTAATGGAGGATATAGGACGTGCTCTCGCCGGGCAGTTGAATAAACCATTCGTTGTTATCTCGCGATGATCTCTTACTTTTTCTTTTTGACCTTCTTTTTCTTTTTGACCTTCTTTTTCTTTTTGACCTTCTTCTCTTTTTTGACTTCGTCTTTATCCTTTTCATCTTCGCTTGGCCAGAAATGTATTGAGCATCCAATTTTCGGGTAATCCGGGTCATTCGGGTCTGAAATCAGCCAAACATATTCTCCGCCGCACGGACATTTATACAAATCATCAATTTTCAGGCTTGAAGAATCGTGATCCAGAAAATAGGCAATTTCGGCCATCTCTATGTTATGTCTGTTAGCGAGACAATGTGCTGCACGGGCCTTCACACTATAAGAGGCATATTGGGGTATGGCTATTGATGCTAAAGCCCCGATCACGACAAAAACCATCAATAATTCTATGAAGGTAAAGCCTGCTGAATTATTGCTTTTTAATGTTTTCATCTTATCAACTCCGGCACAGGTCTCTTCTTGCTGACCCTGATTTCCGTGAAACCGTAAAGTTCCGGTTTAGGACTGCGCACCACCACGTCTCCTTCTGTTTCCGTCACCACATAGGGAATTTTACTCGCGGGACAGATGATATCCTTGCCTGGCAATTTCCCTTCTTGCAGCAGCTTGGATATGTGCCAGAGGTTCTTGATGCACTGGTCGGTCCGGGCGTCAGTTGAGTGCGTCCCGTATCTGATGGGCTTTTCATCTTCAAAGGTGGACACCAATCTCGGAACCTGTATGACGATAATGGCAATACAGACCGCAATAATAAACAATTGAGACACGACCCAGATCTTGCTCTTCCATTTTTTCCTGAGCTCCTGTTCCTGTTTTTTGCCCTCTTTTTCCCCAATTCGTTGATCTATCCCCTCGACCACATCCCGGGCCGCCTTCAGCGCGGCGCATCTGCTGCATATGAAGGATTTGCCCCCTTCAGGTATAGCGCATTCATCACAAAGGGGCTTCTTGCACTGTGAACACCGGGCTGTGGCATCTCTATCCGGATGGTACGCACATTTCATCGGAATCCTCCCCATCATTTATATTTCCGCGATACCCGGCCTCTTAAGGAGCCTATTTATTCTGGCCAGGAACCTTTTTGGATTGACAGGTTTTACAAGGTAATCATCAGCTCCTGCATCAATTACCTCCACCTCAGTATTTTCTTGGTCCTTTGCTGTAAGCATTATAATGGGAATGTAGCGTGTAGCTAATTGGGACTTGAGCTTTTTTATAAGTGTTATGCCATCCATTTTGGGCATGAGATAGTCGGTGACTATAAGATCGGGCTTTTCCTGTAAAGTCAGTTTCAGTGCCTCTAAACCATCTTGAGCGGTAATGATGAGATAGTTTTCCGACTCCAGGATATTAGTAAGGATTTTGAGAATTATTTCATTATCGTCCGCCACAAGGATCTTCTGAGGTCTTACTACGCCGATTGAAGACATCATTTCTTCAGCCGGACTTTCTTCCAGGCCGATCTCCTCCGGAACCGCAGGCTCCACAACGTGACCCTTGGAGACCTCACTAACCTCAGGAGGGGCCACACGAAAGACCTCTTCAATGGTAGTCAGGCCTTGCAGGGCCTTCCTGATTCCATCCACGCTCATGGATTGAAAGCCCTCGCTTTCAGCCACCTTTTTGAGGATAACCGTCGAGATGCCTGGTGCTATGACCTCTCTCAGGGGTGGTGTTATTGTCAGGACCTCAAATAAACCCAAACGGCCTGAATAGCCCGTATATTGGCAAGCTTCGCAGCCGGCCCCTTTCCAAAAGGTAGCCTTTTTATCTCCGTCTATGTTTGCCGGAAGTCGTTCCAGGAACTTTTCGCTAAGGGGTTCGGGGACCTTGCACTTCTGACATATCCCTCTTACAAGCCTCTGTCCTACTACCGCGACAAGGGAAGAGGAGAGAAGGAATGCTTCTATCCCCAAATCCAGAAGTCTTGTCACGGCAGAAGGTGCGTCATTTGTATGCAGGGTTGAGAGCACTAAGTGGCCGGTTTGCGCGGCCTGGCAGGCGACGGATGCGGTCTCGTTGTCCCTTATCTCCCCAAGCATGACGATATCCGGGTCCTGTCGCAGGATGGATCTGAGCCCTGCCGCGAAAGTGATGCCGGCCCCGGGGTTTATCTGAACCTGATTGATTCCCTCGATGTCGAACTCAACCGGGTCTTCCACAGTGATGATATTGACCTCTGGGGAATTGAGCCTGTTAAGGCAGGCATAAAGCGTTGATGACTTCCCGCTCCCTGTAGGTCCGGTGACAAGGATAATGCCCTGGGGCGTACTAATGGCATCTGAAAAATCCTTAAGTGCCCTTTCGGACAGGCCCAGATCTTCAATGCCCATT
>JAFDDR010000160.1 GCA_019310785.1 Deltaproteobacteria bacterium
ATCACGGATTATATCCAACTGACCTACAATCTTCAACAATGGCATGAGTAAATTTTAGCAAAACCCACTGACTGTTTCCCAATGATTTCCCCGCCCGCCCCGTAGCCCCGGTATGTCGAGGGCTTTGCCTTCATATAGAGATTCAGTTGTTTAATAATGGCAGTGTATTGGAGGAATGGGGTGCTTGATTATTGGAAATTATTATCTGGTTGATGGTGTTGTAGAAGCAAGGGACGCATGTATGACCGAAAAGCGCAAAAGCCCGACCTGAAGCTATCGGTGATTGTTCCCGTCTACAATAAAATGGGTACTACTGAGGAGATAAGTGCCCGTTCCTGCCTTCGGAGGCTCAAATGGACTTTTTCGAAGGGCTTTAGCGAATCTCATAAAGCATTGCCCCGCCGTCCGGGGTGCTGCATCTCAATTTAACAAGATGCGGATAAGTTTCTTCCAGTGAGCGGCTGCCGTACCATTCGGCCCTGTCATAGAAATGAAGCTCACTCATAGTATGTTTTGTCCAGCTTATTAGCAGCCAACCGACCCCTGTTCGATGACCATATTCAACGACCTTCTCTAAGGAATCATTTGGTAGGACCCGAAAGGAGCCGCCCGAAAGAAAGGCAGGATATGGAAGAAGGCTGAAAATTGGTTCTCCTTTCACCAACTCTTTCATCTTAGCAAAAGCCTCCACCGGTCCGAGCTTGGGTGACAGGTCCAGGGAGTTGAAGTACCTTGGCGTTGCAAACGCAAAAGAGGCGTATGCCGTGCACAGCAGGGCCACACCCCACATGCGATTACCGAAAGCGCTGGATATAGCCCGGCAGAAGACGAACAACTCTCCGGCAATCTGCATCAAGACAAAAGGGAAGATGACATAGACATATCGTGAGACCGTATCTGTAAACCCTGAGATTGCAAACAGATAAAGGGTAATGAAACAGGGTAATAATAGCCTGTTGAATAATATTATTTTTTCAGCCTTCACCAAAAAAGGTGAAATACAGGAGACCAAAAATATGTATAGAATAACACTGCCCAGTGGGTCTCTCAGGTTCAGGATATTATGGAAAATCATAGCAGTGTAAGCTTCGGGTTTTTTGAAAATGGAAAAAAATCGGTTCAAAAGCCCGGTTTCTTCCCTTTTCTTTCTATCAATACGGCAGAACATCTCGGAGGAATCCGGCAAAAGCTTTCGCATGAGACGTCTCTTGGCATAAATCATAGCGTAGTTCTCTTCGGGAAGGCTTTCAATTTGTTTCATCTCTGACAGCGCTTCGGGATCCACAACGGGTACTTTGATTTCTCTTTCTTGAAAATCCTGCTGAAAAGGGTGATGTCCTGTCTGGTAGTAAATAATCGCAGTGTAGGGGGCAAGAAGGACAAGCCATCCCAATATAATAAACAATAAATTTTTAAGAATTACTCTCCGATGTTCCGCTTCATGAGAAATCAATATTTTTATTAGGCTAATAATTCCCAAAAAAATGAAGGCCATAAGCCCTATTTGTCTTGAAAGAACAACAAGGCCGCAAGACATACCCACAAAGAACGGCAGTTTCTTATCGGCGCTTCCCGGATCTTTGAAAAGCTTTAATGTCAATAATAGCATGCAGCTAATGGCAAGCAGAAAAGTCGACTCTGATAGCGGTAGCATCCCAATGATAAAATAGTAATAATTAATTTGTATCAGGAGAACGGTTATTAGTGCGAACACCCTGTTCGTCATTTCCTTGATGTATAAATATATCGGGACTGAAGCCATTATACCGCAAGTGCAACTGACCCATTCAGCCACATTCAGACTATCCCCAAAAAGCAATTGCCCACAAGCGATAAAAAAAGGATAAAGAGGAGGTAAAATTAGCCCATTATCAGCATAACTCCAACAACTGATATAGAATTGTCCTTTATAGAACAAATCCCTTCCCATGGTCAGGTAAGCAAGAGTATCCGGAGGAAATTGTTTGGAGCTACTGTTAAAAAACTGGGTGATTGGATTCAAACCAATTACCAAAAGCAAGCAAAAAAAATCCAGATACCAACGCTTGGATACAAGATTCTTGATGGTAATTCTCATCTTCAATTCCCCAGTACAGAACCTTCATCAATTTTTTTAAAGGGTTATTTCAGAATGCTAAAACCCTTCATGTCGTCACACGCCATCTATTTAGAACTGCAAGGCGGCCCTAAAATGCTTATGATTGGCCCCTTTTCCCTAAAAGAATTTGAAATTGATCTAAAATATACTCGTTTCTAAATCATATGTGAACGAAAACGCAATGACAATGAGGCGCGAAATGATAGTAAATACAATAATATATAATGTTTTAAGTTGACGATATCCATACTTTGTGGTAATTTTATTTTTCTATTTTAACTGTAAATACGGAATCTGCTATGCATCTTGGTGTGGATAGGAGTCTAATCATCCGTCGGTGCCGGATCTAAATCTCTTGCGCAACGTCCAAAAAGAAACTCCCAGTGCGTAGCTCGACGGACTTCCCACAACAATGCTTGCAAGGATGTTCCCAGTGCGGTTGACCAAGGGCACCAGTAAGGCAGTTTCATAGGGAACCCCCGACTGGGTAAGAAGCAGTATAATAGTCCCGTCGTAGGCCCCCATTCCCATGGGAATCATGGACATAAATCCGGCGAATATACTGATCATGGTAATAATAGCGAGTTGGAATAAAGGAACCTGCGCATTTAGCGCAGCAAGTATCAATGCATGGCGGCAGATGTAACCGGTAATGTCAAAGAGTAAAAATAGTGTCGCCACAAATGTAGCTTTCAGGGTGAGCAAACGGAGGTTGCCATGCAGTGTCTTAAAGAGGTCCCGCAACCTGTGACGAAGCAGGTAAACGAGAAGGCAAAGGATCGGTATTATCAACAGAAATAATAGAAAATATTGTGGGAAAACAATGCCGTAGATCGGCAGGAAAATTAGGGCAGGGACTCCCCACAACGAATAATTCAACAGACCATCTAAGGCCATGATGGTTGTCACATTTAACAATTTTATCTTTATTTGCGAGGTCAAGAGATACAATCTCACCGGCAGGCCGAGTTTGGCTGGGAATATATAAGTAACAAGTGCAGTCACAGAAAAAATGCATAACAGCTTTTTGTATGGTGTCCGATCTGGTCGTGAAAGATTTTCTAAATAAAAATACCAGCGCGCAGGTTCCATAAAAAAATGAAACAGTGTAAGGAGGAAAGCAAGCCCGAGATATGATAGTCTCATTTTGCGCAATAATACCATGACATCGCTACGAAAATCGGGAATCATGTAGGCTTGGGCACCGATGAGAAGAACAACAAAAACAAAAATCCAAATCAGCTTATTATTAATTAATTGACCTTTCATGTACGGTCCTTAAAATTTTGTTAGCTCTGAGATCCTTTTACCATGAAGAATTTGGAATCCAAACACTACAAGGAATTTTACAGTCTTGAATCTCGACATTACCATGCCCTGCGCTATGACACTCTTTATGGACGCCTTTTTCAACGCTTACATCACCATGTCCTTCGCGAGGTGCTTGCCCCCTTGACACGTCAGGCCAGGGTTTTGGAAGTGGCCTGCGGTACTGGTCATATCACAAAGCTCTTTGTCGACATGGGGTTCCGGCCAGTGGCCTGCGATTTGACACCGCAAATGATGCACCAAGCCCGCGCTCGTTGTCAAGGTCTTAGCCTTTTTTTAGAGACGGATGCCTTCCAATTGCCTTTTCCAAACGGAATTTTCGACGCGCTAATCTCCACCCGGTTTCTCCATTTGTTCCCTCATGATCAGCAACAGGTTCTATTCGTTGAGATGTTGCGAGTGTTAAAGCCTGGAGGATTGTTAGTTGTTGATTTCGACAATTTTTCCAGTCGCTGGCTTTTTGCATTACCTTTCCTGATTTACAATTTGATTCGTTATCACCGTGTTGCCCCCGATAGCAACTATAACAGAATAAAAGCCACAGAAAAGGCACTTAACAAATTGGGAGTTAACAAGACTTCATGTTACGGCATAGGTGGGACCCATTTGATAGTGCCTTGCTGGTTTTCCCAAGATCTTGCTTTTTTCTTGGGGCTCAAACACCAACGTAAACCTCTTAGATGCCTGGCGGAGCAATTTGTCATCTGTGGTAGAAAAGGGTCATGAAAATATTATTGGTGGCACCTGAGATATGTAGCCCTTGGACAGAGGGACGGAAGAGATTTGTACGCGACCTTGGCTTTGCCTTAAGCAAGGAACATGATGTCATACTCCTGTGTACCAAGGCAAAAGGCCAGACAACGGATTTCCCTGTACCTTATAAATCAGCGGAGCGAGGGTGGGGGCCGTTTCATCTCATCTTCCTGCACAATGCCATTGGGCCGCTTATAAACAATTTCAAACCGCATCTTGTTTGCCATTTTCCTTATGCCACATTTCAACATATATATCGCCTGGCCAACACCTGGACCATGTGGAAGATTGACAGATTATGTAGAAGACACTCCGTGCCTTGTTTTACGATAATGTATTCCATCAGCAAAGAAGCCACACCGGAAATGCTTAAACCATGGGTAAGCAATCTGGTGCTGAATCAGTTTTCTTTTGGATATGAGAAACAGGTGCGTTTGGGTATCTGTTTTGACAACAAAACGCCAGTTTTGGAACGCCGCAAGCCCATACCAAGGAATCCAAAACTTCTATTTATGGCCGGCATGTGGCAACAAACCCATAAACGATTAAAGTATGTTCTTGAACGTCGTGGCCTGTCTACTTTACTGAGAGCAGGCAAAAAATTGACCGAAACAGGGGCTCAGCTAATTGTTGCGGTTCCACTCCTGGAAAACCCCGAATTACGAGATCTGCTCTTGCGTGACTCCAATAATACCTGGTCTAAAGAATGTATCAAATTAATCGGAGAAGTACCACTGCCGGATATTTTTGAAAGCGTTGATCTTTTTGTTTTTCCCTACGCGCGTGAGGAAAGCTCATTCCTTCCAACCTCCGTCATTGAGTCTATGGCGTGGGGCACACCAGTTATTTTGCCAGACCATGACTTTTTGGCCTACCTAAGACAAGATGGAAGAACAGCCTTCAGCTTTCCCGCTGGTAATTCGGATCAACTGGCGAATATTATTACTGACCTATTAAATGACCCGGACAAATATAACACAGTCAGGGAGAACGGAATGCATTATGTTCGCAAGGAGATGAGCATAGAACAATCATGTAAGGACTTGTTATCTCTTTATGCGCGCCTTCATTCACAGACTCCCAAATATTCTTGAGTCAGACGCATCAACTCACCCGAGGGATAGAGCTTTTTGTAATCTAATAATATTCCGTTTATGGCAAGGGCAATCTCCTATCCTACTCTTTCAACCGTTTGTTATGCCTGACGAATATGCTCACAAATACGTTCGATATCTTCATTAGGAAGAGTGTCATAAAGTGGTAAACAAAGAATCGAACGGGCTACCCGTTCAGAAACAGGCAATGAATCTTGTGGTGCAAAAATGGGAACAGTATTCAAGGAAGGATAGAAATATCGGCGGGTATATATTCTATCACCAACCAAACTATCCATCACGCGCAATAAAAGCTCTTCGCTGTCAAAAAGAATCGGCATATAGCTATAGTTATATGCCTCCGCATCATATTTTTGAAACGTTATAAACTGCACCTCTGATAAAAGGTCTCGATAAAGCTCATATTTCTCCCGCCGGTTTCGTCTAACACGATCCAGCCACTTCAAATTGGCCAAACCAAGCCCAGCACTAACCTCCGTCATTTTGGCGTTCATGCCGGCATCTACGATATCTTTTCGTTCGTCAAATCCGAAAAACCGCATGCGTCGTATTCGTTCGGCCAGGAAATCGTTATCGGTAACGCATGCACCTCCTTCTGCCGTATTAAAAAGTTTAGTCGCGTGGAAGCTCGCGGCAGAAATATCCCCATACTGCAATATCGACTTCCCGTCGACCTCAACGGCTATGGCATGGGCGGCATCATAAATTACTTTCAGACCATGTTTAGCGGCAATAGTTTGGATCCGGTCAACATCACAGGGAGCACTGAAAACGTGAACGGGAAGAATAGCTGAAGTCTCATTTGTGATATTCTCTTCAATCTTTTCTGGGTCGATATTCCAGGTATCAGGGTCAATATCAACAAAAACAGGCCGACAACGTTCCCAGGCGATAATATTGGCTGTCGCAATGAAAGTGAAAGGGGTTGTTATCACCTCACCTTTTATGTCTGTGGAACGAATAGCCAACTGGAGGGCACAGGTTCCGTTAGAAACGCACACTACGTGCTTTACATTGAGATAACTGCTTAACTCCTTTTCAAGCCGCTGAACCATGGGACCATTATGTGTCATTACACCTGTTTTCCAGATAGATTCAAGATAGGACACATATTGCTCAAGCGGAGCAAGTGACGGTCTGGTAACATAAATCGAAGGGCTCATCATGCGGTTTCCTTTCTTATGGCATCCAGGAGTTTAGCCTGAGAAATTAGGGAATCCCAGTGCACTTGGAAATCCTCTCCGTTTCTCACCGTCCTTGCAAAAAAGCGGCACATGTTTACGTAGTGGTTATCAGCGGCAAGTGTAAACTCCTGTTTCAGGTCTTGATGCTCCAGACGTACCGTGGGCCTAAACCCTGGTGCGGCCGTGAAGGCCCGCTCAACTACAAGTTTACCTTTCGTACCAAGAAGTTCGTAGTTGCACTGGTAGTAATAGTTGAATCCAAAAGACACCTGAGCTATCTGTTCCGTATTGTTCTTAAACATGGCATCGCCATAAATATCCACACCGAGGTCATCATCATACTTCAAGTTCGCTCCAAGTATCTTCAGATCTGAACCCAGAAAAAGTTGAGAGGCTTTGACCACAACGAAAGTTGTTTCCGGGTAAGGGTGGAAAACCAAAAGTACACCGGAGCAGGTGAATATCACCCAATTCATCCCGTGCAATCAGATCGTTCACCCACGCGTGCTGTAAATGGTGAGGGAACAAAAAGTTTTCCAGTACCAACAATTTTTTTCCACGGGCGAGGTCAACCATGGCGCGGGCTGATCGGATATTTTCGGCAAAAGACTTCTCGACGAGAATATGCTTTCCGGCCTCCAGCGTCTTGAGCACCCATTCTTCATGCAGACCTGTAGGCAGAGGCATGTAAACTGCATCGATATCA
>JAFDDR010000338.1 GCA_019310785.1 Deltaproteobacteria bacterium
TGCCGAGGCATGCGGAAGCGTGGGTCTCAAACTGGCGAAGCTCTCAAATGAGTCAAGGGCCGACTTGGCCGGGTTTGTTCCGCCAACGGGGACCAGCCTTCGGAATCCCATAGATGTGGGACTCACGCCGTTTCTCCAGACGGAAATTTACGTCCGGGCCGCCCGGACCGCTGCTCAAGATCCGGGAGTTGATGCCGTGGTAGTCATCGGGATAGGCATGAATCGGGAAATCAATCGTGTCTATACGGAATCCATGATCCAGGCAACAAAAGAATTTGAGAAGCCCTTTATAATGATAAACATTCCGGGATTTGACCCGGAACTTGCCCAAAGATTTTGCGAGGCCGGGGTCCCGTTTTTTGAGACATCCGAGCGCGCGATGATCACTTATGCGCGGGTACGGCGATATCAGTTGTGGCGCCGTAAAATGATGAAAGGAGAACAGCAATGATCACAGATAATATGAATGAGATCCTGGACGAATTGCCGGAAGGGGTTAAACTCGTCGGGGCAGCAAAGACGAGGACTCCGGATGAGATCCTGGAAGGCGTCGAGGCGGGCCTGAAGATCATTGGAGAAAACTACGTACAGGAGGCGGAAAGGGCCTTCCAAGCGATAGGTGACAGGGTAAAATGGCATATGATCGGACACCTCCAGTCCAACAAGGCAAAAAAGGCGGTTAAGATTTTTGACATGATCGAGACTGTGGATTCCATCAAACTTGCAAAGGCCATTGACAGGGCATGCGCCAATATCGGGAAGGTCATGCAGGTGCTTATAGAAATCAATAGCGGTGAAGAGCCGCAAAAGGCAGGAGTCTTACCTGAAGATGCCCTCTCGTTGGTCAGGGACATATCTGAGCTCAAAAATATAAAGATCATGGGTCTCATGACCATGGGTCCCTTTACCGGAGATCCGGAAGATGCCCGCCCGTATTTTCAGAAAACAAAAAGACTTTTCGAAGAGATGAAGGAGATGAACCTTCCCGGTGTTGAGATGGTTTATCTTTCCATGGGCATGTCGAATTCTTATAAGGTCGCCCTGGAAGAAGGGGCCAATATGGTCAGGATCGGGACGAAGATATTCGGGGAGCGGCAATATGATTAGTGCCTAAGGGCTCAGGCTCAAGGGAGGATAAGTAGAGAAACCTGGCTTTGGACCTTGAAAAGCCACGTTTGATCTGTTAACGGCACGGGCGTGATGAGGCTGTGGGCAGTTAATAGCGAATACCGGCTGAGGAAATAGCATAAAATCATCGATGAGCGATTCTGGAATTGAGGATAGGGAGGTTTGTAGGGAGCATTGAGTTTTGCGGCCAAAGAGATAAAACGCCTCATGGGTAAGGCGATTCACAACCACAAGATGATCATGGACGGCGATCATGTCCTGGTGGCCGTTTCCGGCGGCAAGGATAGCATGACCCTTTTGCGGTTTTTAAGTGAAAGAATTCAACGGATACCCATTGATTACAAAATGACGGCAGTGCATGTGGATCCTGGTTTTGGGGCGGACACGGGCGCACAGATGGAGGCCTTCTTTTCGGACAATGGCTTTGAAAACAGGGTGATTCAGAGCAATATCGGTCCCAGGGCCCATGGATCGGAGAATCGTGAAAACCCGTGCGAATGTTTTTTACGGGGCTTCCATCAGCACCATGCTTCCCGTCCAGGAATTTTTTAATGGAGAGCTGACGGTTATCCGGCCTCTCTATCTTGTCGACGAGGCCGTGATCAGGCGTCACGCCCAGAACATGGATTGGCCTGAAATCCAGCTGGGCTGCCCGACCTCGGGTTCTTCAAAGAGGGAAGAAATCAAGAATATGCTCACTCGTTTCTACCGGTCCAACAAAAAGATAAAGGGTAATATCTTCCACGCCCTCAAGAACGTGAATCCTGATTATCTGTTGTAAAAGAAAGTGTCGCAAGGAATAAGATGCTCAACGTTGTCACCACGATTGTACCGATATTCATAGTTATTCTCTTAGGCTGGGTTCTCAGCCGGAAAGGTATTCTTCCTTTTCATCTCATCAGCCCTCTCAACCGGATCGTTTATTATCTCGCTATTCCCGCACTGATCTTCAGGGAGGTGGCAAAGGCTTCCTTTGAAGCCAATTTTTCGCTGCCCCTTTTGGCGGGGACGTTGATTCCACTCTTGGTGATGCTTCTTATCGGTGCCTGCGTCGGCCGTTTCTATGCCGTCCCCCGTCGTGATTTAGGCACGTTTACCCAGACCTGTTTTCATGGAAATCTCGGCTATATCGGTCTTGCCGTAGCCTTTTATTTTCTTGGGAAAGACGGGCTCACACGTGCCAGCATTTTAGCCGGGTTTCTTATGCTGTTTCAGAATTTTCTTGGTGTCGTCAGCCTTCAGGTGGGTTCCGGGCGTCCCGACAAGGGTTTTCGGTTCTTTTTTGTCTGCAAAAAGATTTTTGTCAATCCTGTTATCCTATCCGCGCTCATGGGCATATTGTTTTCCCTATCCGGGATGAACATGCCCCAGACCTTAGACAGGAGCCTGGGCATATTGAGCGGCATGGCTCTCCCCCTTGCCCTTCTCGTCATAGGGGCTTCCCTGTCATTCGACCTCATAAAGTCGCACCTTAAGCCGGCCCTCAGCGCGGGACTCCTGAAGCTCGTGATACTTCCCGCACTGGGAATTTTGATGTATTTGATGCTCAGGCTTTCCGTGTCTCAGTTTCTACCAGGCCTGATACTTCTGGCAGCGCCGACGGCGACCATTACTTATGTGATGGCCGGTGAAATGAATGGTTCGCCGCAACTGGCGTCGGCAATTGTATCGATAAGCACCCTTCTGTCCTCACTGACGTTCATTTTCTGGCTGGGCCAGTTCAGTTGATATCAGGCAATAAAGACAGCCATCAATAAAGACAGAGAGATAATGAAGAGAAGCGTGAACAGCAGGATATAAGCTGAGGCCGGCACAGGAAGGACTCTTCCTTTTAATTCTTTGCACAGGTCATTTTTTTAGGATATAATTCTCCTGCCGTTTATTGCGTTTCAATTCTTGATCATGTTCACATGGGCAGATAATTCCTTCAAAGGCATTTCGCGAAGACTCAAAGGGGGTC
>JAFDDR010000019.1 GCA_019310785.1 Deltaproteobacteria bacterium
AAATATAATGTAAAGATAGTTTCAATATGTTTGTATAACCCTGTGTAGAGAGATGTTTGAGGAACCAGTAGAAAATCGTGTTTTGACCTGCTAAACGGGGCGGATATTATGATAGTCCATTTTTGGGGTACGCGCGGTTCTATATCAAATTCCATTACCGCACAATTAATACGCGAAAAATTATTTAATGCCTTAAAAAAATCACGGGATTTCGATCTTGATACCGACGATAAGATAAACCTGTTTATCGATAATGGGCTGCCGTTCTCCGTAAGCGGAAGTTTTGGGAGCAACACTTCCTGCATGGAAATGCGAGACAACAAAGAATTTGTCGTTTGCGATTGCGGCACGGGTTTGAGAGATTTTGGAAACTATATTACAACTTTAGCCCAACAAGGAAAAATCGAATTCCCCAAAACTTTTCACCTGTTTGTATCTCATCTGCATTGGGACCATATCCAGGGGTTCCCTTTTTTCGTGCCGGCACATGTTTCTGAAAACAAGATAAAAATCTACGGATTTCATCCCGATTTGGAACAGGCATTTATTGATCAGCAGAAAGTCCGAAATTTCCCCTTATCTCTCAAAGACATGCGCGGAGACATCAGCTTTACAGTTCTCGATATTAATAAAGAGCACATGATTGCCGGCTATACGGTTAAGGGCATGAAGCAAAATCATCCGGGAGAGTCATATGGGTATTGTTTTGAAAAAGATGGTAAAAAAATTGTTTACTCTACCGATGCCGAACATAAAAAGGATTCCGAAAGCGAAGAGTATTCTTTTATCAATTTTTTCAGGAATGCGGACCTGTTGGTTTTTGACGCTCAATATACCCTTCTGGATAGTATCGACGCGAAAGAAGACTGGGGCCATTCGAGCAATATGCTGGGCGTGGAACTTTCCGTAAGATCCAACGTAAAACGGCTTTGCCTGTTCCACAACGAACACACCTATAACGACGAGGACCTTGAAAACGACAAAAATTACGATTTAGACGTCCACATGGCATACGACGGGTTGGAGATAAAAATATAGGAGGTTGAAGAAAAAGTGGCACCCATGGGAAGGTTAAAATGAGTAATTTAATCGCAAGAAATACCGTCCTTTTGGCTTTTAAGGGCATAGCCTTTTTGATTGGCGTGATATTACTCTTCGGCTGTGCGCAAACTCGCATAATAGGAGGACCTCTGGAACATGCAAAATTAGCTGAGGGGGTCTATGAAGGCAGCTATAAAGCATGGCCCAATAGGGCATTGGTAAAGGTGGAGATCAAAGACAACACGATTGTGGGAATTGAGATAGTCGAGCATTGGGCATGGAAAGGCAAAAAATCTGAATCGCTTATTTCAAAAAGAATAATTCAGAAGCAATCAACGAATGTTGATGCAGTAAGTGGGGCTACAAACAGCAGCCGGGTAATTATGAACGCAGTGCAAAAAGCAATCGAAAAAGCCTACCAGAGGCAACTTAGTCAATGACTACCACTATCCGTTCGTCCCGCTAAACTCTGGATCTTCGACAGGGGGAGAGGGGGACGGAGTTTCACCGATGTGGAGACAGCCCCTCCCCGAATAATCAGTAAATCCTCATCGCTCCTCATCATGTGACTTTTGCAAAGGTCTCATAAAACCGCTGAGTGATATTATATCTTGTAAAAATACCTCCATACCTGTAATCTTATCCCTGACATTGTATGAATACAAAGGCAAAAAACCGCCATGTTCATGCCCTGGTCCAGACCCTGCTCATCCACATATTAAGGATCCTGGGAGGCTGTCCGAGAATCCCGCAGGACGGGACTGTGATCGGCTGCAAATTCTGAAGGCTGCGTTGTCAAGCCCAAAACGTCCTCAATCCCGCCATGGCGGGGCTACACCTACGGCCGTTTTGGCATCGGAATTGGTTGAAAACCACCGGGAAAAGGAGAGTCAAGATGCTGGTTATTGATGATTTGCAGGTGAAACTTGGGGATAAAGTAATTCTTGACCATATTGACCTGGAGATCAAAGCAGGCGAGACGCATGTTCTCTTTGGTCCGAACGGTTCGGGAAAGACCTCTCTTTTGATGACCATTATGGGCTATCCCCAGTACAAGGTGGTAAAAGGAAGGATAAGCTTCAAGGGCGAAGATATCACATCCATGCCAATTAACGAGCGGGCGGAATTGGGCATTGGGATGTCTTACCAGAGGCCACCCACCATAAACGGTTTAAAGACCCGGCAGATGGTAGAGATTTGCGCAAAAGATGCACTGGATGTGAAGGATCTGGCAGAACGGGTCAATTTCCTGGATTTTTTGGAAAGGGATGTGAATGCAGGCTTTTCAGGGGGTGAGATAAAGCGATCCGAATTGCTTCAGCTAATGGCGCAAAGTCCTGATCTTATGCTCTTTGATGAGCCCGAATCTGGTGTGGATCTGGAAAACATTACTCTTGTGGGCAATACTATTGCTTCTCTGTTGCAAAAAGGTTACGCGTCTCCCGGGGAAAAGGAGAGGTGCAAGATGGATTTGAGGCGCGAGCGCTCCAGAATGGGTCTTATTATTACCCATACCGGCTATATTCTTGATTATGTGACGGCGGACAAGGGGCAGGTCCTTTTTGACGGTGTGTTAAGCTGCACCAACAATCCGCGCGAGATTTTCAAGCAGATCGGCAAGAGTGGGTATGGAGAGTGCGTAAGATGTATCGCAGAGAGAAGTTAATTAAAAAAGGGCAAGGGTTATTTTAGAAGCAGTTAAGTTTTTTAACGCAGGAGGGGTAACAAGCGTAAAAAGTTGTCGCCGGCAAAGACATGGGCCAGATGGAACATTGGGCCGATCAATATCCGGCTGATAATCCCGGTATGGGCGAAGTTGTCCAGCAGGACTATTCCCAGGATGACCATTGGCCCATAACGTCCGATTTCCCTGTATTTTTGGGCGGCCCGCGGTGAAAGGAGATTTTCCAGGACATGTGAGCCATCAAGGGGAGGGATCGGAAGCAGGTTAAAAAGGCCGAGACCTATATTTATGAGTATCAGCCACAGCAGCGCAGAAAGGTAGATTTCCCAGGGAAACGGAAGATACCGTATGAGTAGTCCGGCCACAAAGGCTATGGCAAGATTGGAAAAGGGTCCTGCAAGGGACATGAGAATAATGCCTTTCCTGATATTTTTAAAGTATCCGGGGTTTACGGGTACAGGCTTGGCCCACCCAAAGTGAAAAAGAAACAGGCAGATCGCCCCGAAAGGGTCAATATGGGGCAGAGGATTGAGTGTAAGCCTGCCCATCTGTTTTGCCGTTGGATCCCCAAGCCACAGGGCTACCCTCCCATGGGCATACTCGTGCATGGTAATAGCGAAAAATATCACAGGAATTTTGATAATCCACTGGATAATATCAAAGCTCATAGTTCGTGCCTCTTTTTTTCAAAAAATTTCTTTAATGAGCTTACTTATCAGCAAATAGGGATGACGACAAGGGGTAAGATTGGAAAAATGACTATTGACGTTTGTTAATTGACTGTTGAATAATATGTGTTTAAATATAGTCAATCGTAACTGCTAAGGTTCAACGTTCAGAGGTTCAAGGTTAGATTGATGAACGAATTCTTTGTTGCAGGCGAGATATAAAGAAAATAGCAAAGCGATTAACCTTGAACCGTGAACCTGACAACCTGAGTTACAGTCAATCTGCAATCGAAAACCCTCAATTACATGAAAGGGGGAGTCTCCATGGAGGAAATTAGAAATGCCTATTTTGCAGGGTCCTGGTATCCAGGCAATAAATCCGAGTGCCGCCGGACCATTGAAGAATTTTCTAATGCCTGTCTTCCATGTCCCGGCAATGGCGGGATTTTGTTAGGAGGGATTGTTCCCCACGCGGGCTGGTATTTTTCCGGAAAAATTGCCTGTAACGTGATCAAGTGTCTTAGCCTGCAAGATGAACCGGATACATGTATTATCTTTGGGCGACACCTTCATCCGGGGAGCAATAATTTTATCATGACAAAAGGGGGGTGGGCCACACCTCTTGGGGACCTGGAAATAGATGGTGAGCTTGCCACAAAGCTGAACTCCGAATTTGATTTTACAATTGAGACGGCTTCCCGTTGTGAGCCGGAAAACACAATAGAATTGCAGTTGCCTTTTGTAAAATATTTTTTTCCGGGGACCAAAATTGTCCCTATCGGTGTTCCGCCCGGGACAAATTCCTTGGAGATCGCAAAAAGGGTTGCCGAATTATCACAAGGAATAGGCCGGAATATTATTGTCCTGGGGTCTACTGACCTCACTCATTACGGCCATAATTATGGTTATATGCCCAAAGGGGTGGGACAAGATGCCGTTGAATGGGTCAAGAATACGAACGACAGACGGGTTGTGGATTTGATGTTGGAAATGGACGGTGAAGGAGTTATTTACGAGGCACTTAAAAACCAAAACGCCTGTTGCTCCGGTGCAGCAGGCGCGGCTATAGTTACAGCGAAGGAACTGGGAGCCAAAAGGGCAGAAAAAATAGAATATGCTACGAGTTATGACATCCGGCCTGACACCAGTTTTGTTGGTTACGTGGGTATCGTTTTTCAGGCGTAGCGATTATAGAAGGCTGCCCGAGAATAGACCTCCACTGCGATCGGCTGCAAGTTCTGATGGCTGCGTTGCCAAGCCCAAAACGTCCTCAACATAGGCGACTGCTATGCCTACGGCCGTTTTGGCCGTGCCGCTCCCGCTCAAAGTCCAGGATCTTCGACTTGCACTCAAAACTTTCGCTTGATCTTGTTACGAAGCCATTCTCGGACAGCCTAATAGACATTTTCGAAATTTTGAGATAAATTTGAAGGGGCTTGACATGTTTAAGAGATTCCGGAAAAACCGAAAAAGTTCTTTTCAGGGTCAGAAAAAGGAAGGGGAAGAATCCGTTCAAACCCAGGACCCGGTAGAAGATACCCCTAAGCGGCGAGAAAGGATTAAGATAGATCTTTTGATCCATGATCTCAAGGTCCCCCTGGCAGTGATTCAAGCGGGTCTGATATCAATGCTGGAAAGGCGTGAGAAATACGGACCCCTTACAGAATGGCAGGAGAAGGTTTTGACAAGGGCACTGAGGAACACCAGGGTTACCCAGACCCTCGTTGGTGACGCCCTTGAATTGGGAAGATCCAGGGAAGGGATTGTTAACTTATCAAATTTTAGGATTTCGGATGTTGTCACGGAGACCCTGGTGGAAGTTTTCGACCTTGCGGACGACCAAACCGCTGAAAAGATAAAAAAATGCTATGAATTCGAAGAATTAAGACAGATATTGGATGAGAAGGACGTGGTTCTTCTAATAGATGAAAGCCTCTGGTGTCAGGAGGCTTGTCTGGATGAAGTAAAGATATCGCAAATATTGCGGAATCTTTTGGGTAATGCATTGAAATATCGAAAAAAGCGGGTGGAGTTAAGGGTTGAAAGAACGGATGTCTCCCTTGTCATATCCGTAAAAGATGATGGTGATGGCATACCTTCCGCCTATCACAAAAAAATATTTGAGTGCTATTTTCAGATGGATGCCGTAGATGCGTGTCCGGTCAGGGGTCATGGATTGGGCCTTGCCGGTGTGATGGTGCTGGTGGAGGATTTGGGTGGCAAATTGTTTCTTGATAGCGATGAGGGTCAGGGCGCAAGGTTTCTCGTTAAGCTCCCCTTGAGCAAAAACAAATAGTCCTAACAAAGAGCACCTTGCTCCCGAACAGGTAAACTTCTGTATAAACAGGCTACATAATTTTTTCTATTTCCTCTTTTGAGACGTGATATGTCTTATCGAAATCCCTCCAAAATTCTTCGTGTTCTTTTCTCCACCCGGTCCCGAATTTCTTGTCAAAAAATGGTTTGAGCCTGCCAAACCATGTGCCTGTTTTTTCGGTTCCCTTCTCCCTGGCCATTAATATGTCAGACAGATAGGTAGTAATGTCAGATATTTTGTCCTTAGGCACATAAGACTGTGCCCCTCCCTTTATGGATCTTACCAGATTATCAGCACTGAGAGCATGTGCTGTGAGCATTAATGCAGGTATACCTTTCTGGTTCGCCAATTCGAGGAGGTCATAGCCCCTTACCCCCATAATATCAAGGACTGCCACATCGTAAGAGTTAGTATTGAGAAATTTTTCTGCCGTCTCAAAATCCGGAGCAGTGTCAATCAAACACATATCCAGTATTTCCTCCAACGTTTCCAGGATATCAGGCTCATCGTCTACGACCAGAATTTTCTTCCCGTTCAGTATTTCCTCCATGTTAAATCCTCCATATGACATAATGATTATTAAACAGAAATCAGTGACCTAAACGAGCTTTATAATGCTATTTAAACCGCAATATTATATACACCCGATAAGTATTTTTAGTCAACAGTTTTTGAGGTTGATCTTCTAACGAAAAGTTCCGGGGCATGTACAGGATTGTTTGGGTTGACATAGTAAAATACATCTCATAATTTGTAAACGAACAGACATGAAAAAGGAGGCTATGATAATGGATTTTGTTGAAAAGGCAAGAATCAGGCTGGAACACTGGATTACGCACAATGATCATCATCAGGAGGAGTACGGGATGTTCGTTGAGCAATTAGAGGACGCTGGAAAGAAAGAGAGTGCGGAACATGTACGAAAAATGGTAGGGTTTACAGCCAAGAGCACCGATTGTCTAAGGGAAGCCCTGAAGGCCCTTGAGCAGTGAACCGATCATATTTTGAAAAAGGTAACACTTTAGGCTTTCGCAGATTGAGTTTTAACATTCCCGGATTTTTCAATGGGTTAAAATATTACAGCAAAAGAGGGTTACAATGTGTGAAGCACATGCGTTTATTCTAAAAAACGGTAAGGAAGAAAAGGTCCTGGAAGATGTTGACCTGGTTGAATTGGATAATGATGAGGTGAAACTCGTCAGTATTTTTGGTGAGCAAAAAACCCTTAAGGCCAGGCTCAAGTTTTACAACAATACCGAAGGAAAGATTCTTTTTGAGCCTGTTTAAGGTTGAAAAACTCGTATAAAGTCAGAAAGTGCCCGTTTTAGTCATTCCAGCGAGGGCGGGAATCCAGGCAAATCAACC
Source organism: Deltaproteobacteria bacterium (assembly GCA_019310785.1). Classification (GTDB taxonomy): domain Bacteria; phylum Desulfobacterota; class DSM-4660; order Desulfatiglandales; family Desulfatiglandaceae; genus JAIOSR01. The sequence goes on from JAFDDR010000019.1 coordinate 7,076, forward strand.
GTAGCCGTATGCGACCTTGAAAACCAGGCCGCAGAGATAGTGGAGCTTTAAAAAGTGGGAAACATGGAAAAATTGATTGAGCAGGCTGCCGATATCATCATCAATTCTAAATTGACTCTTGCGCTGACGGGTGCAGGTATCTCAGTTGAATCAGGGATCCCGGATTTCAGGAGTGCCGGGGGCCTGTGGGATAAATTTGATCCGGCGGAATATGCCACGATTACCGCTTTTAGAGCCAATCCGGAAAAGGTATGGGAAATGCTTCGAGAAATGGATGAAGTGCTCAATCAGGCAAGGCCCAACCCTGCCCACACCGGCATGGGGGAACTGGAAAAAATGGGATATCTCCATTGCATTATCACACAGAATATAGATAATCTGCATCAGGCCGGTGGTTCAAAAAATGTAATCGAGTACCATGGAAACGCAAGCACTCTTTCCTGTCTGTGGTGTGGCAAGAGATATAAGAGTGAAGAAAAGCGAAATGAAATTCCTCCCCGGTGCGAGTGTCAGAGGGTCCTGAAACCGGATGTGGTTTTTTTTGGAGAGGCAATTCCGGGAGATGCAATGAACCGATCCTTTGAGCTTGCCTCCTCGGCCGGTGCCCTGATGGTGGTAGGGACCTCGGCAGTGGTATCACCCGTTAATACCATTCCGGGCATTGCCAAGCAAAACAGGGCAAAGATCATTGAAATCAATAAGGAACGTACCCATCTGACCGATAGTCTCACGGATGTTTTTTTACAGGGAAGCGCCGGAGCTATTATGCCGGCCCTTGTGGAGGCGGTAAAAAAAAAGGGGGAAATTAACGGTTAAAACTGAAAAATATTTCAATAAATTATCAATCGTCAATCATCAATTACTCAGAATTATCCCGGTTTTAAGAAGTCTTTCAAAGGTATGACCTTGTCCCCCTTTTTTATTGACTCTTTCATGCTTGCCCAGGATCCTCTTACTTTTGCCTTTCGAAGATTATTTATCATGTCCTTAAAGTCAGGGTTTTTTTCAATTATACCTTGAATTTGCCTGTTGAGGTCTTTCCAGCTTGCCTCAATTTCCTCCACGTCCAGTTCAAAATCCCCGATGGATGAAAGCAAGGCCCCAAGAGAGGCCAAGAGCCCGAAGTGTGTAGTCCCCTCAAGGTAGTAAGGGCAATGGCACCATAAGCTTATACATTCAAAACCCCTCTTTGTGCTTTCCGAGTATAAGGTTGAATGAATAGCACTTGGCCCCCGGTAGTTTACCGGGATAACGTTTTTCTGCCTTAACCTGGAAAAAAGGTCCCGGTTTGAGACTATGCCGGAGATAATCCTGTCCGAATGGAGGACGTTGTCATACATGCTTCCCAGGGTAATGATTGTTTTGACATTTAATTTTTCACAAAGGGAAAGTAATTCCTCCGCAAAATTTATCCACCGAAGGTTAGGTTCAATGGCGTTTAAGATAACCAGATCCTTCCCCTGTGAACCGGTACGTGCATAATAGAAACCACCTCCGGGCGCTGAAATATCCTTTAATATCCCATCTTCGATATTCACGGAGGGCCTATTCTTGTCATAGTGGTAAAATAGATCCGGATTGATCGAGGCAAAATGCCCGGCCTTCAATTTGCGAATCATATAGGCGACCATGGCCCTTGAAACATCTAATGCATTGCCCCAGCCGTCAAAACCTGCAATAAGGAGGGGCTTCTTCAATTCAGGCAGTTTTTCTATGAAAATCCCTTTCTCTGTCATGTCTTCTATTTGACATTCACATGCAGGAATGTCAAGGGTGTTCAATTCTTATTGACAAAGCTCGAAAAAGGTATAAATTAGCACGATTTGATATTAGAGGATCCCAGGTAAGCGCATCCGCATGTCTTAAAATGATGCGAGGAAAAGGATTTGACCATAAAGCTTGACAAGGGGGTCTTGGAGCAGTCCTGCAAGGAAATTATCGAGACTATCCTGTTTTGTCTTCCTAATGCCTATAAAGGGACTGTTTACCGGATAGGCAAGCCCCCGGAAATGATAGCAAGACGGATTACGGCCGGCATTATTGATGATGAGAGAAAGCTCATATCGTGGGGTCTGCCGGTAAAGTCGGACTATAATCCTCCCGGAAAACCATGGAAGGAATATAGGGATGAACCGGGCCGTCCCCTGGAGGCCATGGCCTGGTGTGTGGAGAAACAGAAAAGCTGGACATCGGAAAATCCCAACAACGACGTCCGGAGCGTCAGGCTCCAGGTTGATGGCGTATGGGAAGATTACCACCATATGGAACCTGTTCTGATCCGGAAAGAAGATTTGTATCTCGGTAGCAGGCCAAGTCTTGACTATCCACTGAATTTTAAAGGCGGAACTCTCTGGCAGGCTAACGAATACGTCGTAATCGCAGTTATAAAAATCCATTTCCAGCCCGATACAATCAAGATCGGGAGCCCGGAAACCCGGATCATAAAGAAACTATCCCGTGCATTAGGCACGGAACTTCTTTCCTACCAGTTGAGGCAGCAGTCAGTGGAGGCCATGCGTCAATTGGCTGAGGACAAGATCAATTCATGTAATATACTTGCGGATTCCTTGAGAAATGTTATCACAAAATCAGGGTTGATATTTTCGCTTATCAAACTGGAATTAGGGTCCCTGAGAGAACAATGGGAAGGCGTCCTGCTTGAGCAATCTGATCAAAGAAAAATGAAGATCGAGGCTGTGCGTGCGCTAAACAAGGTTTTACGAGACATAGGCGGGACATCCGGTGAAATGGAAAGGGACTTGATTTTTATGCAGAACAAGTTCTTGGGCCTCTTCCTGCCTCCGGAGGGAGGTGAAAACTGGGTGCGTATGCAGATCGAGGAGAGATGGGATGAACTGCTTTCAGGGAAATCCGCAAATGATGAGCAAGTGAAACAAATACGCGGCCATATTGATCAACTGAAAAAGTCTCTGTATTTGGGTATGGACCCTGATCTTCTTGCGAGGTACGACAAGATACCCGAACACCTCAAGAGGGAATGGATCGACCTTCTTTATAGAAACACAGATCACATTGATTTGCTTTTTTTGGACAAATTGACCTGTATTCTTAAAGACCCCTCCCTCAAACTGCCCTTCCAGGAAAAGTCGAGAAAGTGTCTGGTTCATCTAAAGACCCTTGCAGAGATCATGGGCCGGTTGGAAGATGATACAAATGCGGTTCTTCGCCAGGTGCTCAACGGTTGTGAAAATGGGGCGTCCCTAAGTGTCCTGAAAAATAGCCAGATTCGCCAGGCGATTCTGTAGATAAAATAATAACCGTTCACGGGTTCACAGTTCAGAGGTTCGCGGTGAGCCCTGAACCTCTGATCGGTTATGAAGGATTTGCGCCTGTAGCTCAGCTGGATAGAGCAGCGGACTTCTAATCCGCAGGTCGGGTGTTCGAATCACCCCAGGCGCGCCAGCGATATAACTTATCGCCTTTTTATAATTCGTATTTCTTTAGCTGGAACAGCTTTTTGTCCTGTGTGGCTACAATGTGGTAGAATTTATCCTGTGGAATGTAGATAAAAGGGACATCCTCTTTGCGACGATAAAGAAAGTGTGAGAGGATCATCCTGTTTACGGCCCTGTGGCCGATGATCATGATATTTTGAGAGTTGGTGCTCAGGTAGAGGGCCTTTTTTATGCCCCTGTCAACTCTCTCCTTCATGGAGACATAACCCTCTCCGTCCGGGTAAATGTAGTTGTATTTGTCCTTTTTCCTTTCCCGATACACGTGTGGCATTTTTTCGCGTATCTCTTCATAACTCATGCACTCGCAGACCCCGCTGTCAATTTCGTTAAACTCCTCCAATGGAATAACTATACAGTCTTTTTGCAGCCGTTTTATGGGGGTGGCCGTCTGTATGGTCCTCTTTTTTTTGCTTGTAAAGATGACAGGGATCTTTTTCCCTTTAAAATACCCGGCCAGCTCCCAGGCCTGGCCCTTTCCATTTTCCGTTAAACCGGAATCCCCTCCGATCCTGTTCTCCAGGTTAAAATAGGTTTCGCCGTGTCGTATCAGGAACAGGTTCTTGACCGTATCGGTCACTAAAAAATCCCTGATCCGCTCATAATACGGAATATCACCGGTGATGACTTCCTTTAAGATTTGATTGTTCAGAGAATCCAACTTAACAAAATTTCTTTCATCCTGAAGGGGTTTATAAATGGTATTGTAATAATCAATTCGTTTTTTGAAGCTTTGAACCGCTGCCTCTCTTTCCATATGACGGAACTCCGAAAGGGAGATTTTTCGCTGAATGCTTGCCTCAAGAATGTCCTTGTGGTTATTGATACATTCAAGGAAAAGGAGGGTGTGGTTTTTGAGCAAGCTGGTGACCATTTTTCTCCTCTTGAAGCTGACATTTGTGGCGTCAAGTATGGCAACCTGCCCCTCATTGCCGAGGTAATGCCTGGCCCTCTCTATGTTTATCATGGCTATTTTTTCTCTCAGGGCGGCCGCCTCGATATTCTTCGGGTCATAAAATTCCGGGTAGGATGTGTCATCACGGGTGAATTTTCGCCTCAGGTTCCCGTTATTGAAGATCCGTGTCCTGGTGCCGTCCTTGACCAGGTTTTCTTTCAGCTTGCTTGCAATTGTGGATTTTCCCCTGGCGGGAAGGCCGACCATAACAATGTAAAGTTTTTTTTCTTTCATTTGATTAATTTTAGCGACTTCACTCAAAAATTCAACTCAAAACTTGAAGTTCTTATCTGAAGTGAATATAATATATTACAGGTTCACGTTAAAAAAACAGCAGGATACAGAACAATTAATCGATGAATTTTGATATAGCCGCAAAAAGGCGTAGAGCAACTTTTTACGAGTTTGTCAATTTTAGGAGTAAAAAATGGCTCAGATTTCAGCCACAAGGCCAAGGGTAGATTTCCTTGTTAATGATTTTGTAAGAAGTGTTTATAACTGGATGGGGATCGGTCTGGCCCTGACAGGGTTTATGGCCTTCTATGTTTCCAGCAGTCCGGCCATGATACGTCTCATATTCGGCAACCCGATAATCTTCTTTGTCCTCATATTCGCCGAATTGGGAATGGTGTTTGCCATAAGCGGAATGGTGAATAGGATGAGTGCCGGTACGGCCACGTCTCTCTTTGTAATTTATTCGGCCTTAAACGGGGTTACGCTCTCTTTTATTTTTCTTGCATACACACGTACCTCCATATTCAGCACTTTTTTTATTTGTGCCGGAACATTTATCGGATGCAGTATCTACGGGTGGGCAACAAAAAAAGATTTGACCTCTTGGGGCGGTTTTTTGATGATGGGTCTGATCGGGATCATTATTGCATCTCTGGTAAATATTTTCATTCAGAGTAGCGCAATGAGCATAATAATCAGCTATATAGGCGTATTGGTTTTTGTGGGTCTGACCGCATATGATACCCAGAAGATAAAAAATATGGCGATGACACAACCGGCGGGTCTGAATAACGCAGTGGTTCGAAAGGGGGCAATCTTAGGAGCGCTATCCCTTTACCTCGATTTTATCAACCTGTTTCTGATGCTGCTAAGGATATTCGGTCAAACCAGGGAATAGGGTCGGTGTGGGTTTCGGCCTGTCTTTGAATCACTTTGTCCCCCTGATAGAGATTCAGTCCTATCAAGGGGATGTTTATTTAAGGATGTCAGGGTCATGGAGCCTTCTTACTTGAAACTTCACAGTGAGGGCGAACTCACGATCCGTGCGGCAAAGGCAGTGAGCCTGATGGGATCGTGTCATATTTGTCCCAGGGCATGCGGCGCTAATCGTCTAAAAGGAGAAACGGGATTCTGTGGTGCCGGAAGAAAGGCCAAAGTGGCCAGCTATAATGCCCACTTTGGAGAGGAGTCACCCCTGGTTGGGAGGTACGGCTCGGGCACAATATTCTTGTCTTCCTGTAATTTGCTTTGCAGTTTTTGCCAGAATTATGATATCAGCCACTTGGCTGAGGGGGTGGAGGTGGAGCCAAAACAAATGGCTTCCATGATGCTTCATCTAGCCGAAGACGGTTGCCATAATATCAACTTTGTTACCCCCACCCACATGGTCCCTCAGATCATTGAGGCCCTGGTTTCGGCCGTTGAACAAGGGCTGAAAGTGCCACTGGTGTACAATTCCAGCGGTTATGACCGGAACGAGACCCTTGAACTCTTAGATGGGATTTTTGATATTTATATGCCTGATTTTAAGTTCTGGGACAACAAATGGGCCGACAGATTCTGCCATGCGCCGGATTATCGGGAAGTGGCCGCGGAAGCGATCAAGGAGATGCATCGCCAGGTAGGGGATCTGGTGATTGATGATGACGGTGTGGCTGTAAGGGGATTACTCGTGAGGCATCTGGTCATGCCTCACCGTGTGGCAGGAACCGAAGAAATTATGGAGTTTTTTGCTGATAATATTTCTACAAATACCTACATGAATGTGATGGATCAGTACAGACCATGCGGCACCGCACATCAAGATGAATTTATCAACAGGCGATTGACAGCCCGGGAATACAGAGATGCCGTAAATGAAGCTAAGAATGCAGGCCTTACACGCCTTGACCCCAGGGAGCGAATCCCTGTTATTTTATGGCATTAAAGGAAATGGTCCAAAAACATTTTCTTCACCCTTGCAGTAAAGTTGCAATATCGCTCGATTTTTCAAACAGCTAAAATATTATTAGGTTTCTAATGAAAAGCGAAAGAATATTTGTCATAGGAGACATACACGGTTGCTTAGACATGCTGAAGAGGCTTATGGATAAGATCGACTGGAGGCCTGGCAAGGACCGGCTTATCTTCTTAGGTGATTACATTGACAGAGGTGAAGATCCCAAAGGGGTCGTGGACTTCATATTAGCCCTTACGAGGTGTTCCACAGAGATCGAGTGTCTTATAGGAAATCATGAAGCAATGTTGCTTGATTATCTCACAGGCCGGGATAATGGACTGTTTCTCCTAAACGGAGGGTGGAGTACAATGGCGAGCTATAAGGCCGATAAACCGGAGGGGGGAAACACATTAGTCCCCCCGGATCACATGGTATTTTATCATTCCTTGAAAACATATATCGAACTCAAGGATTACTACATCGTTCATGCGGGGTTCAGGCCAAACGTGGAGTTGGAAAAACAGACTGTGGAAGACATGGTTTGGATCCGTGATCCCTTTATCTACTCTAATTACGATTTTGGGAAGAATGTTATTTTCGGCCATACCCCATTTCAAGAGCCACTGGTCATGGAAAACAAGGTCGGTTTGGATACAGGCGCCGTGTTTGACAACAGGTTGACCTGCCTTGAACTCCCCGAATTCAGATTCCATTCCGTTAAGGCGTAAGCCAACCGTATCGTATAGAATGAAAAATAATACCTGATGTCCTAAGCTGAAGACTGACCGCTTATCGCTGACGGATTCTTAATCGGGTATTAACTCAATCAGCGTATTACGACGGAAATAAGTCCCATGACACTAAACGCTCAACACGTAACTGGCAACACGATCGGTATTACCGCTACTGTTCCGGTTGAAGTTGTCCTTGCCGCCGGTCTGAAGCCGGTGGACCTGAATAACCTCTTTGTTACTTCCAAACACCCTAAAAAACTTGTGACCCAGGCAGAGTCTGCGGGCTTTTCGCATAGTATCTGTGCATGGATCAAAGGGATTTACTCCACGGTCATTAACAACGGCATTCGGACGGTTATTGCAGTGACCGGAGGTGATTGCAGTAACACCATTGCATTGGGCGAATTGCTTGTTCGCAAGGGAGTGAAGGTGATCCCCTTCGAATATCCTTTAGACCGTAGCAGGGAAGCATTGCTGGCCCAAATAGAAAAACTCAGGGAAACACTTTCGACCACCTGGCCCGAAATTGAGGCAACAAGATCGAGGTTAAAAAGCATAAGGGTCAAATTGAAACGGCTGGACGAACTCACCTTTCGCAAAAATGTGGTGACCGGGTTGGAGAACCACCTGTTTCTGGTAAGCAGTTCAGATTTTGGCGGTGATCCTGATGAGTTTGAGAAGAGCCTGGATCAATTCTTAGCTGAAACTGTCAAAAGAGATCCGCGAGAAGGGGAAATCCGCTTAGGGTATTTGGGCGTACCTCCGATATTCAGCCGGTTTTACGAAACCATTGAATCCTTTGGGGCGAGGGTGGTTTTTAATGAAGTGCAAAGGCAATTCAGCATGCCCTTTGATCATGAGAACATAGTCGATCAATATCTCGAATATACTTATCCCTATGATATCAACGGAAGGATTCGAGATATTGAAAAGGCCGTTTCGGAGCGGAAGTTAGACGGCCTGATTCACTACACCCAGACCTTTTGTTACAGACAGCTCTATGATATTGTTCTGAGGGAGAGTCTGTCTGTGCCGGTTCTCACCCTTGAGGGAGACAGAGCGGGAAAAATCGACAGCCGGACGGCCTTTCGCATCGAGACGTTTGTGGAGATGCTGGGAGATAAAGATTTTTTTTGAAAAGCTTCTTTCCTTTTCAGCTGCTCTCCGTCCTTTTTCCGCTGATGAATGCCTCTGCCAGCTCGACATCCTTTTTGCTTCCTATATACAGGGGCACCCGCTGGTGTAATTCAGTAGGGTTTATGTCCAGTATAGGGCCGTGACCATCACTTGCATATCCCCCCGCCTCTTTGATCACCATGGCAAGAGGGTTGGCTTCGACCATCAACCTCAACTTGCCTGTTGGCTTCTTAGGGTCTTTGATGTCGGCAGGATACATGAAGATACCGCCTTTCAGCAGATTGCGATGGAAATCAGCCACCAGGCTGCCCACATACCTTGCAGTGTAAGAATGCCCGATCTTTTTGCCACTGTTCTTAAAATGGTTTACCAATGCCCTTGTCTTTTCATCCCAGTAAGGAGAATACCCTTCGTTGACGCTGTAGATTTTGCCTTGTTCGGGAATTCGAATACTCTCGTGGGACAGTAGGAATTCTCCAACGCTTGGAAACAATGTAAAACCATGCACGCCGGTATTATTTCCAGTGGTGTATACCATTATTGTGCTCGAACCATAGATAAAATAACCAGCAGCCACCTGATTTACGCCGGGCTGAAGAACATCGTCAAGCAGCGGTTCTGAACTCGATGAAATGCTCTTTCTTTTGTAAATACCAAAAATTGTCCCAATGCTTACATTCACATCAATATTGGAGGAGCCGTCTAAGGGATCAAAGACGAGAATATAGTCTCCTTTGGGGAATCGTGGAGGGATATCTATAAGATCGGGGTCTTCTTCCGAGCCCATACACCATAACTCGCCGATATGCTGCATTCGCTCTATAATAATCTGGTTTGAAAAAACATCCAACTTCTGCACCTGCTCTTCCTGAACGTTGATTTTCCCTGTGGATCCTAAGATATCAACGAGACCTGCCTTGTTCACCTCCCTGGAGATGACTTTGGCCGCAACTATAAGCTCGTTGAGCAAGGTCGTGAAGGCCCCGGTCGCCGCGGGGTTTTCCCTCTGCTGTTTTAAGATGTGCTGCGTTATGGTAATGCCTACGCCCTGTCTTTGCATGGTTCCACCTCCTTATCGGGATTCAATATTTCAGGAGATGATCCCAGAACTCCGGTTCGTCATCTCTCCAATCAGGTCCAAACCTTCTTTCACAAAACCCGCTGAGCCTCTCATACCATTTGATCACCACGTTTTTGTCTTTCTCCCTGGCCTCAAGGATATCTGCCAAAAAGACATCGACTTTGCTCATCTCATCTTTGGGCACATAATATGAAGCGCCTTTTTTAAAGGATTTTTTAAGATTTTTCTTTGAGAGTGCATGGGCTGTAAGCATCAGAGCCGGGACGTTCTTTTTATTGGCAATCTCAAGAAGTTCATATCCGTGTACACCCATGATGTCCAGTACGGCGATGTGATAAAAATTGGTTTCAAGAAGCTCCTTTGCATCTTCAAAAGTGGAAGCCTTATCAACGCTACACATAGCCAGAATTTCCATCAACTGGTCCAGGATGTCTTTTTCGTCGTCAACGATCAGGACCTTTTTGCCTTTCAGCCTTTTTTTAACATCCATGTTTCAACCTCCTCAAATTTAATAATGTAGGCATTTACAGGTTCAGACCTGCCCGCAGTGTTTCAGTCGGGCTTTCGGTGGATCCCTTTTAACCTTTGAACGCTGAACCCTTGAACCGTAAACCTTACCAGATTTTTTTACACAAGTTGTTCCTTGTATTCAAGTCTGTATATCTCCGCAAGTGTTAAAAATATGGTAATGATTAAGGGGCCGTATATGATCCCCAGGATACCAAAAAGCTTTATGCCCCCGATAATCCCGATAAATACCAGGACTGAATTCATTTGCATGCCTTCACCAATTACCCTGGGCTTTATCAGGTACTCAATAACAGAGCTGTAAAACACGTTGTAGGCTAAAAAACCGATTGCCAACCCTGTCTTCCCCTGGATCAAAATGATGGCAGCGGCAGGCAGAAAAACCACTGAGGCCCCGATAATGGGCAGAAAGGCCATAAAAGCGATGATTGTTCCCCACAAAAAAGGCGAATGGAGGCCAAAAAGGTAGAATCCGAAACCCCCTAAGATACCTTGAACAATTCCTGCAAAGCCATTGCCTACAATGATGGCCCTCCCCATTTCCTGAAACTTTTTTACTACTTTCTCAAGCTGCTCTTTCGGGACCGGCAAGAGGTGGGTAACGTAATCCTTGAGACGTACGCCATCCCGAAAAAGGTAGTAGATGAGCAACATCATTAAGAAAAAATGGACCAGAAAACTGAGAAGATTCGTGGCAACAGAACTGGTCTGCCTGTAAAGAAAAAACCCAACGTTTTTTCCAATGGAAGACGCCAGCTTTTCAACTGTCTCGGGTGTGAATTCCACTCCTGTCATTTTGCCGACTTTCCTGATCCGTTGAGCCCATATGGAGTCACTTTCAAGAATCTTTTGGATCTTTTTCAGGGAAACTGCATTACTGGCACGGCTGTAGAAATCAAATGCCTCATTGGAAAGGGTGCTGACAAACCATCCAACCGGAACGATCAGGATAAGCAAAATGAAAAAAACCATAAAAAGGGATGCAAAAATTTCCCTGCCTTTGAAAAGTTTTTTAATCCATAAATACATGGGATAAAGCACGCTTGCTGTCAGCAGCGCTAAGATAATAGCGGAAACATATGTCCAGAAGAGCCATAAAAAAAGGATTAAAAAGCAAAGCAAAAATACAAGAAAAAATTTGGAACCGTACTTTTCTTTTTCCATTGCTGAAAGCCTCTTTGGGCCATAATATAATTATAAATCGGCGGATAGTCAAAAAAAATCGTAACCACACAAAACAAAGTTCCGGGGGTTCTCCCGAACTGATTGCTAAACAAGGCCGGTTACCGGATCTCTTTTCAAAGAGCCGCATAACATTGCTACGGTGTTCAAACCTAACATTCAATGTTCGGGTTGCCATTTTGTACTTTCCCCAAATCTCATACTGTAGACGATGGTTTTAAAATCATTTATGTCGCTTTTCAGTGTATAGCTGTCACTATAAAAGGTTAAGGTGAGCAATCCACTTTTGTAGTAGAAAAAATACTGGATGAGATAATAGCCTTCAGCATTTCCATAGGAACTGGTTTCCTGATAAGACATAATTACCGAATGATTCTTATAATTTATTAGAGGTCTTCCCGTAAGGATATAGTCGATCATTCTGATCGGATCGATATTTTCAACGGCATTTCTCATGTCCCCGGCCATTTTTTCAAAAATAGAAATCTGCTTTCCAAAATCGAACTCAGTAATAGGCCTGCCGATATCTCGAATCCGGATTGTAAAGAAGGGCCTCAACGGTAGTTTAAGCTTGTTTAACTGTCTAAAAAAAACGACCTCTAATCTCGCACTTTCCCCTTTTTCTTCCTGGGACATATCTTTCGGGTAAAGGGACGTTCTCATTTCTTCAACCATTGTATGCGTTCGAGCGTCGGCCTTTTTAAAATCATTCGGAATATTAAAACGGCATTCGACCCCGGGCAAGTAATAAGATTTCAGGGTATTCACATGGTCTTGTTTTAGCCGCCTGAGTTCTTCCAGACGCCTTTTCTGGCTGTCAAGAAGTTTTCGTCTGATTTCAGTATACTCGGACAACCCTTGTGTAATAACAGGGGAAGTCTTTTTAGAAACACCATCTTTCTCATACTTTTTAATTATTTTAAATTCCTTTTCGCAAACAAATGTTTCTAACTCCAGATATGCTGCCTCCATGTCGTGTATGAGCGATTTATACGTGGGATTTAAGAGTTCCTGAATAATTGCCTTTCGAATTACCTCCTTTGGAAATGGCAGATTAGAAGCCCTGTCCACCGTATATTTTCGATTTTCCAAAACCTTGTTATACTCTTTTAATATATAGGTCCGCCGGCTGTCACTTATGTCTGCAACAAGGTATGTTGGAAAGGCCAGAATCATACTCAAGGCAACAATCATGGATTTCCATTTCATTTTCTAACTCTCTATTAGCGCAAAACCCCACCTCTCTTCATGAGAAATGGGGTCTTAATGCCTGGATCATGTGTGTGCCCTCATTCGGGTTAACTTTCTAAACGTTTTAGGGCCCTTTGTGAGTCTGAATTTCCATTTTTTGATGATGCACGATACCATTTAATCGCTTCATCAGTGTCCGTTCTGGCTCCGAACCCATTTTCATACATAATACCAAGGAAGTTCTGAGCCTTAGGATGTCCTTGTTGAGCAGCCTTTAAAAACCACCTCAAGGCCTCTTGATAATCTTTCTGAATTTCATCTCCTTCATAATACTGCAGGCCCGTATTGTACTGGGCAGATTTATACCCCTGTTCCGCGGCCTTTTGAAACCACTTGATGGCCTCAAGCTCATCCTTTTTTACGCCCTTTCCCGCATCGTATATCAGACCGGCATAATTTTGCGCCCCTGGGTGTCCCTGCTCAGCGGCCAAAAGGAACCATTTAAGGGCCTTCTGATAGTCCTTCTCAACTTCATCGCCTATATAGTATTGCAGGCCTAAATTGTACCGGGCAAATTTATGTCCCTGTTCCGCGGCCTTTTGGAACCACTTGATGGCCTCAAGCTCATCCTTTTTTACGCCCTTTCCCGCATCGTAGATCAGACCGGCATAATTTTGCGCCCCGGGATGTCCCTGTTCAGCGGCCATAAGGAACCATTTGAGGGCCTTCTGATAGTCCTTCTCAACTTCATCTCCTATATAGTATTGCAAGCCCAAATTGTACCGGGCAAATTTATGCCCTTGTTCTGCGGCCTTTTGGAACCACTTGATGGCCTCAATCTCATCCTTTTTTACGCCCTTTCCCGCATCGTATATCAGACCGGCATAATTTTGCGCCCCGGGATGTCCCTGTTCCGCGGCCAAAAGGAACCACTTAAGGGCCTTCTGATAGTCCTTCTTAACTTCATCGCCTATATAGTATTGCAGGCCTAAATTGTACCGGGCAAATTTATGTCCCTGTTCTGCGGCCTTTTGGAACCACTTGATGGCCTCAATCTCATCCTTTTTTACGCCCTTTCCCGCATCGTAGATCAGGCCGGCATAATTCTGTGCATTAGCATCTCCCTGTTCAGCAGCCTTAAGAAAAAAACCAAGCGCTTCCCCATAGCTTTCATAGTTGTAATATTCCAGGCCTTTGTCAAACAGGGTTTGAGTTGAGATTTTCTCTTTCCTCTTCTCCTCCCTGGCATCATGAATGAGCGCGATGTATTTTTGTGCGCCTGGATGCCCCTTTTGATAGGCCTGTTGAAACCATTTCAGTGCCTCTTGAAAATCTTTGTTGTCATAATATTCCAGCCCTTTATCAAACAAGGACTGTGTCTCTATCCCCTCTTTCCTTTTTTCCTTGCGGGCATTGCGAATAAGCGCAATATAAGTCTGAGCCTCGGGATGTCCCTTTTCATCGGCCCTCTGAAGCCATTTCAAGGCTTCCTGGTAATCCTTGTTGTCATAATATGCCAGTCCCTTATCAAATAGAGATCGAATTTCTATTTTCTCTTTCCTCTTTTCTTTCTGTGCATCTTTAATAAGGGCGATGTACCTTTGAGCGCCTGCGTGTCCCTGGTCAGCCGCTTTCTGAAACCACTTTAGCGATTCCCGCTCATCCCTTCTTACCCCTTTCCCTTCATCGTACATTAGACCGACATAATTTTGAGCATCGGCATATCCCTTTTCGGCAGCCTTTTGAAAACATTTCAATGCCTCCTGGTAATTTTGACTATCATAATATGCTTTCCCTTTATCAAAGATCGCCCGTCGTTCCATTTTTCTCAGTTTTGACCTGGCCGCATCTAATAACTGGCCGTCAGGAAAAGTGGACAGGAAGTCATTTACATCTTCAACATCCGTGGAATTTTTGACTAGTTCCCACATATCGATTTCGGGATTTGATGTTTGAGAAGCCAACAGAGATGTTTTATCTTTGGAAGAAGTAAGAATTTGAAAAACAAAATCGCCTTGACCAAATAAAGGGTCCTTGATCCTGCCATATTGAGGTGTTTGCCCTGCACCTAAGTTCAACATCTTTTTGCGGAGATACATGCCTAACTCGGTTCCGGTAACATACCCGTCGCTATTGAGATCTGCTTCTCCCTTTAAGGCCCTTACAAGGAAAAGGGCAAAGGCACTCCGGGCAGGGGCTTCGTCTCCGGCACTTCCCGCCGTAATAAACTGACGGACTGGTTGAGATGTAGTATGTGAAATATCTGGTGGATTTTTCGGTATCTTCGGCTCGAAAACAGTCCCTTCCAAACAGCTATCAAACAAAAAGAGTGCATGCTTGGCTTCAATTTGCCGGGACCAACCGAGGATCTGTTCCATGGCGAGAGATTTGCGCAAAAAAGCCTTTTCATTTTTGGCAGGGTCCGGCGCATCTGAGGGGATCAAATAGCCTGTTTTGTCTTGTTTCCGCGTGTATCCATGTCCGGCGAAGAAAAACAACAATCGATTGTTCTTGTCATGACCGTAGAGGCGGATGAACAGATCAAATGCCTTTTTCATTTGATCACCGGTTGGGTTCAGCACCTTATCTATCTGGAAACCGTGTTTTTTTAATGCTGATTCGACCCTTTGCAACTCATTAGGGATACGTTCCAAATCCGGCCAATTATCCGTGTAATCGGAAACACCGATCAAGAGGGCATAGCTGCCCGTATAAAAGCCGGTCTCGACCCCCTGGCGGTCTTTGAAAAACAGCTTGATCCCAGTTGGTCCGGCAGCATTTGCTATGCATGGGAAAAGAATGATACAAAGAAAAAAGCCAATCAAAAATGGACGTGCACGCATTGTATATCCCTTACTGGTAAAAAAGTGACTAAAGTTGTGGTGTCGCTTCGCGCCGTCATTTTTTTATTTGAAAAGTGAAGGCACATTCCTCAACTTTAGCTCACTTTAGTCACTTCAAATTTTAATTCACTTTAGCCATTACTGATCCCTAATTTTATTTTTTATCATTGCTTCGAACCTGGTCACGGAGAATTGATAAATTTCATTATCAGGTTCCAGACTGCATGCCTTTTTCACGTCTGCCAAGGCCTTGTGCAAATCGCCTTTGTTGGCCCAGGCATAAGCGCGTTTATTGTAAGCCTCGGCGTCCCGGGGACGTATTTCCAGATGTCTGGTAAAATCATCGATGGCCTTGTCATAATTCCCCTTGTCGCGCCAGGCGCACCCCCGATTGTAGTAAGCCCAGGCGTGACATACGTTTAATCCCAGTGCCCTGTCGTAATCAGCTATGGCTTGTTCAAGTCTGCCTTGCATTGCCCGGGCTACTCCCCGGCCCCAGTAGGCATTTTCGTATTTTGGATCTATTTTAAGTGCCTTGTTAAAGGCTTCTATGGCTCTATTATAACGTTTTTCTGTTGCAAGAGAGACCCCCTGTTCATATAGTTCTTCGGCCTTCAATTGTTTTGTCTTCTTTCCATGCTTGAACGGGCCGCCAAACCAGTGGCATCCATTCAAGAGAAAACAGGCAGCTATCAGAAACAAAGTCGCAATAATGATTTTTTTTATCATAATCGGAACGCTCGAAAAATAGCTTATTCCTCGGCTTCAGCGGATTCCTGGCTGTTTATGGAATATTCAACAATATTTTTTATGGAAAGATTTCTTATCCGGTTCAAACAGCCTCTCAGAGCTTCTGTTTCAGTCTCGCCAAAACCGACAAACTCCTTTTCAGGCTTTCCAAGAAGTCCGATGGGAAAAGCCATAAATTTGTGGTGAGAGGTGCCGGCAATTCGTTCACATACATCAATACTGAGACTGTCCTCGCCACGTAACACTTCGTATTTATAAACCCTGAGCAGCAATTCATCCTCATTGGTGTTGTACATGATGAACCTCCTTCACTCAATTATGTCCAGAAACAACGCACCCGTGCCTGCCCGCCGGCAGTCAGGCGGGTTGCCGGACCTATAATTTTAAAAAATGTTTTTGGGTATCATAAGATTTTAGCCATTTTGCGCGTGTCCTTTATCATAGTGTAGCGCAGGGCTTTAGCCCTGCCCCAAAATGGCAGAGCTAAAGCTCTGCGCTACGAAAAAAGATTAATCAAATCATTTTCATAAATATCACAGTATATATTATGCTGCCCGCAATATACAGTACATTCTTTTTGACATCAAACGAAAAAGCCCCAAAAACAGACTGATAACAGGAACAAAAAAAAGGAACCAACCTGATAGGAGGCTGTCCGAGAATAAACTTCTACTGCGATCGGCTGCAAATTCTGATGGCAGCGTTGCCAAGCCCAAAACGCCCTCAACGTAGGCTACTGCTACGCCTACGACCGTTTTGGCCTTGTCGCCTTGCCCTCAAAACTTTCGCTCGATCTCGCTACGAAGCCATTCTCGGACAGCCTCCTATGGCTGATTCCTCAAAAAAGTTGGCGGAAGTGCATGGGAATCGAACCCACCTACCGAGGTTTTAGCCCGGTACACCGGATTTGAAGTCCGGGAGCCCCACCAGTGAGCTTTCCACTTCCGCATAGCATACAGGATACTGGAAGAACTTATGATAAATGCTCAATTATAATAAGCAAAACCCTTCTTATGGGCTCCGCGGCGCCCCACAAAAGTTGATCCCCAACGGTAAAAGCGGCCACATATTCAGACCCCATGAGCATCTTTCTTAATCTGCCCACGGGAACAGTCAGGGTGCCGTTGACCGCGGCAGGGGTCAATAACCGCAGGGTTGATTCCTTATCATTCGGCACCAGTTCAACCCACTGGTTGCCCGTTTTAATCATTTCCGAGACCTCGTTAATGGGTACATCCCTGACAAGTTTAATTGTCATGCCCTGGCTGTGACACCGCATGGCGCCCACACGAACGCACACGCCGTCCACTGGAATAGGGATTTTGGTTTGTAGTATCTTGTTGGTTTCAACAAATCCTTTCCACTCCTCCCTGGTCTGGCCCGATTCCATGGGCGAGTCTATCCATGGGATAAGACTCCCTGCAAGGGGTGCCATGAAATTTTCAAAGGGAAAATTTTTGCTTCTCATTGTCTGTGTTACAACATCATCGATGGCAATGGCGGTTGATGCAGGATCTTCTAAAAGGGCCTTAGATGTGCTACCGAGGACCTCCATTTGTGCGATAAGTTCTTTCATATGTTTTGCGCCCGCACCAGATGCCGCCTGGTAGGTCATAGATGAGATCCATTCAATGACGCCTTCGGCAAACAGACCCGAGAGGGCCATGAGCATCAGGCTGACCGTACAGTTGCCCCCCACATATGTCTTTATACCTGATGACAGGCCGGAGTCGATAACGGATCTGTTCACAGGATCAAGGTTAATAATACTATCGTCATTCATCCGCAGGGCAGAGGCCGAGTCAACCCAATAACCTTTCCAACCTCGCGCCCTGATATCAGGGTATACGTTTTTGGTGTAATCCCCACCCTGACAGGTCACTATAATATCCAGCGAAGAAAGAAGATTTATGTCGTATGCGTCTTTTAGCGGTGGAATGTCAAGCCCCACATCAGGACCCTTCCCGCCAACATTTGAAGTGGTGAAAAAGATCGCCTCAAAGCCCTTAAAATCCTGTTCTTCCCTCATTCGGCCCATGAGGACAGACCCAACCATGCCTCGCCACCCGACAAAACCGATTCTCAACATCGTTTCCTCCAAAAATACCTGTTATTGAATATTTGATGCCTGAACGAAAATCCCGGTGTTTGTCATTTCGACTAAAGGGAGAAATCTGAAAACTTAGTAGTTCCAATAAGATAAGATTTCTCACTACGTTCGAAATGACAACTTCGTTTAGTTTTTGGTTAGGCCTAAGTAAACAATGTTTATAGATTCCTGTCAATCCTGTTATCCCGTCAAGTCTTGCAACCTCAACATTTCCTTCAGGGTTTGTGACACGGATTCATGAACCACCAGATCTGCCTGGAAATCCAGGGGCGTTTCATCACGATTAATGATCATCAGCCTCGCCCCGTTCCGAACGGCGTGAACCGGTACAGAAGCCGCAGGGTAGACAACGAGGGAAGACCCCAAAACAATGCAGAGGTCGCAGTTGCCCGCATGCATAATCGCCTGTGTCATTTTGTCCTCACCGCTGTTCGATTTCCTCCCTGTCATAACTTTTTCCGCAATTCAGGCAGGAAACCGAGAATGCCGTACCATGTATTTCAATTATTTTGTCCGGGGAGTTTCCCGCCTTGTGATGAAGATGATCAATATTCTGTGTGACAATGGCTAAGAGCTTTCCCCTGTCTTCCAGAGTTCTGATTGCCGTATGGGCAATATTAGGTTCGGCATCTTTCATAGTATCATAGAACTCCGTACTCATTTTCCAGTATTTTTCGCGCGTTTTTTCATCGGATATGATTTTTTGAAAATAAAAATCCGAGGAGTTATACCTGTCCCAGACGCCGCCCGGGCTTCTGAAATCAGGAATACCAGATTCCGTGCTCAGGCCGGCCCCGGTAAATACTAATATCTCCTGTGCATCCTCTATCATTTGCGTGCCTTTGGCTATCAAGTCGTCTATATGGTTTTCCTGTTTTTATTTCTATAAATTCATAAGAATGATCCTCCATCATTCCTAACCCAAACAGGGAACAAGGTCAATCCTATGCCGTGAAAAAGCATATTGAGAAAGGGATTGATAATTAAGGAAATAGTATGCAATATTGATGGACTCGTAAAAAGTCCATCAATCCCGCAGAGCGGGAGGGTAGGGGTGGAACCATTTGAATTCACTTCAAATGGCGGGGGAGGGGAAGCCCTCCCCCGCCGAGTAAAAAGGCGTGGAGCGACTCTTTACGAGGTTGTCAATATTGATTCACAACGGAAACTAATTGATCGGGTTTATGAATAAATAAAAGGATTGCGCTATGAGCCATGAAGGTAAGTTCAAAAAAGTAGGAAAATCAGGCAAAAAAATGTATGGACACAGAAAGCTTTTGGTGTGCGGCTACCCCGAGCGGGAACAGCGGGAATTGCTTTCACTCTTAAGGGAAAACGGGTTGAGTGACTTGCCGGTGATATTTGTCACAAGTGGCGATTTACAAAGGACCCTTAAAGAAGTCCTGGATTCAGGTGACAGGCATGACGAGGGTGAGGTCTCGGGTATGAAAAGGGCCGTCATTATGTCGGGATTTACTCAAAAGGAGCTCCATGCTCTAATGACAGCCTATCGCAGATCCGAACTTCCCGTCCAACTCTGGGCCACCCTTACGCCCGTATCCGAGAACTGGTCTGTTGCCGATTTGTTGGATGAACTGGCGGCAGAGGCCGAGGCTATCAAAAAGCAAAGAAAGTAATTCTTGCGGTTCCCTGATCATAAGTGCCGTGAACCGGGTTTTAAGTTCTTTCATCAATGAAAAGGGAAGGGTGGAAAGAGTTGAGAGACCGGACTATATTGATCTGGAAAAAAGAGATGATGATACCTGGGAATAAAAATCAAAATGGGATTACTGCTTTTTCCGCAAAACGGAAATCAATTGTCTTGTTTCATGCCTCCATTCATCCATTTGTTCGCCCTTGGTAATTATCTTTGAGATCATCTTGACGGAATCAGAAGGAGAAGTCATGTAGCTCTGTTTTACATTTATGGCACACCCTTGCTTTACATATTCCGTCAACGCATCAAAAAGGGTTTCAATGAGATCTACATCCCTAATGGATAGCTCCACGTTAAGGATTGTATTGTTTATGGATATTATAATTTCCTTTGCTTCCCTCACTTTCTTCATTTCAACGCCCCCTAAACAGTTGCCTGTCTAACTCGATCCATTGCCCCACCAGCGGGAGGCTTAAATCCTTAGGTTGTTCCAGAGGTGGTAATGGAGTGTTCGAATAGTAGGAAAAAAACAAATGGGAAGTCATAACATGGCTTTTTATTACTTTTTAGTGGTGGGCGGTGAGGGATTTGAACCCTCGGCTTCCACCGTGTGAGGATGGCACTCTCCCGCTGAGTTAACCGCCCGATTCGTTTTGGTCCGCTAATTGATCGGTTTACAAATTAGACTATTAATACAATACAAATATGACGCCTGTAAACAAAAAACTCAAACCATGCCCACCAACTTTTTCAGGGAGACCACCTCTTCTGTTTCAAGGTGGCGATATTCACCGACCTTTAAGTCCCCCAGGGTCAGGTTGCCGAAACCGGTCCGTATCAGGTGGACTGTGTTATATCCGACGGTATCGAGCATACGCCTTACCTGTCGGGATTTTCCCTGGGTAATGGTAACCCTCAGGATACTCTGTCTTTGGTTGCGCGTGATCATCGTCGCCCTGGAGCGACCGCTTGGCCCGTCCTCTAAATGCACTCCCTTTCTCAGAAGGCGCACGGCTTCGTCGGTCATTTTACCGGCCACGGTAACTTTGTAAGTCCGAGGGACCTGGTAGCGGGGATGCATCATGCGGTAGGCCCATTCACCATCATTGGTGAACAGCAAGAGTCCAAGGGTATCAAAATCGAGCCGACCAACAGGATAAACCCGTTGAGTGATATCTCTCAAAAGATCCGTAACCAGAGGCCTGCCTTGCGGGTCCTTAAGAGAGCATATGTAGCCGAAAGGCTTGTTGAGCAACAGATACAGCCTTGCGGCAGGTTCTGGGATTCCCTGACCGTCCACTTCTATCCGGTCGAGACCCCAGGTTGCCCGGGTCCCTAATTCTTTAACCACCTGCCCATTGACCTTGATACGTCCCGCCTTGATCCACTTATCCGCTTCGCGCCTTGAAGTAAGCCCGGCCGAGGCCAATATTCGGTTAATCCTCTGGGGCAGGGCCTGTTTCCGTGCGGGCCTGGCCTTGTTCTTCTCCGGTGTTTTCTTCCCCGGATTTTTCAGCCCGGCGCTCTTCCTCTGAGATTGAAGCGGTTTGCTCTTCATCAGATACGAGATCCTTGATTTCCTTTAATTTGGGTAGTGAATTGATGTCCTTGAGGTCAAACACCTCAAGAAACCTTTTGGTAGTTCCATAGATGAGCGGTTTGCCTGGAAGGTTCTTTCGGCCCATGATCCTGATAAGGTCCTTTTCCAGAAGTGTTCTCAATATTCCCCCTACATCCACTCCCCTTAGTCTTTCGATTTCCTGTCTGAGAATCGGCTGTTTGTAGGCTATGATGGCCAAGGTTTCAAAGGCGGCGCGAGACAAACGGGCAGGGGAGGTCTTAAGCATTTGAAGCACATATGGTGCGTATTCGGTTTGCGTCCTGAATTGATAGCCCTGGGCCACTTGTCTGAGGCCAAAACTTCTTCCCATGTTATCGTAATCGGTTAGGAGTTCTTCCAGTGACTGTTTAATATCCGGAGGGGTGGCGTCGGGAAGCCATGAATGGATTTCATTTGCCGTGACCGGCTTGTCCGATGCAAACAGGAATGCCTCAATGATCAATTTGAGCGGTTTTGTCTCTGTACCCATTGGTGGTTTCTCCGTTTTCATCAAATGAGGGAATCAGTCGAATCTCACTTTCGGCAGTAGGCTGGAATACTTTTATCAGACCAATATGAACCAACTCCAGCAGTGCCAGAAAAGTGACGATAAGTTCCGAAATAGTTCGATCTGCATCAAAAACTTCGTGAAAGAATATGGCCCCCCTTTTTTTCAGTTGGGCAATTATGACCTCTGTTTTTTCTTTTATGGACCATTGCGCAAGTTTCAGTTTCAATTGAGCGCCTGGCAACCTTTGCTCCATGATTCGCTTGAATGCGTCCATCAATTGAAAGAGGTTGACATCTAATTGGGGATCTTCGTCTTTTATTCTTGCTAAGAATTCGGGTGACAAATGGCGCGCAAAGACGTCTCGGCCTAAAATTTCCCTGTCCGAAAGCTCTCCCGCTATCTCCTTGAAACGCATATATTCCAGGAGCGGTCGTGTGAGTTCAATGCGTGGATCTTCTTCATCATCTTCTTTTGCGGGGAGCAGCATTTTTGATTTTATGTGAACAAGCGTGGAGGCCATGACCAAAAAATCACCGGCCACGTCTATGTTAAGGGCCTTCATTATATCTAAGTATTCCAGATACTGATCCGTAATGGTCGCAATAGGAATATCGAAGATGTCCACCTCGTTTTTGTGGATAAGGTGGATCAGAAGATCCAGGGGACCTTCGAATATCTCGAGTTTTACTTCGTAGTTTTCTGTCATATCTTGACTGCAGCTCTCACCTCTTCAAGTGTCT
>JAFDDR010000161.1 GCA_019310785.1 Deltaproteobacteria bacterium
CAGCGCATTGCATCCGGTGACTTCACCCCCATCACTCCTGTCAGCCGCTACTGTGACGAATTTACGAACCTGGCCATTGCAATTAACCAGATGATCCTGGAGCTGGAAAACCAGGAGGCAGTGCTGGTGCAGTCGCACAAGATGAGGGCCGTAGGCACTCTTACAGCCGGAGTGGCGCATGAACTGAATAACCCACTTAACAATATCACACTCACAGCGCACATGCTCCTTGAGGATTATGAAGATCTGGAAGATGATGAGCGTAGAGATATGGTAACGGATATAATCAATGAGTCGGGCCGGTCCAAAAAAATTATAAGCAATTTACTTGACTTCGCCAGGGAAAGCAGCTCTCAGATGGAGTCTTTGGACCTGACGGAGCTTCTTAAAGATACGGTTGCCCTTGCCTCCAACCAGATAAAACTGTCGGGAATCAAGATCGCCTTTGAAACAACAGGTAACCTGCCCCGCGTGCACGGGGATGACCAGCAACTCCGGCAGGTCTTCCTGAATCTTCTCTTGAATGCCGTTGACGCTTCCTCTAAGGGAGACAGAATTCAAATCCTGATCCTGCCAGCCGATAACCCCAGGTACGTGGCCGTTAAGGTCATTGATACGGGCACGGGAATCCCTGAGCATATCCTGATGTCAATTTTTGATCCTTTTTTTACCACAAAGGAGAAAGGAAAAGGCACGGGGCTTGGTCTCAGCGTCTCACAGGGTATTGTGGGAAAGCATGGCGGGCGTATTCGCGTGGCGAGCAAAGAAGGAGAGGGCACTACTTTTACCGTAACCCTGCCAATAACCACTATTTCAGCGCAAATAGTTGCTTAGTTTTTTAAACGTAGAGATTCTGATTGGACTTTGGCACAATTAAATTAACCTTCTCTAATGAAAAGTTCATTTTTGCCAGCAATTAGGTTAAGTACCGCCATGATTTTGTATATTTTGAGAAGCAGATTTTGTCATTAGAGGTAAGGAAAGCAATTCCTTTCGATGTTTGCGAAATTGGTTTTCACGGCCTCACGGCCCGATACAATGTCACCGTGGCCCGGTAGTAGGTATTCCGCATCGAGACTGGAGATCCTTTTGATGCTCTGTTTCAGTTTCTCCCCGTTGCCACCGGGCAAATCCGTTCTCCCTATACCCTGGTTGAAGATCACATCGCCTGTAAAAAGGACCTTTTTATCAGTCCAGTAAAGGCAGATGGACCCCGGTGAATGGCCGGGCGTCTGGATGACCTGGAAGTTCAAATCACCGATCTTTAGGTCCCCCTCCTTAAGCAGGATCTCCGGTTCAAAATCTGAAATGCCCAATGCCTTTCCGTAGTGAGGAGCCATTTTCTTGATGAAATCCATTTCCGCGGCATGGATAGCTATCATGGTGGGGGTGTCCTGAAATATCTTTATGCCTTCCATGTGGTCCGGGTGGCCATGCGTTATGATAACCAGATCAATATCATCCGGGGAAAGGGAAAGATTAGCGAGATCTTCGCGAACATGGCCAAAAAGGTGGTAATGGCCCGGGTCTACGAGGATCCTTTTTTCTCCGTCTATGAAAAAGGCATTACAGTTATTTTCCGTCGGGTTTAGCCACAAAAAGGCGTGTAGGTCGTTATATATTTTCATGGAGTTTAACCAAGGAGGCTGTCCGAGGATAGACTTCTACTGCGATCGGCTGCAAATTTTGATGGCTGCGTTGTCAAGCCCAAAACGTCCTCAACGTAGGCTACTGCTACGCCTACGGCCGTTATGGCCTTGTCGACTTACCCTCAAAATTTTCGCTCGATCTTGCTACGAAGCCATTCTCGGACAGCCTCCTATCTGATTGTTATTGATTCTCCCTTTAAAAACCCGTAAAATGGCAATTCATGAGTAATGGATAGTAGAAAGGCATCAGGATGTTGTCAAGCCCTTAAAGATTTTTGAGAAAACAAAGCTTTATGGACTCGTAAATAATCCCAGAACCTATTGGAAATCCTGACTTTTTACGAGTTCGTTAAGGTTAAAGAAGAAAATGAATGACAGAAGCGAAATATCTCCAAATACAGTTCAATTTCCGAGTTGTCCTGGAAAGTTAGAAGTGCCAACACCCGAGGAAAGGGAGGCCCTTTCAGCAATGAGATCCATAAAAGAGAGTGTCAGGGCATTGAAAAAACGCCTGACTGAATTAAAGGATTCTGCTCATGATAAGGGAACCGGAGGGATATCGGAGTTGGAAAAAGAGCTGTCACACTTGAAGTTGGAATGGGAAAAGTGGGATAAAAAAAGGCAAAAGGCCGCAAAGGAAAGGATGATCCTGTTAGGGCACGAGGAAAAACATTGAAGATTTATTCTTACATTGAAAACCTGGCCCTCTGGGCCAAGGCTGAGTTTGATTGCTCTGCCTTGGAGTTTTGTGTCTAAAAAAACAAATTCCAAGCACCAAATTACAAATAAATCTCAAATCCCAATTTTCAATGACCAAAACCTTCCAGGACAAGACATTGTTTGGATTTTCGAATTTTGGTCATTGGAATTTTTTTGTTATTTGGGGTTTGATATTTGGAATTTCAATAAGTCAATGGAACCCCAACAAAGCAAATCCCCTCTGGGGATAACCAAAGCCGGTCCTCTGGGCCAGGATTTTTATCATTGAAGATTTAAGGTTGATGTATATCCCTTCAAATGGTCAATTGAAAATCTTCATCATGGTCTTTCCGCTAATAACACCTCTAATTCCATTGGCCGGCCATTTCTGAATATCTGTAGATTTACGGTTTGCCCCACCCTCATCTTGTCCATTGTCCCAACCAGTTGTCGCATGTCATGGATTTCATGGTCACCAATTGCAGTGATTATATCTCCTCCCAGAAGGAGTCTCAGGCTTCCTACAATAATTTCCCTGTGACCTCCCCGCAGTCCGGCCTGATCAGCGGGGCTGCCTGACACGACCTGAACGACCAGCACCCCCTTTTCCACTTCAAGGCCTAACCCTTCCGATATGCCGGGGTCCAGCGAGATACCCGAGATGCCTAACCAGGGTCTCGCAACTCTGCCGGATGTGATTAATTGGGTGGCCACATACTTAGCGTGATTGATCGGAATGGCGAAACCTATACCCTGGTATCCTCCTGATAAACTGAAAATTGCCGTATTGATACCGATGACCTCGCCGTTGGAATTAAGGAGGGGACCTCCCGAATTACCGGGATTGATGGCTGCATCGGTCTGAATCAGGTCATCAATCTGGTTGCCGCCTTGCGTCCTGATACCCCTTTTGAGTGCGCTGATGATGCCTGTGGTGAGCGTATGGGAGAGGCCAAAGGGATTTCCTATGGCAATGGCCTTCTGGCCGACCCGGACCCTGTCCGAATCTCCGAGTTTAGCTATCACATCCACGGCCCTGGAAGGAATTTTAATCACGGCCAGATCAGAGGATGGGTCCCTGCCTATCAGGGCGGCAGCATGCTTTTTCCCGTTTGCCATGGTCACGGTAATTTTCTGGGCCTTGGCCACAACATGATTGTTTGTCAGGATGTATCCATTTTTGTCTATAATAAAACCTGATCCCTGTCCTTCTCTTGGTATGATTTCCATCCAGAAATTCATGCTCAGGGTTGTTGTAGCGATGTTCACCACTGCCGGATTGACCTTATTGAAGACGTCCGTGTTGATTTGTTCGTCAGCGGATACGACAATACGTCCGGCCTCAGAATTGCTTACAGGCAGATTGAAATCAAGGGATTCTGCGTTTGGCCTGGTCTGGAAGAGGACAAAGAGATTGTCCCTTTTGGACCACAAGAGCAGAAAGACTATGATAAGGGCAAGCCACAGGTATTTTGATTTGTTATTGACCAAGATTGATATTCCTAAACGGTTTTTGTCTTATAACATTACCTATACGGTCCCGTGGTGTCAAGGTGGGTGGAGAGGGGAAGTTTGCATTGACATCTCTTTGTCCCTGTTTTAATAAATACTTGATAATTCGCAGCATTCAAGAAAATGTTTTTTGGTAGGGGCAGGCCTTGACCTGTCCTCCCTGGGGCGCAGCAAGCAGCGCCCTTATAAAATTATTGTCTGGCACCCATATAAATAAATATATTGGAGGAATCAAACATGAAGTCCAAGACTTCATTAATATTAGTGCCGCTCCTTTTTGTCTCCCTGGTTTTTCAGCCGGGCGCGGCCCTTGCACAGGAAAAAAAGGTCTACACCCTTGAGGCAAGTATTGCCGAGGCCCTGGAAAATAACTGGTCGCTAAAGGCAAAAAAGGAAAAGATTGACCAAGCCGGCAATGTCAGGAAACAGGCCAGGGCCGAATTCCTTCCCAAACTTAGCACGACCTATGGATATACCAGACTGAGCGAGGTGTATAAGAGCGATCCTGTATCTTTAGGGATTTTTGGAACCATTCCCGGCAGGGATCAGAATACTCGAGATAACTACCAGTGGAAAGGAACCGTTACCCAGCCTCTTTTTACGGGTTTTGCCCTGGTCAGTTCTTACAGGCTTGCCGAGCTGGGAATAGATCAATCAGAGATGGAGGTTGAACTGGAAAAACTCGACCTTGTTTTGAAGGTGAAAGAGACATATTTTGATATTTTGGGAGTGGATAAGACACTGGGAGTGGCAAAGAAGGCCGTGGAATCACTGGAATCTCATGTCAAGGTAGCGAGCAGTTTTTACAAGGTGGGAATGATTCCCATAAACGATCTTCTAAAGTCACAGGTAGAGTTGGCCAACGCACAACAAGATCTGGTAAAAGCGCTGAATGCAACCAAGCTTACCCGTGCCAATTTCAATACGATCTTGTCAAGACAAATCAATGCGCCGGTAGAGCTAAAAGACATCCTTGTTTATAAGCCGGAGAAAGGGGACCTTGAGAATTACATGGAGAATGCCCTGGAAAACCGCCCTGAGATAAAGCTTCTTGACATCAACATCCTCCAGACAGACCAGCAAATCAGGCTTGTCAAAAGCAAGAATTACCCCGAGGTTGCCCTGACATACGATTATATTAAGGAGGGGGATCACCCTGATGTTTCGGGGAGCCCTTTTCACGATGCCAACAGTTGGGAAGTTATGGCAGGTGTTACCTGGACCTTCTGGGAATGGGGAAAAACCCATTATGAGGTAAGAGAAAAACTTAGTCTCAAGAAGGAATTGATACAGACGAAAAAGGCGTTAGAGGACGGCATAAGGCTTGAAATTAAGGATGCGATGCTGGCCCTGGAAGAAGCAGAGAAAAACATACCTGCCACACGCAAGGCAGTTGAGCAGGCAGAAGAGAATTTAAGGGTAAGCGAAGAACGATACAAGGCCCAGGTTACAACCTCAACGGAAGTGCTCGATGCCCAGACCCTTCTGACCGAGGGCAGAATGAATTATTACAGGGCGCTTTATGATCACAATTTAGCCAGGTCCAGATTGCAGAGGGCCATTGGTGCGTATTGACGCATAAATCTGTTGCGGGTTGTGAACTTTGAGTTATGATCCTTTCTTTTTCAACGCGCAACCCGTAACGCGCAACCGTTATTATGATCCAGTTATTTCATGTGTTTAAAAATTTTGGTTCTAATGTCGCTCTGCGTGATGTGGACCTGAGGATTCGCGAAGGGGAATTCGTTTTTGTAACAGGTCCCAGCGGAGCAGGAAAGACAACCCTTCTCAGGTTGATCTTTGGGGCTGAAATGCCTGCCAGCGGTCACATATTGATTAATGGAATTAACCTGAATCGAATCAGCCGTACAAAACTTGACCTGCTGCGCCGAAAAATAGGATTTGTTTTCCAGGATTTTAAATTGTTGCCTAAAAAAACGATCTTTGAGAACGTGGCCCTTGCCTTAGAGGTCACAGGTGAACGCCGTTCATTTATCAGAAAAAAGACCCACCAGGCTTTGAGACTGGTCGGTTTAGCGGAAAAACAGACAGCCTATCCGCTTCAAATATCCGGAGGAGAGCAACAGAGGGTGGCTATTGCCAGGGCTATTGTGAAGGATCCTTTGATTCTTCTTGCAGATGAACCCACAGGTAACCTGGATCCGGCCCTTACAAAAGACATTATGGTCCTTTTCAGGAGTGTTTACATGAAGGGAACTACCGTGGTTGTTGCCACACACAGCCGGGACCTGCTGGAAGATACGGAACAGAGGACGATCCTTTTGAATCGCGGAAGGATTACAGGATAACGATGAGATTCAGATTGTGGCCGTATTTTTTCAGGCAGGCATTTACAAATATCCTGAACAACAGGATTTTTCATGCCATTGGCCTGAGCACTATGGTGGTATCGCTGCTGATCTTCGGTACATTCTTGATCCTGTTTGTAAACCTTAGTGCCTGGTTAGAGGGATGGGGACACTCGCTGACCATTTCCGTTTATTTAAAAGATGGGATCAGTGAGACCAAAAAAGATGAAATAGCTTCCATTATCAGAAAATTGGAAGGCGCTGAAATCAAGCGTTTTATTTCCAAAGATGGGGCATTGAAAGATTTAAAAAAGGCTTTGGGCTCCCATGCAGTGCTTCTTGAGGACTTGTCGGTGAACCCGCTTCCGGCTTCTTTTGAGGTGATTTTCAAGGTTAGGGATGGTCAGGAAACAGATCCCTTTAAGATCAAAAATGAGCTTGAGAGCATTGAGGGTGTGGATGAGGTACAGTACAGTGAAGAGTGGCTGAAAAGATTCAAGGGTCTCATGAACATGGTCAGGCTCATTGGTTTTATTATCGGTGGTCTTCTTTGTATGGGTATCCTTTTTATTGTCACGAACACGATTAAACTGACCATTTATTCGCGAAGAGATTAGTCGGGGCCACTGATTGGTTTGTAAAAGCGCCCTTCTTGTTAGAAGGACTGATTCAGGGGGTATTGAGCGGAATCGTGGCCCTTTTGGTCCTGTTTTCGGGGTATCTCCTTCTCTCAGCAAAAAAGTTGCATTTTTTGGGACTTGCCGTACTGGATTTTGTTTTCCTGCCAAATGAATATGTTTTTTCTATCCTTTTTATAAGTGTGGCCCTGGGTTTGATAGGGAGCTTTATCGCCGTGGGCCGCTTTTTTGATGTATGATTATGTTTTCATTGTCAAAGACTCTGATCATTCCCGCCCTTGTTTTATTCAGCTCCTTAACGGGAATTCCTGAAGCCAGTTCCAACCCGAGTTCCGGTGCCAGGGAAGATCAAATCAGAAAAATTGAGACCAAGCTTTCGCGGGAAAAGCAGAAGCTCAAGGCGTTCAATTCCCGTGAAAAAAATATATTAGCCATATTGGCTGATCTTGAACAGGAGGTAGCCGAAAAAAGTCACTCAGTAGAGAAACTCCGGAAAAAAATTCGTCTTGGTGAGAACGAAGTCAAAAAGCTGAAACGCAGGCAATCATCTCTTGAGCGGTCAGCGAAGACGGCCGAGACACAAATGGCCAGGAGACTGGTCTCTTTATATAAATATGCCAGGAAAGGGTATTTCAAAATCTTAGCCAATGCCAAGGATCTGAATGAGTTTTGGCAAAGAGCGAAATACCTTGGGGCGTTCCTTGAACAGGACCGAAAAGTGTTAGTGAAGTTATCGGAAGAAGAGCGTGAATACAGGAAGCAAATCCGGTTGATAAAGGAACAACTCGTTAAGAAAGAAGAAACCAAAAATAAAGAGGAAATGCGCCTGGCGTCTTTGAGAGAAGATCTTGAAAAGAAGGTCATTCATCTTATGAAAATCCACAAAGAGAAGGAGTTTTATGAAACAGCAGTAAAGGAACTTGCGGTTGCCGCTGAAAACCTTAAGCAAACCCTGTTAAAAATAGAAAAAAAGGAAACTTATAAAGAAAAACAAACCTTCCGTTTCGCGAGTTCCAAGGGACAATTGCCATTTCCAGTTGAAGGGAAAATTATCAAGGGTTATAGAGGGTCAGGGTCCAAGACGCTGAAGCCCCAAAAAGGTGTCTTTATTGAGGGGTCTTCTAATGCCGAGGTAAAGGCCGTATTTCCCGGGAGAGTCGATTTTTCAGGAAGACTTAAGGGTTATGGAGAGGTCATCATTATTAATCACGGCTCACGGTTTTTTACCATATCAGCAAACCTTTCCCAAAGAAAGAAGAAAGAAGGGGATGTGCTGAAAGAGGGTGAATCCATAGGCCTTGTGGGAAGAAACGGGTCTTCAAAAAAAGGAAGGCTCTACTTTGAAATCAGAAGAGCAGGGAAGAATCTGGACCCTTTGAAGTGGCTTAAGGTCCACTAATTTTTTTAGTTGTTTTTCCCGAGCAAATAAACTAAAAATTTTATTAGCTGCCGTTCGCTGGGGGCCGGGTTTCCATTCTTCAAAGCCAAAAAATATCAGGAGCCGTAAAAATGTCAATTCCAAAGAAAAAACTTGTACTTAATATTATTCTGATATCCTTCTTTGTTGCAGTATCCATGTTTCTGAACGGGAATAGTGGAGAGGTGAAGGCGGACACAGATGAGGTTTACGAGAATATTGAGATCTTTACAGAGGTCTTGAGGCAGATAGAAAGGAATTATGTGGAACCGCGGGAGCCAAAAGAATTGATTTATGGCGCCATTAGAGGAATGGTCCGTAGCCTTGATGCCCACTCTTCTTTTATGACAAAGGAAGAACACCAGGACTTGATGATGGAGACGAGGGGATCTTTTTCCGGCGTAGGTATCGAGATAACCATTAAGGACAATATCCTTACCGTTGTATCGCCTATTGAGGGCACGCCGGCCTATGAGGCCGGGATAAAGGCAGGAGACAAAATCATTAAGATTGAAGACAAATCGACTCAGGATATGACAATGATGGATGCCGTCAAGAATATCAGGGGCCCCAAGGGCACAAAAGTTAAATTGACGATCATGCGAAAAGGGGAGGAGAAGCCCATTGAATTTTCTATCACTCGAGATGTCATTCCCTTGCGGAGCGTGAGACATTACATCCTGGCCCCCGAAATCGGTTATGTTCGGATCTCGAACTTCAGGAGCAAGACAACTGACGACCTCGAATCAAGCCTCGATGAACTGGAAAAGGATGGCAAATTGAAGGGGTTAATCTTAGATTTGAGGAATAATCCGGGCGGATTGCTTAATCAGGCCGTTGACGTATCGGATGTTTTTCTTGACTCCGGGGTGATCGTAAGCACAAAAGGGAGGAACAGTTCCCAAAATGTTGAAGCAATGGCCCATAAGAACGGAAAGCCGAGGGATTATCCGATCATTGTTTTGGTCAACAGCGGAAGTGCCAGCGCTGCGGAAATCGTTGCAGGGGCCTTACAGGACAATAAAAAGGCCCTAATCTTAGGAACGAGAACATTTGGGAAGGGTTCGGTTCAGACCATCCTGCCACTGTCCGATGGATCCGGCCTGCGCTTAACCACTGCAAGATATTATACACCCAGCGGCAAATCGATCCAGTTGAGCGGTATTGCTCCGGATATTGAGTTGGCGTTTGTTCCCGTGAATAAAGACAAGGAAAAAGCAACCCGTCGTTTCGTGAGGGAGGAGGATCTTAAGCGCCATATGGCCAAGGAAGAGGAAGAAGGTAAGGAACAAAAGGAAAAGGAGTCGGAAAGCCAAAAGGACAAAAGGATCAAGTTGCTTCTTGAAAAGGACAACCAAGTCCGCCATGCATTGCAGTTGCTTAAGACCTGGGGCATTTTTTCCCAGATAAAGACCGGTTCATGAATGATAGAAAAAAAACGTTTATTTTTCCTGATTTTATTCCCCTCGTTTTTAGCCGGCCTCATTTTTTTGGGCGTATATTTTTTTTCACCGGGTAACACACCCAGGACACCCCCCCCTGTCTTTGAAGAAATTTACTCCTCAAGGAGCGATCTCCGCGAGAAAATTAGGGATATAGACTATGCTGTCTATGAATCCCTGTACAGGAGTGGGGCCCTGGAAAGGGATATCTCCTTTCAAAATGTTGAGCCGAGACATCAAAATGGTCGTGTCTGGGATTTTACGGAGATTTCCGTTAAATGCCCAGGTAGGAAATGTGCACGCAATCTTCAAATAATCATTACGCATGGTCTGACCGCATTAGGGCCGGAAATAAGCTATCGATATGAAAAAACGCCTGATAATGAAATCGTTTGTCATATCTCTGCACAGGGTTTCTACACCCATAAGATTGTCCTGAAGTTTGATAGTCAGCGGTTACCTGTTAAAGATTTCCGCTCCAGTGTCGCCATTATTATTGACGACCTGGGATACGATCAGGACATAGCCTTTTCTTTTATTCATCTGGATCTGCCGATCAGTCTTTCGGTTCTCCCATGCGCGCCTTATACTGACCTGATCGTCAGGGAAGCTACTGAAAATGGCTGTGAGCTTATACTGCATTTGCCTATGGAGCCAAAACAGTACCCGTCTGTTAAGCCTGGTCCAGGGGCCTTGTTCCTGTCCATGGAAAAACAAGAGATCCTGCAAATGCTGGATCAGGATTTGGAAGATATTCCAGGGGCTAAGGGTGTGAACAACCATATGGGATCGTCCTTTACAGAAAACCGGGAAAAGATGGTAATTGTCTTAAAAGAGTTGAAAAAGAGGAATCTATTTTATGTTGACAGTAGAACGACAAGCAATACAGTTGGGTTCAAACTGGCAAAAAATATGGGTCTACCTGCCGCCAAAAGGAGTGTATTTCTGGATAACGACCTGGCGCCAAAGGCAATAAGGATGCAACTGGAACGTCTTTTGAGCATGGCGAGGCATTCGGGTTCAGCCATAGGGATCGGTCATCCCCACAAAGAGACGCTTGAAATATTAAGAGAGTATCATTCCGGAATCAAGGCTGAGTTTCATGTTGTACCTGTGTCGGAACTGGTAAGGTGAAATCGGTATTTAAAGATTAAATGATTAGTGAATTGAGGGAATTGGGAATTAGGACATATGGTGATCATTCCGAAACCCGCTTTCAGAGCGGGAACAAGTGATCCCGCAGATTGACGCCGAGATTGTGAAAAGTAGCCATTTATGGATGGAAACTAAGATAATGCAACAGGAGGACAAAGGTGAAAGTACCATTATTAGATTTAAAGAAGCAGTATGAAGGGATTCAAGAAGAGGTAATGAAGGCGGTAGGGGAGGTTTTTGATTCACAGATGTTTATCCTCGGGCCCAAAGTAGAAGAACTGGAAAAGGAGATCGCTTCTTATTGCAGGAGCAATTACGCTGTCGGGGTGTCGTCAGGCACTGATGCCCTGTTGCTTTCTTTGATGACGGCCGGTGTTGGATTCGGGGATCTGGTGATAACGACACCCTATACCTTTTTTGCCACTGCAGGGGCTATTGCAAGGGTTGGTGCCAGACCGGTATTTGTGGATATTGATAAAGTCACCTACAATATGGATCCTGCAAAGCTCGATGAGATAATATCTTCTCTTAAAGAGGAAAAACCTAAGGCAAAGGCCATTATTCCGATTCATCTCTTCGGGCAATGCGCGAATATGGATTCCATTCTGAAGGTTGCTGATTCTTGCGGATTGACGGTTATTGAAGATGCGGCCCAAGCCATTGGAGCAGAATATGAATTTAGCGATGGGACTGCAAAAAGGGCGGGTTCCATGGGACAATACGGGTGTTTTTCCTTCTTTCCTTCAAAGAATTTAGGCGCATTTGGGGACGGAGGGATGGTAACGACCAATGAAATGGAAATCTATGAGCGGCTGAAAATAATGCGAGTCCACGGATCGAAACCAAAATACCATCACAATATGATCGGTGGAAATTTCAGGCTGGATGCCCTCCAGGCGGCCATTTTGCTTATAAAACTAAGACATTTGGATGGATGGACAGAAAAAAGAAGAAAAAACGCCAGTTTTTACAGGGAGTTATTCGATGAAAAGGATCTCGCGGCCATCTCACTGCCTAAGGATATTGGAAAAAGACATATTTACAATCAATTCGTGATCAAGGTCGAAGATCGAAGGGACGAACTCAGGAAATACCTAAACAAAAACGAGATAGGTTGTGAGGTCTATTATCCTGTTCCGCTCCACACGCAACCATGTTTCAATTATCTTGAGTATAGGCCTGAGGATTTTCCGGTATCCAAGGAAGCGGCAGAAAAAACCCTGGCCCTGCCCATCTATCCTGAATTGTCCTCAGATCAAATGCGTTATGTTGTTGATATAATAGATCAATTTTTTAAAGAGGAATAAGAAAGTTTTTTTTTGATAATATGAAATAATTTCTTGACATCTTAAAATGACATAGGGTATAAATTCTTCTTCTTTGATTTCAGACATAGGCAAACAAATGGCTTGACATACACATATGAATGCCTTAATCTGAAATCATTAATTTGCTCTTTGAAAACTAAATAGTGACGCCGTTCTAAGCCCCTGATAAAAAAAAGGGTATTGAACCCTTACTTGATTTAAGTGGAGAGTTTGATCCTGGCTCAGAACGAACGCTGGCGGCGTGCCTAACACATGCAAGTCGAACGAGAAATCGGGCACTCAGGCAACTGAGTGCCGGAGAGTAAAGTGTAACGCGTGGGTAACCCGCCCTTGAATTTGGGATAACCTCGTGAAAACGGGACTAATACCGAATATTGTCCTGAGAACCATGGTTCTTGGGATGAAAGGTGACCTCTTCATGAAAGTTGCCGTTCAGGGAAGGGCCCGCGTACCATTAGCTTGTTGGTGGGGTAATGGCCTACCAAGGCGACGATGGTTAGCTGGTCTGAGAGGATGATCAGCCACACTGGAACTGAAACACGGTCCAGACTCCTACGGGAGGCAGCAGTGAGGAATTTTGCG
>JAFDDR010000162.1 GCA_019310785.1 Deltaproteobacteria bacterium
CTGCAATGTGCCTGTCGGGCAGACGCGAGCGCACTGTCCGCAGTAAAGGCACTTAGAATTATCCACAACGGGAATATCATCTTTAATGGAAACGGCATTTTCCTTACATGATTCCACACAGGCCCCGCACTGCGTGCAGGGTTCATCCGTGATTTCAGGCCTGCAAGCCCCGATAAGCCCTACATCAAAGATTTGAGGCCGGGAGCAAGCATTAGGGCAATCGGAAATTGAAATACGGAATTCATGGTGCATTTTTAAGGGGCCGTTCACCCGCTCTTTTAAAAATGGCTTCATATTTCTCTTAGAGAGACCCTTTTCAAGCCTTTCGGGCAGACCATCGGAATTCACTGCCCGGTTCGGGCAACCGGTAGAACCAAAACAGGTCTCCACCTGAAAACCCTTGACCTCATCCTCCATGTGGTTAAGGAACCTCTTCTGGCATGTACGAACATGTTCCAAGGTCACTTCACCGGCCTTGCGCCCGGCGGCCTCCTCTTCAACCCGCTTCTTCACCCGTTTCCTGACAAAGAAAGGGACCCTGGATAATGCCTCAT
This sequence comes from Deltaproteobacteria bacterium, assembly GCA_019310785.1. Lineage (GTDB taxonomy): Bacteria > Desulfobacterota > DSM-4660 > Desulfatiglandales > Desulfatiglandaceae > JAIOSR01. Next base: position 555 of record JAFDDR010000162.1, read on the forward strand.
TTGCTTGTCTACTCCATTTTAGCATAAGACCTCTTTTAACTTAAGATAATTCCTATCATAGGCATTTTTGAAGGGGGATTCCTTGACTTAGGTCAAAAAAATCCCCGCCCTTTAAAAAGAAGGGGCGGGGATTTTAAGGAAAGGGGTGTTACGCGTTATGGTTTGAGACTCTATTTGGTTCTCGGCAAGACCTCCGGCGGCTTGTTTGTGTTTCCCGTGGCATTGGGGTAGTCGGTGGCCCTGTATGCCTTCTTGTTATGTTTTAGCAGATCACGGGCGAGTTCCCCAGGCGTAGTCAGGCGCCATCATGGCCACACCCATTCTTGCCCTTCTTCCTTCATGGTGCCAGAGGTAATAGTAGTCCAGCTCAGGTCTTTCATCAAAGAAACCTTTTTTGTCAAGAAGTCCCTTATCGTAAAGTTCATCCAACATCTTCTTGGCCGGCGTGAAATAGACCTCATTATACTCTTTAACCGTCCGATCAAGACGTGTATAAAAGTTTTCCACCCACAGCTTGCTGTGGCACTGCATACATATGCCGCTCATCTTTTCGCGTTCCACCTGCCAGTTGGTCTTGGCCGGGAAGGGTGGAAAGTCCTGAGGACGCATTGATTTGGGCGCCTGGAGTTCCCATGAGAGCCTCTCGGTCACGTCATGGGTTGTCAGGGCTGGGCCTGAGCCAGACATATGACAGGCCGCACAGGTGGGTGCCCGGTAGTCCACTCCGGCTGTCCAGGTCCCTGGAGCAGCATTCCAGTTGTATTCGTCTCCATGGGCAGTGTATATATCGCCGTGCTTTGACTCCATAAATATCTCTAACTGGGGATGATCCGGTCCTAAGTGGCACTGTCCGCAGGCCTCGGGCTTTCTGGCCTCCATAACGGAAAACATGTGCCTGGTATGGCAACTTGAGCATGATCCCCGGCTCCCGTCCAGATTGGCACGACCTACACCCACACTGGGCCAGGTTTCAGGAGTCAATTTACCATCCTTCATCTTCAGTACTGTTCCATGACAGTGATAGCAGCCAGTGGTCCTTTCATTGTCGCTGTTCATGCCCTTGTTCATCCATGGGTCGATCTTCCATATAATTTCAAGGGTATTTGCATGTTTGCTGAGGCTGTACTGCTTGGCCTCATCCGGATGACAGCGGGAGCAGTCCTTTGGAGTCACAACCGCCGTGATAGGGACCTTGTACTCCTTAGTTCCGAATTTCTGATCAGAGCGCTCGTATTGCTTGAAATGTTCCTTGCTCACATCAGCGTCAAACTCCTCCGCCTTGTGACAGTCGAGGCAGGTGATGTTGGCCGAGGCATGCCTGCTGTGGGCCCAATCCGCGAAAATACCCGGGTTTTCCTTTTTGTGGCATTCAATACAGGCCACGGCCTCTTTGGGCATGCTGCGCTCAATCCTGAATTCCTTCTCCTTGGCCTGGTTCTGGGCCGTCTGGGCATCGGCAACGAGTGATCCGGCCATTACAAGACCTGCCAGCCCGACTATTAGACCTGCAACAATTATGATCTTTTTCATCATTAACCCCCCTTCCTTATAATTGATGATTGAATATTGACAATTGAATATTGACGAACTCGTAAAAAGTCGTCACCCCGGTCCCGCACATTGTGCGGGATAAACTGCAACCGGGGTCCAGGTAAAGCATAAGTTACTGAAAACACTGGATTTCCCGCTGCTGTGTGCGGGGAATGACAGAAAAGGGAACTTTTCGACTTTTTACGAGTCCATCAATATTCAATCGTCAATATTCAATCCTAAAGTCCCAGGCCCCTGTACGTATCCCTGTATTGTTTATATTGATATAATTGCCTGGCATTGTGAACCAGGTTCTTGTGGCAATCCACGCATCGTTTTTCATAGCCGGGTCTGGCATAGACGACCGCCCTGTGGGCTAACATGGCCCCCCGTTTGTCAGGGATATACAGAAGATTGCGATGGCATTTCTGGCACTGCTCATTTTTGAAAGAGGCATAAGCCGCGAGCCTGGTTTTCTCGTGATCGTATTCGTCCTGGGTAAAATGTATGATGATGTCTTTTATGCCGTGCGCGGTCTTGGCGTAGAAAAAGTTGAACGTATCATGGGGGGCCGGTAAGTGGCAGTCCATACAGTCCGCCACGAATCCCTGTGGGTTATTCACGTGGGTAGAGGTCTTCCATGTGTCATAAGCAAACTGGATTTCATGGCACCAGGCGCAGAATTGTGGTGTTGATGTGCGCACCATGGTAAAATAGGACATACTGAAAATCGGGAAGGCGATAGTAATGCCAATAGCAATGAAAATGAGCGGTTTTACGAACTTTTTCCAGGCGGGTTTTGTGCTTTTTAAAACACCTTTTGACTTTTTCATGTCCCCTCCTAAAAAAGGTAAGGTCATGGTATATTTCAATTATGTTATAGAAATAAATTCTTTCACATATATAATGACATAGTCAAGAAACAAAAATGTAAAAGATGTAACAATAAATAAAATCAGTTCACGATTTTATCCTTGAATTTGTACCCTACCCCAGCCACCGTAACAATATACTGTGGTTTTTCGATATCGGGTTCTATCTTTTTTCTCAGCCGTTGCACGTGAACATCTACGGCCCTGCTGTGCTGGTAAAGTTGAGAATCGTGCCAGATCTGGTCACGGATGAATTCCCGGGAAAGGACTTCATCAGGATAGGAAATAAAGAGTTCCAGCAGTTCAAATTCTGTCCTTGTCAGCTTAACCTCTTTCCCCTGCACAGAGATCCTTCTGGATTTAAAATCTATGGAAAGGTCCCTTGCTACATAATGATTCTTTACAACACTTCTCTTAACCCTCTTTAAAATCGCCTTGATCCTGGCCGAAAGCTCAAGGAAGTTGAAGGGCTTGACCATATAATCATCTGCCCCACATTCCAAGCCCAGGACCATGTCGGAGACCCCGTCTCTGGCTGTCAGCATGATGATTGGAAAATCGAATTCTCTCCTAATTATCTGGCAGGCCTTGATCCCGTCAATATCGGGCAGGTTCAAATCGAGTATGATCAAATCGGGCCTATGTGTCTTCGCCATATCAAGGCCGGATCGTCCGTCATAGGCGCACAGGACCACATAACCATCCAATTCCAAATTGCCCTTGATGGTCTGTACAATATCCTTGTCATCATCTACGACCAGGATAGTAGCCCCGATTTTACCAGCCACTTCCGGCATAATTACTTTTCCTTGTCAGGTGATGTCTCTATCAGTATATTCATTAAGTCAAAAAATCTCTTCATTGTCAACGGCTTGGCAGCAATTCCAATTTTAGAAGGACCTGACCAAATCAGTGGCTGAAGAATACCACGAAGGTCACGAAAAAACAGGAAAAACCATGAACACTCAATCGAACTCTTGCATGAGGCCAAAATTATGAGGAAATTAAAGCTTTCTCTCCAGTGGAAATTCCTTCTGGGCATCACGCTGATTATCTTCCCGACTATTGGGGTCATTTTCATATGGGAAGGCATGCAGCATGAAAAAAGGGCCATAGATCAGATTGTTAATCAGGCAAGGGTCCTGTCCAGGCAAATAATCTTGACCCGGCAATGGATCTCTGACTGCGGCGGTGTAATGGTAAACGTAAAAAGCGAAGGGGCTAAGGATACTTACTGCTTCTTAGACGACAGGCTGGAAACCACCAGGGGATGCTATCAGCGATTCACCCCTTCTATGGTCACAAAAAAATTGTCCCAGTATTCGGATCGCCAAGACCTTTATCAATTTCGCCTTGCAAGCCTGAACCCTCTTAATCCGGAAAACAGGCCGGACGATTTTGAGAGAGAAGCCTTGAATACATTCAGGAATGAAGGGTCAACCGAAGCGTTCAAGTTCGACCACCGGGACGAAAAACAGTATTTTCGATATGTAGCGCCGCTTTATCTGGAAAAGGGGTGCCTTAAATGCCACCAGGCCCGGGAGGTATCCAAAAGCGGCATCAGGGGAGGTTTAAGCGTGTTCTTTCCCCTAAGTAAGATAAGGGCCTCCATTCAAAAGGATCATATAAAATTAGCTGTTTCTGGGATCTGCCTTATATCTCTTATGACTTTTACCTTGTTTGTCCTTCTTCGCCGGTTGGTGATAAGACCGTTGAGACAATTTGAAGAGATGGCCGGCAAGATAGGCGAGGGGAAACTGGACGCCCGGCTAAATGTCTCTACCGGAGACGAGCTTGAGAGATTGGGCCGCACCTTCAACTTCATGGCCGAGAGGCTTGCTCGGGGCCGTGACCTGCTGGAAGAAAGGGTCAGGCAGGCGACGCATGAGCTTTCTGAGGCCAACCGCGAGCTGCAAACCTTAGACAAATTAAAATCCGATTTTTTAGCCAACATGTCCCATGAACTCCGCTCACCATTAACGGTGATCCGGGGAGGAGTAGATTACCTCAACCGGACAATCGAACGAACGGAAAACAGACATTATCTCTCCATAATAGACAAGAACCTGACACGGCTCATTCACCTCGTATCAGACCTTTTTGATTTCACCAGGATAGAGGCGGACAAGGCGGACTGGTCTTTTGAGCAAGAGAATGTATCCGGGTTGGTCCGGGAAGTTGCAGAAATCATAGGCCCTCTGGCCATGGATAAGAACATATCCGTAAGCTATGAGTATCCCGGAGATATCTATGCCGAGATAGATTTAGAACGTATCGAGCAGGTCCTTGTTAATTTGATTGAAAATGCCATAAAATTTTCTGATAAAGGGACAGAGATAGGTATAGAGGTCAGGGAAGATGAACATGATGTTTTAGTGGCTGTCAGAGACCGGGGAATCGGCATTTCCGAGGAAAACATGGAAGTTATTTTTGAAAAATTTTATACCCTTCCCTCATCAAAAGGCATAGGTAAGCACGAGGGCACCGGCCTTGGCCTTGCAATATGCAAGGGGATCATCGAGGCCCATGGCGGCAGGATATGGGCGGAAAGTGTGAAATGTGAAGGGAGTGTCTTTTTATTCACCCTTCCCAAACAGTGCTTATTGAAATGACTGTCCTTGTTTCCACGACTGCCATGGCCACGTCATTTAAACAGGTAATTGCTTGGAATAAATAAAGTTACTGGCTTATGAAGATCATGAAAATTCCAAGCACCAAAATACAAATCTCAAACAAATATCAATGACCGAAATTCAAAATTAAAAACAGCTAAAATGACAGTGAGACATCCAATAACTGATTGAAATGTTTTGGTCATTGGAATTTGTAATTTTGGTATTGTTTGTAATTTGAGTATTGTGATTTTAGTGCCATATCCGGGAAAGTAAATCGTTTCTATCTGAATCAGTTAGAGTTGACTTTGACGTTTCCCTGCCACGACTTCGCCATCTCCTTGACTTAAATCAAGAAATGGATAATTATTCTCAAAGAATGAGGAATTTGTGAAAAAACTACTTGATATAATTTCAGGCGTTCCCAGCTTCAGCGGCCTTCCCGAAGGCCAGTTGGAAGAAATCAAGGATATTGCTGTTAACAGGCGTTTTAACAAGGGTGAGATCATCTTTTCAGACGGGGATGAAGGAGACGGCTTTTTTGTGGTTGTAGAAGGGCTTATAAAAATATTTAAGGTGTCATTGGACGGAAAAGAACAAACCCTCCATATCTACGGCCCGGGAGAACCATTCGGCCAGGTTGCCGTTTATGCGGGAAGGTCTTACCCTGCAAGCGCCCAAGCTATTGCCAAAAGCCATGTCCTGTTTTTTCCCAGAGCGGCATTTGTTGACCTTATAACAAGGATTCCCTCCCTGGCAATGAACATGTTAGCCGTCCTTTCAAGGAGACTCCGCGAGTTTACCGTTCAGGTAGAGAACCTTTCCCTAAAAGAGGTCCCTGGTCGTTTAGCCGCATACCTGCTCTATCTTGCAGATGAAGAGGGACAAGAAGACACCGTCACGTTGAGCATTTCCAAGGGACAGCTTGCAAGCCTATTGGGTACGATCCCTGAAACTCTGTCTCGGATTTTTACAAGGATGACTGAGCTGAATCTGATTGAAATGGATGGGCGCATTATCAAGCTGCTCAATCGCAATGGACTGGAAAAGCTTGCGGAGCTTGGCCGGATGGATGCAAATAGAGGGTAAAGGTTAAAATGAACCAAACAGCTACAAATGCCATTGATCATGATTTAATCGCCCGGTTTAAGGCCGGCTCCATGGAAGCCATGGAGAAAATTATGGAACGATATGAGAAGCAAATATTTACATTCGGCCTTAAGATGTGCGGTCATCTTCAGGATGCCGAGGATATTGTCCAAGAGACTTTTTTGAATGCCTTTAGATACTTAGGCAGGTTCAGGGAAGAAACAAAGTTGAAAAACTGGCTTTTCAGGATAGCTGCCAGGGCCTGTATAAGAAAGCGGAGAAAAAAGAAATGTGAACCGGACCAACAAATATCCCTGGAATCTTTTGTGCATGAAGATGGCTCTGATATCAAATATGAAATTCCGGATTGGTCCGACGACCCTTCTGATAATTTTCTGCGTGCCGAGTTGAAACAGGTTATTGACGCATCCATTCAATCACTCCCTCATAAATACCGCCTTGTCTTCAATCTCAGGGATACTGAAGGATTCAACACGGTAGAGACCTCCGAAATCCTTGGAATATCCATTCAAGCGGTAAAAACAAGGCTGCACCGGGCGCGTCTGTTTCTGAGGGAGGAAATTTCAAAGCACTACAGGGAGGGAAAGGTCCAGTGAAAGAGGATTGCAAAAAGCACTTTAAAAGGATATCCGAATACTTGGATGGTGAGCTCGATGACCGGGCCTGCAAAGAGATTGAGGAAAGCTTAGAAAAGTGCCCTGAATGCTTGGAATGTCTCAGTTCATTAAAGAAAAGCGTTCAATTGTTCAAAGAGGCCGGGGAGGAAGAGATGCC
>JAFDDR010000163.1 GCA_019310785.1 Deltaproteobacteria bacterium
TTCCCGTTACCATAGGTGATGTGGCTAAGGTCACCTTAGGGTTTGGCGATGAGACGGTCATTGTCAGGCACCATGATTACAAGACCCTTGTTTTCAAGGTTGTTCAAACAGCGGGCTCCAATGTGCTGACGGTTATGGAGGGACTGAAAAAGGCCATTAAGGACCTCAATGAGAATTATCTTGCCCAACGAGGCTTGGAACTCAAACAGGTTTATGATTCCACCGATTATATCAATGCATCCATCAGCCGGGTCCGCAAGAACATTTTTTTGGGTGCCTTCTTAGCTGTTATTGTTCTTCTCCTGTTTCTCAGGAATATTTCCAGCATCTTAGTGATCACTACTACCATCCCCATCAGCATCATCGGCACCTTCCTTATGATCACGCTCTTTGGCCGCAATATCAATGTAATTACCTTGGCAGGGATGAGTTTCGCCATAGGAATGGTAGTGGACAGTTCCATCGTTGTGCTTGAGAATATCTACAGGCATTATCAGTCAGGGGAATCCAGATTTGATGCCGCATTAAATGGAACGAGAGAGGTGATGGGCGCTATTGTGGCTTCCACATGTACTACCATTGCCGTATTTGTTCCTGTGGTTTTTATGGAAGAAGAGGTGGGACAGCTCTTTCGCGATATCGCCATTGCCATTGCCAGCGCCGTCTTTTTGAGCCTCCTGGTCTCCATAACCGTCATTCCTTCCATGTCGGCAAAGATCCTCAAGGGGAGAGGCGACCCCAGGGGAATCACCCGGATTTTGGGAAGCCTTGGGAAGACGATCGGGAATTTGATCACCGGTCTTGTATCATGGTTGTTAGGGAGGTGGTGGCGCAGTGTGTTAACGGTATTGGTGCTCACATGTCTGGCCGTTGGAACTGCCGGATTTCTGATTCCGGAGACAGAGTATCTCCCTGAAGGAAACAGGAATTTTTTGTACAGCCTCGTTTTGCCGCCGCCGGGGTATAATAATGCACAGTTAGAACAGATTGCCGTTAGGGTCGCCACGGAGCTTAAGCCCTACTGGGAGGTTGAACCCGGATCAGAGGAGGCCGCGAGGCTCAAAGGGCCGCCTGTTGAGAATTTTTTCTTTATAGCGAGGTCGAAACATGTCTTTATGGGTTGTAACTCCAGGATACCTGAGAGGGTGAGAGAATTAATTCCATTGCTGCGGGGAGCCCTGGAAAAGATCCCTGGTTGTTATCCCGTTGTCCAGCAAGCAAACCTGTTTGCGAGAGGTATCGGTGAGGGTCGCTCCATTGATGTTGAAATCACGGGACCTGATCTCAATAAGCTGATTCGGTTGGGTAGTGAGATTTTTTTTAAGGCCAAGGCCCTTATTCCCGGGTCCCAGGTCCGGCCTATTCCGAGCCTTGATTTAGGCAATCCGGAGATCCAGGTGGTCCCCGACAGGGAGCGGGCCTCCAGGGTGGGGCTCAGTGCGTCTGACATAGGGATTACATTGGACGTGCTCTTGGGTGGGGCCAAAGTTGATGACTATCTTTTTGAAGGAGAAGAGATAGACCTCGTCCTAAAGGGAGAAGACGATACGCTCAACAGGACCCAGGATTTTGATCATATCATGATTCAAACCCCCAAGGCGGGCCTGGTTCCCCTAAACTCCGTGAGCAGCCTTGATCTGGTCTCGGGTCCGAGCCAGATAAATCATATTGAACAGCACCGTGCCATAGTGGTAAGGGTCATCCCTTCCTATGATGTGTCCATGGAAAGGGCCGTGAATATTGTCAAGACCCGGATTATTGGTCCGATCATTGAGAGGGGAGAACTGGGAAGGGCGTACCATATCGGGGTCAGCGGCACTGCCGATGATCTTGCAAGGACAAGGGATGCCTTGAAGTGGAATTTTCTTTTGGCTGTCCTGATTACTTTTCTCCTGATGGCAGCACTGTTCGAGAACTTTTTATACCCCTTAGTAATAATGTTCAGTGTGCCTTTAGCCGCGGCAGGCGGTTTTCTGGGTCTATGGCTTGTCAATACATTCATGTCAAACCAGCCCCTTGACATCCTTACCATGCTGGGATTTGTTATCCTTGTAGGGATTGTGGTGAATAATGCCATACTCATTGTCCACCAGACCCTCAATTTTATAAGGAATGATCAGATGGACGTAAATACGGCCATCAATGAGGCGGTTAAGATAAGAATAAGACCTATCTATATGAGTACGACCACAAGCATTTTTGGCATGCTTCCCTTAGTCTTTTTCCCGGGCGCGGGCTCCGAGCTTTACAGGGGGTTGGGTTCCGTGGTTATAGGGGGCCTGGCTGTATCGACCATATTTACTCTCTTTCTTATCCCGAGCCTTTTCTCTCTTGTCTATTCTTTTGGATCGGCATTAAGAAAAGATAACCGTGAACCCCTGAACGCTAAAAAAACGGTCAAAATAAATGGTTAAAAAATATCGTGTCCTTTTTCAAGGGTTAATAAAAAAGGACAAAGAAGCATTCATGGCCGGAATGTTACGCTTAGGCGCGCCGGCAGAGATTGTGGCCAAAATGTTCGAAAAGGCCCCTGTTATTTTGAAAGGGGGCTTGACCTTGGGGGGTGCAAGGCGATATGCCGATGCGGTTCAGGACGCGGGCGGAAGAGTAATAATCCAGGAACACGGGCACTTTGAGGAATCAGGGCGTTTGAGTGCCTCAATTTCCATTGCTCCTTTCCAGGAGTTTACCATGTGTCCCGAATGTGGATTAAAGCAGCCAAAGGGAGAAGCCTGTGAGAGGTGTGGTTTCAGGTTCGGGAATAAGAAGTAAAGGGAAGGGAAACGGAGATGCCCGGGGTCATTGATCTGGAAGAGGGCCGGTTGCTCATGGCCGTTAAGAAGGCGTACCGTAACTGGAAAGGCCGGTTTAAGGAAGATTTTGGCCTTGAGACGCGGCTTTCGGACATTTCCTTTAGAACTCTTTCCCTCCTGGCACAGGGGAAGGATAAAGGGACCTTTTATCTGTATGACTTGACCATGAACCTTCAGGGCCTGGGATCCGGGTTTGAATTCAACGAACTGGGTCAAAAGAAAAAGATGGTCATCATAGACCAGTACCTGTTTTTGTTGGACCGGATCCGCTTTGAATGTATGAAAAGGTTAGGATGGCTGGAAAGCTATCCCGGTGAGAAATTCACCCTTGTGGATCTCATCATCCAATTTGACAGGATGGCGCCAGGCCTTCAGGCACAAGTCCCCGTGCTCAGCAAGGACCATCCTGATTATAAGACGTATTCCTCGGTGAACACCTTTGAAAAAGAAGCGGTTGTCAGAAGGTTGGTACCAAAGCTGCTGATCAAGATTAAGGATTATTCTACGACCTTATAAACCTTATCGTTTTCCCTTACCCTTTCCTTTACTTTTACTCCTACGAGATCACCCACCTTTGCCTCATCCACGGGTTGATTGTCAACCTCCATGCTGGTGATCTCTTCGGTAAAATCCGTGGTGTGCCCCTTGTACTTCAATAAATCACCTTTTACTATGCTTCCATTAGTCACTTCCAGGGCGGCGACACTGGGTTTGGCGAAAAACTTGACGATAACGGCAACCTGTTCTTCCGGCATGGTTTTACCTCCTTCCAATTTAAGATAATGATAACCAAAATTAGCTTATTATATATCGCCTTTTAGTGTCATTGTCAAGAGATCATAATGGCTGAAGGAAATTCCCATTTTGGCATATTACAAATATCCAAGGTCATAATGAGAATTAATGACAAGTTCACAAATTATTGTTGAACCATTCACGCGTTTTGTCTAATATGGAACTTAGGTCGCTTCGCTCACAATTGGAATGTTGGAATACTGGAATAATGGAACAATGGGTCTTGGGCTTCCGGCTCGTAAATGCACGATACTACGCCTTGGAGAGAAAATGGAAAAGTGGGTTATTGGCAGAATTCTTCTTTACAGGAAAGTCAATAAAATTAATTTAAGAGTAAGTTCCTTATTAAAACCAACATTCCACTATTCCACCATTCCATTATTCCATGTACGAGGCAGAAACTCAGGCCCCGAAAAATTACTTTATTCTCAATAAGTTGAAGAATTTCCGAGACGTTCAATTATGGAAGATTACAAGAAAAAATTAGCGCGGACCTTAGCGGAAACAGGGGCCCTTTTTTATGACAAAGGTCTGGTTTTGAAGGATGGGCGGCCGACTCCATATTTTGTAAACATGGCAATGTTCAAGACGGGCAGGTTGAGCCTTGAAATAGGGTCCTATTTTGCCGGTATGATGGTATCACTGGATCTTGTTAAGGAAACAGACATTATCTTAGGCCCTTCCTACAAGGGAAGTGCTATTGCCTCAGCTACGGCCATTGCCCTTTGGAAGAATCATGGACTGGATCTGCTGTTCGATTATGATCGAAAAGAGGCCAAGACCCACGGAGAGGCAAGCGTGTCCAAGGGCGTGTTCGTGAACTCCACCTTTTTTGACGGCTGCCGCATATTCGTGGTGGATGATGTTGCAACCTCCATGGGCACCAAATATGATCTTCTGGAAAAGATAGAGGCCGAGGCACAGGCCAGGGGCATGAAATATCACGTGAAGGGTATCGGTATCGGAATAGACAGGGAACAGACCACCGCGGTCTATGACAGTGACGGGAATGTGATTCCCGGCCGGAAAGGGGAAAACGCGATCCAGGATTTTGTATCCAAAAGCGGTATCCCGGTTTATTCCGTGTCGGGCATCAGAGAGGTGGTAGAATATCTTTTTCAGGAAAAGATCCCGGTCATGATTGAGGGGAGTTTCAGGGCGATAGATGAAGAGACAAAGTCCCGGTTTGATGAGTATTTGAAAACATATGGTACAAATTGATCCTCCTTTACAACCCTGATTGCAATGTAGTAGTTCAGTCTTTCTAAATGTTTTCCCTCGTCCTCAGTCTTTTTTTGAAATAATTTCCCTATTTGATGAATAAATTCTACGAGATCATCGAGATCAACGCCGCAAATGATTTCGTACATACGGGAGTAGTCTATTTCCCAATAGCGATGTACCAAAAGATTTCGAAAACATTATTTGGCATGATTTAAAGGGCTTCCATCCATTAACGCTGGCACCCATCCCTTTCACACCTCGACCTCAGTTTTCGCCAGACTGACCATTCCCCCTTCTTTCCTGTTTCGGTTTATACGGCAGCTTTACTTGATCAACCATAGTAAGGACTTCAAATTCAGGGTCCTTGTGAACAAGGGTTGCATCGTAAACAAACGCATAGGCGGCAATGATAGAATCTGCAAAAGATATCTGATACTCTGCCTTCAATTCTCCCCCCTTTAACAAAACCGGTTCAGTCAGCTCTGCGATGTGCTTTGCCTTGATACTCTTCAAAGTGGCATACCTCAATTCAGCAACTTCTATTCCACTGTGTTGGATGGTTTTGTAATAGACCTCAAATAGCACAATAGCAGGCAAAAGGATTTCTCTTGTTCGCAAAATATTTTCGACCACATCAGCCCCTTCCTCGTTGTCCATCATCGTAAGGATTGCCGATGTATCTGGTAAAATAAGGTTACCCTTCAAGCTTTTTGTCCTCCTTTCTATCTCTCAACAGGCTCCTGGTAAGAGCTTCTCCCTCGGAGCAACCACGCAGGGCCGTCACAGGATCTTTTGGTATCGGCATTAGCTTTATGACAGATCCGGTATCTATCCAGATCACTCTTGTGCCGGCAGCTATCCCGTATTTCCTTCTTAATGCCACAGGGACGACCACCTGCCCCTTTTTTGTTATGACAGATTCCATTTATTGCACCTCTTTATTACTTTTCCTTACTTTTTTAATAATATAATACCATTTCTTAATTGTCAATCACGATGAAGACATTTCCACCTCGTTCTTGAGCCGTAGGTTGGAGGATGAGGATACTTTTGTTTTCAATCCAGCCGAGGGATATGTCTCCAAAAATGTATTCCGGAGGATTTAAACCTTTGCTGATTTTTTGCACAAAAAGCCGGTATTTTGTGCGGTAAGATCTATGGGAAATATTATTTTAGGACATAAGGAAAAACGGGATGAATCCCAGGGAATTGAATCGAAGAAAAACATATAAAACACATAGCAAACGGAATTTAGCAGGCAGTTGGCCTTTCCGTAGCGCTCTGGCGCATTTTTCCTCGATGCAGGGTGGACAAAACACAGTAAAGTGGGATAATATGAATTTCAGGAATAAAAATGGATATTGTTAGAACAATAAAAGATGTCTTAAGCGACAGAACGTATAAACGTATTGAGAACTCATCGTCGTCCTATGTCCATGCCGCCGTTCTGATCCCGCTTTTAGATGATGGGGGCGTTCCAGAGGTATTGTTTACGAAAAGGACGGACAAGGTGGAACACCACAAGGGCCAGATATCCTTTCCAGGTGGCGCCGTGGATGACGGAGACGGTTCGTTTGAGGATACCGCCTTGAGGGAGGCCCATGAAGAGATCGGTCTCAGGCAGGAGGATGTGGAGATTTTGGGCAGGATAGATGATACCCTGACCCTTGTGTCAAGTTTTGTGGTTCATCCGGTTGTCGGGTTTGTGCCCAACTCTTATGATTTTGTCATTAACAGGGTTGAGGTTAAGAGAATCATCAAGGTGCCATTATATGTGTTCCATCCCGAAAACCCGCAGTATCAGAGAGGCTCTGTCGAATATGAAGGAATGACCTACCGGGCGATTGCTTATGAATACAATGACGACGTGATCTGGGGGGCTACTGCCAGGATGATGGAGAATTTTATGAATATCCTTGGCCATAAATTAGACTTGCC
>JAFDDR010000020.1 GCA_019310785.1 Deltaproteobacteria bacterium
CACTTCCGAGGTGTATGGAATGTGCAACGAAGAGGTTTTTGATGAAGACAATTCCAGGTTAGTCTTAGGGCCGATCCGGATGCAGCGGTGGATCTACTCGTGCAGTAAACAGCTCCTCGATAGGGTTATCTGGGCCTACGGTCAGGAGAAAGGTCTCGGATTTACCCTGTTCCGGCCGTTCAACTGGATAGGTCCGAGACTCGACAGCCTCACGTCCGCTCGAATTGGGAGTTCTCGTGCCATCACGCAACTGATTCTGAATCTCGTGGAGGGGACTCCGATTCAGCTCATCGATGGCGGAGACCAGAAACGCTGTTTCACGGACGTATCGGACGGTGTAGAAGCCCTGTACGGGATCATCGAGAACAGGGATGGTGTGTGCGATGGCCGGATAATAAATATCGGCAACCCCGACAATGAAGTCAGCATCAAGGAATTGGCGGAGATACTGGTAGCAAAGTTCCAGGACCATCCCCTGCGTTCAAAGTTCCCCCCTTTTGCGGGTTTCCGTGAGGTGGAAAGCAGTTCCTATTACGGCGCCGGGTACCAGGATGTTCAACACAGGAAGCCGAGCATTAAAAACGCCCGGCGGCTGTTGACTTAAACAGTCTGTTGAGCAGACTCTCGATTTCTTTTTGCGGGAAGCCGTCGAATCAATAGAATTCGAGGCCGGCCATAAAGCACCGCATGACACAAGCAGAGCGTTTTCTCTTTCCGAATATAAAGATCCGGCCAGGGGCAATGCCTCATGAAGATCGGTCTGCGGATTGACGTCGATACCTTCAGGGGAACAAAGTACGGCGTGCCGAACCTTTGCAGGATACTTTCCTGTTACTCCATCAAGGCATCGTTCTTCTTCTCCGTTGGCCCGGACAACATGGGCCGGCATCTCTGGCGGCTGATAAGGCCCTCCTTTTTCCGGAAGATGCTGAGGACGAGGGCATCGAGCCTCTATGGGTGGGACATCCTTCTTCGAGGCACCTTCTGGCCGGGACCTGTCATAGGAGAAAACCTGGGAACGATAATTCGCTCTACATCGGATGCCGGCCATGAAGTGGGATTACATGCGTGGGATCATCATGCATGGCAGGCACACATTGATACCATGGATGGTGATGCCATATACCGCTCCCTGAACAGGGGAGTCGAATTACTTACACGGATTATCGGCCGCCTGCCGACCTGTTCGGCCGTTCCAGGGTGGAAATGTAAAGATCTCGTACTCAGGGAAAAAGCGAGGTTCTCTTTTGACTACAACAGCGACTGCAGGGGAGTCGATATTTTCAGACCTTTGGTGGATGGAGAACAACTCTTACAGCCCCAGATTCCTGTGACCCTGCCGACCTACGATGAAGTGATCGGAAGTAACGGAATAACAGACAATACCTACAATGATTATATTCTTTCCTTGCTTGAACCCGAAAAGCTCAACGTCCTGACCATTCATGCCGAAGTTGAGGGTATGGCCTGTTTTGGCATATTCGGCGCGTTTCTAAATATCGCACAATCCAAAGGGGCATCGTTTGTCCCTCTCGGGGCTCTACCCTCGGGATATCCTTCAATTGGCCCGGGCAGCATGGTCGCCCGGGAATTTCCCGGGCGAGAGGGATGGATCTCCTGCCAGGCCGAAACATCTTACATGGGTAAGGATGCTGAATCATGAGGAAGTCTTCCTTCGCAGTCATAGCGCTCTTCCTTCTACTCTATATCCTGCCGCTCGGAGTGCGACCCATTATTATACCGGATGAGGCCCGGTACGCTGAAATCCCGCGTGAGATGATTGTATCGGGAGACTGGGTCGTGCCTCACCTTAACGGACTCCGCTATTTTGAGAAACCGGTGCTCGGTTACTGGCTCAATGCGGCGGCGATCAGCATGTTTGGCGAAAACGCATTTGCAATACGGTTTCCATCAGCCATGGCGGTTGGAATCTCCGCGTTGATGCTTTTCGGCCTGGTGCGGAGGTTTGCAGGTATGTATTCCGCCGGAATTTTCGCCGCCGCGTTGTTCCTTATCTGCCTCGAAGTCTTTGGCGTTGGGACCTTCTGCGTCCTAGACAGCATATTTTCCATGTTCCTGACTGCTGCCATGGTCTCATTCTTTTTTGCATATATGGCAGATAGGGCAGGGAAAAGAATTGTGCTGCTCGCCCTATCCGGGGCCTTTTTCGGCCTGTCATTCCTTGCAAAAGGATTCATTGCCTTTGCGGTCCCGGTCGTTGTCATCCTGCCCTTCTTGATATGGGAGGGCCGATGGAAAGAGCTTTTCAGGCTCCCATGGGTTCCGATAGTAACGGCCCTTATAGTTGCATTTCCATGGGCCGTGCTGATTCACCACCGGGAGCCCGATTTCTGGCACTACTTCTTCTGGATTGAACATGTGAAACGATTCATGTCCGATCACCCCCAGCATCCCGAAGCCTTCTGGTATTTTGTTCCGATGCTGATAGGGGGGGCGCTGCCGTGGACGGCGCTTCTTCCTTCGGTGGTTCAGGGTATAAACAAGACGCACCTTAAGGGCCCTCTTGTACGTTTTGCCATTTGCTGGCTTATATTTCCCTTTCTCTTCTTTTCGGCCTCCCATGGCAAGCTTGCCACTTACATCCTGCCCTGCTTTCCGCCCTTTGCCATTCTCGTAACTATCGGACTCTTGAAATACCTCGAAGGGGAAAGGAAGCGGGCATTCAACATTGGGGCCTCGTTTCTCGCTGTCATGGTAGCTCTTTTTGCGCTCATACTGATTGTAAGCCAGGCGACCGATTTCCCGGGTGTAAGGGCCTATGGTCCGTCAGAAACCTGGAAATTGGTCCTCGGGATTATCGGGCTTATGACGTGGAGCATCCTCCTGGCATTCGCCCGGAGATTATCGGATTCACGGACAAAACTGGCGTTTTTCTGCGCCGCGCCCGTGCTCTTTATGTTCGTGTCACAATTTATCCTGCCGGATCAGTTCATAAAGAGAAAAGCGCCTGGCGAATTTCTCCTCCGCCACTCTGATAGGATCCATCGGGATACGATCCTCGTTTCCGGGAATAGCCCGCTACATGCTACCTGTTGGTTTTACAAACGCAGCGACGTTTTTTTAATCAGGAGCGGCGGTGAGATGTCATATGGACTTGACCATGATGAATTAAAACGACATCGTCTGTTAAGCGTTGAACAGTTCAGGGATCTTATTAATAAGAATTCCGGGAAAAAGCGTGTGGTTCTCATAACAGATACAAAACACTACGCTGAACAGAAAATCAAACTCCCGGAACCGGCCTTTGAGGACATTAATGGACGCTTCGTATTCGCCCAGTTCTAAGATAACCTCGAAAAGGGATAGTGTTGCAAGACAGATCATCATGAAGGGTCTTAACTTAGCAAATAACATGGTAAAAATCATTGCACACTCTGCAAGGCAATACCCCATTAAATCTTTTTGCCTGACGCTTTGCATTCTTATCGTTCTTTTTGTTGATGTGTGGGAGCCGTTTTCTTCTCTACCTGCTCGCGACTGGAACATCAAAAACCTGAACGAGATCAGAGTAGCTGATCCAGACGGTTTTTCGTTTTCAGTCTTTGGAGAGAACCGGTACAGCAAATTTATATTTGAAAATCTCTTGAAAATTATTGATCACGACCCGGACATTGTATTTGCCATCAGTCTCGGGGATATGGTCTCACGGGGGAGAAAGTATAAATATGCCAATTTCTTAAAACAGGTTCGAGACAATTTAAGTATCCCCCTGATTACAACCATGGGAAATCGGGAATTACTTGGACGGGGTCGCGCCCTCTACCATGACATCTTCGGCCCTTCCTACTATTCATTCCATATTGGAAAAAATTACTTCATGGTCTTAGATGATGCCGGCAATGAAGATTTTGATCTTATGCAGAAAGATGGTTGGCTTGAAACAGAACTTCAAAACTCCCAGCAATATAACACGCGTATCGTCTTCATGCACACCCCTCTTTATGACCCAAAAGGGGAAAATCATCAACACTGCTTAACTGATAAATCTGCTAAAACCCCGGCTAATCTCTTTTTAAAATACCATGTAACCCACATTTTCGCCTCACGCATACACGGTTACTTTAACGGCAGGTGGAAAGGAATCCCTTATACAATCACAGGAGGAGCAGGGGCAAAATTACATGGAACCGATCCGGATCATTATTTTTTTCACTTTCTAAAAGTAAATATCAATAAAGGAAATGTGGATATCGAGGTAAAACAGGTCCCACGTCCTGACTACTTTTGGCTGGATCGACTTCTCTATAATTTCAAACAAATCCTGTCATTTTCAAGTATCCATTTGATTGAGATAATTTTCTCCATTATTCTAGTGGGCCTTGCGACTCTTATTTATCGGTCCGAATCACGAAAAAAAATACTCGGGCCAAAGGTATAAAATGACTTATCAATTTCCACTTAAACATACTAATCCTTTATGTATTTGCGAACCTTCGCTTTGACCGGGACGACCAATTGATAGCAACAAAAGAGGAAGAATCATCACGCGCAAGGCTTTGAAACGTTTAGGCTGGCCCGAATTCATCTGTATGGGTTATCTATTTATCGGGATAATGCTTGCAGGTTCTTTCTGCCGTTTATGGTTGTTGTTGAGTAACCGGGCTATGGCCGTAGGGATTCCATCAACTGTTATCCTCAAAAGCTTATTAATAGGAATGCGCTTTGATCTGTTGATTGCCAGTTATATCATGTTGCCCGTCGCCGCGTGGCAGATTCTCCCAAAAATTGGATGGCAGTATAGCAAGAACGGGATCCGTTTTCTGTTCGCGTTTCTCTTGGTTGTATTATCCCCGGTTATCTTTATCGGCATAGCTGAAGCTGAATTTTACCGTGAATTTCACGATAGATTCAATCAGCTTGCCATCCAATATGTCTTTGATCAGCCAGGCACGGTCATAAAAATGGTTTGGCATGGTTATCCTGTCGTACGTTACCTGATCGCCACGGCAATTCTCATGGCTGGAATCTGGTGGCTTTTGAAAAAAGTGCCGGCAAAAGGATTACCGGTCGAGTTCTCATGGAAACAATATTTCGGAAAATCTCTGCCGTTCGGCTTAGTGGTCCTTGCTCTCCTCGTCTTTGGCGCTCGTGGAGGCTTTCAGACCGGGCCGCCGTTGAGATGGGGAGACGCCTACTTCAGCAAGCATACCTATGCTAACCATCTGGCCCTTAATGGAATCTTCACCTTGGCACAAGCTGCGCAGAACTGGGGAGGGGATAAATCCAGTCATTACTGGCTTGCCAGACTGCCTCAGCATGAGGCTTTGGAAATCACCCGCGAAATGGTTCTGCAGACCGGCGACCAACTTTTATTAGCCCGGGATTACCCTCTGCTGAAAAAACCGGGTATCCGTGATTCCAGTGTTTCTTTCACCACCCGCCCCCAAAACGTAGTGCTCATCCAGATGGAAAGTCTCTCAGCACAGTTTATCGGGGCTCTCGGAAGCACGTACGGTGCAACACCCGTATTTGACCAGCTCGCGAGGCAGGGAATACTTTTTGATCATTTCTTTTCACAAGGGACCCATACACACCAAGCCCTTTTTGCATCTCTTTGCAGCTTTCCGAACCTTCCCGCCCATGAGTATCTGATGCAGGAGATCCAAGGGCAGCAACATTTCAGATCCCTGCCAGAGGTCCTCCTGGAAAACGGTTTTGATACCTTGTATGTCTACAATGGGAGCTTCAGATGGGATAACCAGGAAGGGTTTTTTCGACATCAGGGCATGAAACATTTCGTCGGCATAAAAGACTTCAGGCAACCAAAGTTTACCGACTCAACCTGGGGGGTTTCAGATGAAGACATGTTCTTACGCGGAATCACTGAAATAGATCACCTGACGGAAAAAGGCCCGGCATTTGCTTTTCTGCAAAGCCTGAGTAATCACGCCCCTTATGAGCTTCCGCCACCAGCCCCTTTTAAAGATATTACGGGACCTGCTTCACTTATTCCACGTTTGAATGGCCTACGTTATGCGGACTGGGCCCTGGGACGGTTTTTTGACTTAGCCGCCAAAAAACCCTGGTTTAAGCAGACTCTTTTCCTCATATACGGCGACCATTCTTTTGCGTTCCAGAGACCGAAAGCGCTGCTTGATCTTACCCGGCAGCATATCCCACTGTTGGTTTATTATCCGGGGGATACCCGGTTTGCAGGCCAGGTAATCCATGCTATCGGAAGCCAGGTTGACATTCTACCTACGATCCTCGGTTTGTTGAAAATAGACACCCCCATCCAGTCATGGGGACGGGACCTTTTCAGGTTGGATCCCGATGATCCCGGTTGGGCGCTTATTAAACCCTCTGGGGGCGAACCAACGGTAGCTTTCATTAAGGGTGACAAATTCCTGGTCGAAGCTCCGGGAATAAAACCGGTATTATATCATTACAGCTTATACCCCTGGGATACCCAACCAATTACAAAAGGGAATGATGGCCTGTGCAAAAAATACAAACTGGCCTTGGAATCCTATGTGGAAACAGGCATTGATGCATTACGTCGAAACGTGGCGGGTTATGAATTTAATGTATGTAGTAGCGCCGGGAATATACATCCACAAAGTATAGAGGATTACAAGTAATGTAAATTTCTGCAACTGCTCAGGTTCAACGTTCAGCGCCGCCTCTGGCCGCCGAAGCGGCCAGTTTGATCGAAAAAGAGACTCCAGCATTGCGGAGTCATATACGAGGGGTTCACGGTTCAAGGGTCCAGGGTTTAAGCCCGCCCTGGTGCGACGTAACGTGCGCTTTAAAACGGTACTTCTGAACACTACGGCCAGGGATTCTGTGAAAGCCAGGGGTTAAAAAACGATGAACATAGACCAGTATGAAGATAAGGCAACCAACCGTGAACCATGAACCTGACAACCTTAGTAGCTACGGTTGAACAAGCTTAATTCCCCGGTTTACCAATCACCCGTTTCATCCTTTTCAGGACTTCGTCCCTGCCTGTATATGCCTCTATCCTCAATCCCCTTTCTTCAACACCCCGGCCGTTTAGAAAGATAATCGTGGGCACTCCCATGAGCAGGTAGCGTCTCAGGATTTTTTTCTGATTCGGATGCTGTTTTGTCAGGTCGATTCGTAATGTGACAAAATGTTTGCTCAAGTCTACAATCTCCGGATCAGTGAATACGTTTTTCTCCATTGACTTGCAGGGACCGCACCAGTCCGCATAAAAATCGAGCATCGCCGGCCTTTTCTCTTTTGCGGCCTCAACGAGAAGGGCCTCACTGTAAGGTGTCCAGCGAACACCTTCACCTCGCTGGCGTCCTCCTAAGTAAAAACTCACGGCCGCACAGATCAGTATGACGCCCAACCCCTTTTTGATATATTCAAAAATCCGCGAGTCCCCCCTGCCCTTCTCCATCCAACCTAAGTGCAGACCCGCGGCAACCAGGATGGCAGCAAAAATCATTGATTTCAGGTAAGAGCCGGGCATTAAGGGCTGTAGCATATACGCTGCCATGCCCACAAGGACCCATCCTAACACCTTTCTTATCCACACCATCCATGCACCTGACAAGGGCAGCTTTTCCAAAGTCCCGGAAAAGATAGCCAGGATGGCAAGGGGAAGGCCGAGCCCGATGCTCAGGACAAAGAAATAGAGAAAGCCTAAAAAAGGGTCTCCTTTCTGTCCCACATAGGTTAGAAGACCTAAGATAAAGGGGCCTAAGCAGGGCGCGGCCACTATCCCGAGCGTGAGGCCCATAAAAAAGGTCCCGAAGTATCCCCCAAAGTTTTTTGAGGCTATGCGAGTCAGACCTGACGGGATCCTTATTTCCCAGAGTCCGAAAAAGCTCAGCCCTAAAGAGATCAGGATTCCTGCCACCACAATAAGAACAACAGGGTTCTGCAGGGCCGAACCCAGCATGCCTCCCGAAAGGCTGGCAAAGACGCCTAAGATGGAATTGGTAAAGGCAAGACCCAGGATATACAGGACACCGTGAAATATGGTTTGACCCTTTATTCCGCCGCTTTTCCCCCCGAAATAGGAAACCGTGATGGGTATTAGCGGGTAGATGCACGGGGTAAGATTAAGGGCAAGGCCGCCAAGGAAAAGACCAAAGAGGGTCAACCAGAAACCCGCGCCGGTCATCCAGCCCGGGACCGGCGCTTCAGAAACGGAATCATTTTTCTCAACTTCGAGCACGGCCGGGCGCTCAGGTTTCTCATTCTTTTCAGGTGACACAATGGATAGGTTTATCCGGACGGGTACTTTTTCCGGGGGCATGCAGGCCCGCAGCGAACATGCTTGAAAAAACAACTGCCCGTTTAACACCTGCTTGCCGATCGGGGCCTTCTCGCTTATCACCAGCCTGGCGCTGATCTCAATTTCCCCTGAAAACACCTCAACCGCTTCTTCCGAATACTCGAATTTCTTTTTCTTTGGTTCGGGAAACTTGATTTCCTTCACCTTGATCCCTGAAAGCTCGGAAAAAGAGAGCGCAGTGGGAATGATAAAATCACTGATCTTCCTTGTTCCGTGGATATACCACTGGTTGGAGATACGGACCCGAAGATTGAACGGATAGGACTCACCTGCCGTATATTGATCCCGGGATTGAATAATATCCACCTTGACGGTAGCGCCCCGGCAAGGCTGGGAAAAGAAAATGATGCCGGGAAAGAAAAACAGGCACGCTAATATAATGGGTATTACGGTTAATTTTCTTGATCGATTCAGGATATCCATCGCGTTATCTTCTCAATTACAAGACTGGTTGGTCCTCTATTCTGCCGCTGATTGTACGGGCCGCCTCCCTGGTCTTCCGTATCAGAGTCCTGATCTTGTCATCATCCAGACTCGTCTTAAAACCCGCAACCCAGATGGCTGATCTGCGATGCCTCATTCCCTCTATGGGTGAACATACCGCGCGTACCCCAAGGAGATACTCCTCGTAATCTGTGGCATAGCCGTTTTCCCTCACGCGGGCCAGTTCCTGAAGGTACTGATCCGGATCAGTTATTGCATTTTCAGTATACTTTGGGATACCATTCTCACTGATGATCTCCCTGACCCGCTCTTCCTCCATGGCCGCTAAAAAGACCTTACCGGCCGCCCCTGAAAACAACGGCATGGTTGTCCCAACAGGGGAAGTGATTTTAAGGTCGTTTCCGGATTCAACGATATCGAGGATGGTAACATGTTCAACGTTTAAAACGCCAAGAAAGACCGATTCGTTTACGGCTTCCATAAGTCTTTCCATGACAGGTCTTGCAATGTCCTTCAAATCAAACTGGGCATAGGCGGTCTTTCCCAGTTCCAAAAGGGTGAGCCCCGCCGTATACCTTTTGGTTTTAGGGTCCCTTGTAATGGTTCCCAGTTCCTCCAATGCCGAGGTTATCCCGTGGACCGTACTTTTACTCATTTCCAAACGCTTTGCAAGTTCACTAATCCCCAATCCACTGTTTGTGCCGGAGATGAGTTTCAATATCTGGAATGCCTTTTTTACCGAAGGGGCTTGATATCTTAAGGTCATTGTTCACTCCAATGAACATTTTTTCATATTTTATATCTTTTAATCACGGGTTGTCAACATTGATGTTGGTTATATCTACGCTGATATAAACGATTTTGCATTATTTTTTTCTTGACAAGGTGGCAGGATATGCTATTTTTTGTTTGGATGATAGTTCATAATAGTGAACTAATGAATCAAGGCAAATAAAGTCATTTGGGTCGACATAGTAGCCGACCTTACTACATCGGGGCGTCGGAAAAAGTATTATTCATGAGGCAACAGATTTGACCCAGAAAGCAGCACTCGTTATAGGCGGCGGAATCGCCGGTATTCAGGCCTCCATAGACCTGGCAAATATGGGCATTCAGGTCTATCTGGTTGAGAAGAAACCGAGCATTGGGGGCAGAATGGCCCAATTGGACAAGACGTTTCCCACCAATGACTGCGCCATGTGTATCCTGGCCCCCAAGATGATCGAATGCGCCAACCATGAAAATATCCGGCTCCTGACCTATTCCGAATTGGATGAACTCACCGGCAAAGCCGGAAGATTTAAGGCCAAAATAACAAAGAAGGCCCGCTTCATAGAAGAGGACAAATGCGTGGGGTGCGGTGAATGCGCTGAAAAGTGCCCTACAAAGGTGGATGATGAGTTCAATGCGGGCCTGGGTAAGAGGAAGGCGATCTACAAATTTTTTCCCCAGGCAGTCCCCTCCACCTATGTTATTGACCCTGACTACTGCCGGACCCTTAACGGAAAGAAATGTGGTGTCTGTGAAAAAATATGCAAGGCCAAGGCCGTTAATTACGAGCAGAAGGATGAGGCCCTGACCGTTGAAATAGGCGCCGTGGTTCTGGCTTCAGGTTTTGATCTTTACAACGTGGCCCCCCTGACCGAGTACGGTTGGGGAAGTATCAAGAATGTCCTTACCGCCATGCAGTTTGAGCGTATGATATGCGCATCCGGTCCTACGGGCGGGCATTTGAAACGCCCGTCAGACGATAAAGAACCGGAGCGACTGGCATTTATTCAATGTGTGGGATCGAGGGATATCAGGCACAAGAGGTATTGTTCCGCGGTATGCTGCATGCACGCCACAAAGGAGGCCATCCTGGCCCATGAGCACTGCCCTGAGCTTGCATCAACTATATTTTATATGGATATGAGGGCCGTGGGAAAGGGTTTCCAGGAATATGTCCAGCGGGCCAGGGACCAGTACGCCGTGAAATACGTACGAGCAAGACCGGGCCGTGTGACCGAAAATGAGGAAAATCAGAATCCGGTAATCCACTATGAGGATACTGTCAAAAGGGAGTTCAATGCCGAGGAATTCGACATGGTAATACTCGCCCAGGCCCTTGTGCCCGCCGAAAGCAACCGCTCAATCGCCGAAAGATTGAATATAGGTTTAGATGAGTTTGGCTTTATTGCCAATCCGGAGGGTTTGGCCAATCCGTTCGGCACATCGAGAGAGGGTATCTTTGGATGCGGTTTTTGCCAGTCTCCCATGGATGTCCCCGATTCTGTTGTCAGGGCCTCGGCAGCGGCCTCCAAGGCGGCTGAAGTGCTTGCTCGTGCTTAGGTTGAGTGAACCCTGAACCGATCACTTTAGGTAGAAGTAGTTAACAGGAAAAAATCGATGTCGGTAAGAACAGGTGTATTTGTCTGCCACTGCGGCACAAACATAGGCGGGATAGTAAACGTGCCCGAGGTAGTGGAGTATGCACGAACCCTGCCCAATGTTGCTTTTTCCGAGGAAAACCTCTACACCTGCTCGGAAGACGGCCTTTCCTCTATCAGAAACAACATCAAAGAGCATGATCTGAACCGTGTGGTAGTGGCCTCATGTACGCCCCGGACACATGAGATCCTCTTTCGACAGAACTGCGAAATGGCCGGTCTCAATAAATACCTGTTTGAATTTGTCAATTTAAGGGAGCACTGCTCCTGGGTCCACATGGACGCACACGATGATGCGACCATAAAGGCAAAGGACCTGGTCCGTATGGGAGTTGCCAAGGTCGGTCTATTGACTCCCCAGGAAGACCTGACCACAGACGTAATAAGGGCATGTCTAATCATTGGCGGCGGTATTTCCGGCCTCTCCGCCTCCCTGACCTTAGCCAACCAGGGATATCAGGTTGCGTTAATCGAGAAAAAGGACAGATTAGGCGGTCTCTTAAAAGACATAAACAGGGTCTTTCCCTCAAATGAGCCCTCATCGCACCTGTTGGATCCCCTGATCACTTCCGCATCAAAACACCAAAACATAGATATTTATCTTGAAGCGGAATTGATTGATGTGAAAGGTTTCATCGGGAATTTCACTGTGACACTGAGGCAGGATTCAAAGACAAAAGAGCTGAAGGTTGGTACCATAATCGTATCAACGGGCGCACAGGAACTGAAGCCGTTCGGGAGCTTTGGTTATGACCGGTTTGATAATGTCATGACCCAGCTCGAATTCGAGCAGAGATTCAAGTCGGACTTTGATGGCCTGAACCGGGTAGTTATGATAAACTGCGTGGGAGCGCGCATTGAAGAAAGAAAATATTGCGGCAGATTCTGCTGTATCACGGGCATGAAAAACGCCATTCTATTAAAAGAGGCCAATCCCGGGGCAGACATCAGTATATTGCAGAGGGATATTATGGCCTGCGGAAAGGTTTTTGAAGACTATTACCGAACAGCACTCGAGTCCGGTATCAGATTCATCCGCTATAATGTGGACCGGCCTCCCGAGATAACGGGTTCGGGTAATGTGGCCGAAAAGGTCAGGGTCTACCATGAGCTTATGGGGAGGGATATCGAGATAGATGTGGATGCGGTGCTTCTGACAACGCCCCTGATACCGGGAGAGGATAACCAGCGACTTTCCAGAATAATGAAAATACCTGTTGGAAATGACGGGTATTTTTTAGAGGCCCATCAGAAACTCAGGCCAGTTGAATTCCCGTCGGACGGTATCTTTCTTGCCGGGTGCGCCCGTTATCCTACGGACATATCGGAGTGCATTTCCCAGGGGTATGCTGCCGCGGCCAAGGCAGCCATTCCCATGGCCCGGGGACGGGTGATCACCGACGCATTTATCTGCGAGGTGGACCCGGTGAGATGCTCGGCCTGCGGCAGATGTGTGGAGATCTGTCCGTTCGGGGCCATTGACTGGACTGATTGGAAGGACCTGAAAGGAGAAAACAGGAGTGTGGCCATGGTAAACCCGACAGAGTGCAAGGGCTGCGGGTTGTGCTCATCTTCGTGCCTCAGCAGCGCTATCAAGCTAAAAGGTTCCACCGATGAAGAGATATTGGCCATGGTTAATACCGTTATAGACAGTAAGGGTTTAGCTTTGTCAAAGACTTAATTGAATGGAAAAAGTGAAAGCAGAGAAAACTAATATCAAGCCCGACGCGGCAACCTTCGACGTGAAAGCGGAAGTTGAAAAGCTTTTGCATGATAACAAGCTAAATCTCTGTCTTGAGTGCGGCAAGTGTACCGCTGTCTGCCCCATGCTCGATTTTTACGGGGAATATAACTATGATCGATCCCCGAGGGGCGTTGTTGAGCGTCTATCGTTCGATCCCGAAAAGATTGATGATGAATCATTATGGTATTGTCTGACCTGCCAGGCATGCACCTTTTTCTGTCCTTCCGGGATTGATTTTCAAAGCTTTATGACAGATCTGAGGGAAATGTTATTGAAAAATGGGTTCAAAAAACATGCCTTCTTTTGTTCTGTCTGCGGCAGGTATTTTATGCCAAAAAAGGAACATGAATATATCAGGAAAATCCTGGATGGGAAAAAGTCCTGCGAGTATCTGTATGTATGTCCCGAGTGCAGGAAGAAGGATTATGCCGAAATCCTGCACAGGACGGCTCACTGGCCGAAACAATCGATTAAGAAAGCTTAACTCCCGACTGTACGTTTTCGCTCAATTGGGGTAGAATGGATACAGATTTTATAAACTTTTTATCGCATTTTCAAAAAGGCATTTTTTAGAAAGGAGAAGATTATGGCAATAGACACGGAAAAACTGTCAGGAGCCGAGAGCCTGCGCAAAACCAGGACGTATGGCAAGGTAAGGTGTCACAATCCCAGTTGCATGGAAAGGCTTCAGCCCGCTGCCGGGGCCGATCATATCAAATGCCCCACCTGTGGAATGGAGTATCGCATCTTCTGGGTCAACCCCAACCTTCCCCGAATACGGGGCCCGGTTTGGGATGTAAACCGGAAATTGGCGGAAGACAAGCTGGCCAATATTAACAAGTCAAAATCTAAAAAGGCTGCAAAGAAGGGAGGGGACTAAGATGGCATTGGATAGAAAGATAGCATATATTGATCTCTCTACGGGCGAAATTGAAATAAAGCCTATCCCGCTCGAAATGAGGAAAAAATTCTTAGGCGGAAGGGGATTGGATGCGTATCTGCTTTATAACAATACGGAGCAAGGCTGTGACCCCCTGGGCCCTGGTAATACCCTAATGATCAGCGGCGGCATCCTGACTGCGACCTGTGCTTCGGCAACCGCCAGGACACATGTAATGGCCAAATCCCCGCTAACCGGATTGTTGGGAAGCGCCAATATGGGGGGATTTTTTGCACCTGAGATGGCCTGGGCCGGTTTTCATCATCTCGTAATAAAGGGCAAGGCGGAAAAGCCTGTCTATATCTGGATTCACAACGGTGAAATAGAGATAAGGGATGCCTCAAACCTGTGGGGTAAAACCACCACGGAAACACAGTGGGCCATAAGAGAAGAACTGGGTGATGATGACATAAAATCCGCCGTTATAGGGCCTGCCGGTGAGAATCTGGTAAGGTTTGCAAACGTGATGACGGGGATTAAAAATTCAGCGGGCAGAACGGGTATGGGATGCGTCATGGGTTCAAAGAACCTCAAGGCCGTGGCGGCCAGGGGAACCATGGATATAAAGATTGCACATCCCGTAGACGCCCTCGAGTACAACAAGCGATTCATCGATCAGATCACGAGCGCCAAGGTCAACCAGACCCAGGGAACCCTTGGCACGCCTTTTATCTGGGGCGCAACAAATTCCTGGGGCGGGATCAGGACCAGGAATTTTCAGTATAACCAGTGTGAGAATGCCGATGATATCGAACCCGAGCGGATTGATGAAATATGTGAGGAGACCATGGGGCCTTATCACATGACCGGTTGCTTCGGGTGCCAGGTCCACTGCCGGGCCCAGTACAAAATTCCTTCGGGCCCATATGCGGGGAAATATGATGAAGGGCCGGAATACACATCCCAGGGCGCCTTTGGAGGAGAGCCGGACTGCAAAAATGCCGTTACCGTATTGACCGGCAATCACTTGGTTGATCAGTATGGCATGGATAACCTCGAAACCGGCAGTATTATCTCCTGGGCCATGGAGCTCTATGAACTGGGAATCCTCACCAGCAAAGATACCGACGGCCTGGATTTAAAATTTGGTAACGACGAAGCGCTTCTCGATATGATCACCCGCATCTGCTATAGAGACGGGTGGCTGGGTGATACCTTAGCGGACGGAGGTATCCCGGCATCAGAGAAGATAGGAAAGGATTCATTCAGTTATCTTATCCAGGTCAAGGGCATGAGTAACCTGCACTCGGACGAGAGGGCGACGCCGGCCCTTGCACTTAATATAGCCACCGGTTCCAGGGGTTCCGACCACCTGAGAAGCCGGCCTGCCATTGATCTCTATCATTTGCCGGAGGAGGTCCTTAGAAAAATTTACAGCAACCCGGTTCCTTATGACGGTCCCTTGAGTTCGGAACACACATCTTATGAAGGCAAACCATGGATGGTTTTCTGGCAGGAGAACTGTTACATGGGCGTGGATTGCCTTGGCATCTGCAAGTATCATACGACTTTCCTCGGTGCGACCCTTCCCAATTTTGAGGACTGGACAAAGGTGCTCTATTACAATACCGACCTCGAGTTGACCCCCAGGGAGATTTGGGACGTGGCAGAAAGATGCTACAATATAGAGAGGCTCTTTAACCTGAGGGAAGGGCTGGAAAGAGATGATCTCAAAAAAGGAGATACCTTGAATCACCGGTATTATGATGAACCTTGCAGGCGCGGGGCGATCGATGTTATCGGTGCCACGATAGATAGAAAAAAGTTCAAAAAAATGATTGATGAATACTACGGTCACCACGGCTGGGATGAAAACGGTGTTCCCACTAAGGAAACACTTGAGAGGCTTGGGCTGGATCAGGAGCCGTCCCACTTGCTCTGATTCCATAGGCATCAAGGTAATGAATTTTCAGCCAAAAAATTTTTTTTAAGACTTATTTGAGAGGAGAAGAACAATGGAGAAAGTCCTGATGATAAATTACCAGAAGTGCACCGGCTGCAGGCTGTGTGAACTTGTATGCTCGGTAATGCATGACGGAATTTCCAATCCTGCGCGGAGCAGGATTAAAGTAATGAAATGGGAGTCTGAGGGCCTTTATGTCCCCATGTCCTGCCAGCAGTGCGAGGATGCCCCCTGCATGAACGTATGCCCGGTAAAGGCCATATCCCGTGACGAGGACCTGGGTTACGTTACGGTCGACTATGATATATGCATCGGCTGCCGCTCATGCGTGGCCGTTTGTCCTTTCGGCGCCATGAGCTATAATTCCATAGACAAGAAGGTCTTCAAGTGCGACCTTTGCGGTGGCGACCCCCAGTGCGTAAGGTTCTGCGAGGTAAATGCTATCGAGTACGTTGACGCCGATCGTCTAAGTATTTACAAGAAAAGGGACGCGGCCGAAAGATTGTCCGTTGCACAAAAGGAGGCCGCGGCTTTACAGGCGGCCATGTGATTAATATCCGGATCCAAAGGACCAGGCTTTGGTTATCCCCATAAGGGATTTGCTTTATTGAAAGTTCATTAACTTATTGAGCCTGTCGAACCATTTGTAATTTGGTGCTTGGGATTTGTTATTTAAGATACCAAAATCCAAGGCAAAGCCGAACAACTCTGACTTAGCCCATCGAAGATCCCGTTACGCGGGGAAGGACCAGGTTTTCAGGATAAATATAAAGGGGTATGCGAACCCGCCTGTCTCTTACAGGCGGGTTCTCCATTCATGAATATGGCGTTACACTAACTTTTTGAGAAGTTACGAAATAGAGACCGGTGCATAAAAGTGGAATTGAAAAAGATTGAATTACTTTCAGTTGGTGTAGACGTTGGAAGTTCGACAAGTCATTTAGCTTTTTCGAATCTTGTATTAGAAGAAGATCCGAAATCTGCCTCCCGCCGTTACCAGATTCAGGAAAGAAAAATAATTTATGAGGGGAAAATAATTAATACGCCGCTATTGAATAATGAGACGATTGATATCGACAAATTATCTGATTTTTTCCAGGAAGAGTATAAACGAGCAGGGATTGATCCTGCAGATATTCAAAGTGGCGCGGTTATTGTAACTGGAGAAACAGCTAAGAAACAGAATGCAAAACAAATAGTAGAAGCGCTGTCCAATGGGGCGGGAGATTTTGTCGCAGCAACGGCAGGCGCAAATTTCGAAAGTCTGATCACTGCAATGGGTTCGGGCGCGGTAGCGAGGTCAAAGGATTACAATAAAACGATATTGTCTTGCGACATTGGTGGAGGAACCTCAAACATTGCCATATCAAAAAATGGAAAGGTCCTCTCTACAAGTTGCATATCCATAGGGGGAAGATTACTTGCCGTAAATTCTGAGGGAAGGATTTGGAAAATTGATGAACCTGCAATGAAGGTCATGAAACAGATTGGGCTGAATTACAAAATCGGAGATCAAATCCCAAAACAGGATATTGAAAAAATAGCAACCAGGTTTGCCGAAGTACTAATTGAGGTAATTACCGGCCCTGCAACTTCCTTTTTGGCCAAACAGCTAATGATGACCGATGATCTGAATTTTCCTGATACAATAGATGAATATTCGTTTTCAGGGGGTGTCGCTGAGTTGATGTATGGGGATAATGGAAATTACGACGATATGGGACGGGTTTTGGCCGATAAAATAAATTCTTTGACACCCAAATTAATTTCCCCGGTTATTGAGCCTAAAAACAAGATCAGGGCAACTGTCATCGGGGCGGGCGCATATTCGTTATCCATTTCCGGTTCCTCCGGATTCATGGATGATAGAATTTCGTTTCCCATAAAAAATATCCTCGTACTCAGAGTGGATATCGATGAGTCACGATTAAGCGTTGATCATGTCATATCACAGACAAAGGCATCATTTAAAAGATTTGGTCTAAGAGAAGGCGAAAAAGTTGTTGCATTGTATTTCAAGGATCCGGTCAAGGCACATTATCCCGATTTAGAGTTATTTGCAAAATCCATTGAAGCTGCCCTTACCAATTCCATTGATAACAAGATACCGATTATTTTGATCTTTGAAAAGGATATCGCATGCAGCGTGGGAAACGTAATCCGCCGGGAAACCGGTTTGGAAACGAATTTACTGTCATTAGATGAATTAATTTTGAAAGAAGGAGATTGGATCGATATAGGTGAACCATTGGTTAAGGGTCAAGTCTTTCCCGTTACCGTAAAATCGCTCGTTTTCAACAGGAATTAGGGTACATAATCTACTTTTTTTTGGTTTTATCTTCCTGCCCTCTTTTTACATCTCTAACATCTTCTTGTTTTTCTCAGGAAATCTGCGGGAATGAGGAATAAAAAATGTCATCCACTAAAATGACAGGTAAATCAAGGGAGCGGATGGCTATTATTGCCAGCTACGTCGAGGGGGAGACCTACGGCCTTTTAGGGCCCCAAATGGCTGCTACTGTCATTGAAGAAAACACGGCGTATGATTGTATTGTCATTGCCGTGGGCCGGGAAGACAACAAGGTCCTTCTCAAAAAGGCCTTAGCCGATTATTTCGGCGCGAAGAGACCCATCATCGGTTTTTCCACCCTGGGCGGCAGGGAAGACCTCTTCTCCTTTGCAAGGGAACTCAAGGATGAGGGCGCTCTCACCATCTTAGCAGGCCCCCAGGCCGATGTGGATTACTTAGGAGAAACGGGCTGGCAGAATAATCGCCACCGGTTCCCCGGTCTTTCAAAGAGTTTCTCCTTTTCCCTGCACGGACCTGCCGAGCAGGCAATCACTCTTTTGCATAACCTTGATAAGGATGAATGGCGGGATAACCCCGGGCTGCTCTACCTCAGGGAAGACGGGACAATGGTCCAAAACCCCAAAAACGACTGGGATGAGAGGTTTTTGAGCAGGGTCGAATGGGACAACATATACAGGATGGAAGGGTCAGGACTTTTACCTCACAAGATCACCACGGGACAGGTATTACAGCATATAGGATGCCCGCACGCGGCACGCGGCAAATGGGCCGAAATTGATTACCCTGCTTCCGTGACCGGAAAGGGAGCACACAAGGTCAGGCTCCTATTTAAGGGATGCAGTTTCTGTGATGTGGCGGTCGACAAGGGTTTTTACGGGGCATTGAGCATGGACACGGTTCTCGATCAGATTAGCTGCCTTCCCGATACCGGTGACGGCAGGAAAGTCCCCTTTGAGATGATCAACGAGAATCCCCTCCCCGGGTTACCCGGTTTGTTGACGGAGATCAGGGATAGGGGGATCAGCCCTTCTCAGATCAATCTCATTTTAAGGGCGGACTGGTTTCTTAAGGGAAAGGAACGTTTAAAGGAGGCCCTGCGATTAGCAAGGGATATGGGTGTGCGTATCATCTTGAGCTCAGTGGGTTTTGAGGCATTTGACGACACCATATTGCACAACCTCAACAAAGGGCTGACAGTCAAGACCAATCTTGAGGCGATTCAACTTATGAGACGTCTTAAAGAGGAATTTCCCACGGAATGGGGGTATTCCCGGTCGGACGGCGCCATTCACGGCTTCATCCATCCTACCCCGTGGGATACTGAAGAAACCTGGGCCAATACTCAAAAAATTATTGACCAACATGACCTTCCCCCCGACGTCCTCCCTGATCACAGTATACCCCTTATAATTCATCACGCCTCAGGTCTTGGAGACTGGATTCGCGAGGTGGAAAAGAGGGAAAAAGTCCGTTTCAGGAGATATGTTTCAGTCATAGGGTGGTGGAAAGAAGAAAGTTGTCAGGGAAACGTCAAAATCAATTCTAACTGATTCAGATAGAAGCGGTTTGCTTCCTCGGATACGCCACTAAAATCCCAAATTACAATACTCAAATTACAAACAATATCAAAATCACAAATTCCAATGACCAAAACATTTCGATCACTCACTTATTGGATGTCTCGACGTAATTCTATCTGTTTTGAATTTTGAATTTCGGTCATTGATATTTGTTTGAGATTTGTATTTTGGTGCTTGGAATTTTCATGATTTTCATACGGCATTGACTTTATTTATTCCAAGCAATTACCTGTTTAAATGATGTGGCCCTGGGATAGTGGTGGTTTTGGTTGACCCTCCTTTCTGAATCTGGTAAGTGCAAATTGCTATCCAAAATCATTTGAGTAATCTTTTTGCGTGCATCCTCTCTCATAGCGTAGCGCAGGGCTTTAGCCCTGCATTAAAATGGCAGAGCTAAAGCTCTGCGCTACAAAAAAAGGTTACTTAAATCATTTTCCTGAAGGAATTTTTACCTTATTATTCAGTCAATTACTAAAAAATGCAAACGGAGGATTGTAGAATGAAGAAAATCGGAGTTATCGGCGCAGGCAACATGGGAAGCGGGATTGTACAGAAGACGGCCCAGGAAGGTCTTTCTGTGGTCATGGTTGATGTGAAGCCCGAATTTGTTGAAAACGGGCTCAACAATATCCGTAATACCCTCAAAGAGGCCGTGGAAAGGAAAATCCTTCGGCCCGAACAGGTTGACAATATTGCGGGTCGCATTCAAGGGACAACGGATATGGCAGCTACAAAAGAATGTGATCTTGTCATAGAGGCCGTGTTTGAGGATATGGAAGTGAAGAAAGAACTTTTCGCTAAGCTCGATGAGGTGTGCGGGCCTAAAACAATTCTTGCCACAAACACCTCATCCTTTTCCGTGGACGAACTTGCACGGGCTACCGGCCGGGCCGACCGGTTCTTGGGCCTTCATTTCTTCTACCACCCGGCAAAAAACCGGCTCCTGGAAATAATCCCTGGACCCATGACATCACCTGAAACTACTGCCGCTTGCAAGAAATTCGCCCAACTCACCGGTAAAACCGATATCCTGGTAAAAGACGCCCCGGGTTTTGCCGTGAACCGTTTCTTTGTACCATGGCTTAACGAAGCCACCCGCATCCTTGAAGAGGGTCTGGCCGATATTCCTACCATTGATAAGGCGGCCATGGATTCACTCAATATCGGCATGGGACCTTTCAAGTTGATGAACGTGACAGGCATTCCCATTGCCAAACATTCCTGTGAATCCTTAGCCTCCAGTCTCGGTCCTTTTTACGCGCCGTCGGCCAAACTAAAGGCACAGTTTGAGTCAGGCGACCTGTGGCAACTGGATGGTGAAGCGGACAGTACAAAACTCGAAGTGGTGGCAAACAGACTGCTGGCAGCGGTCTTCTATGTGGCCACTTCACTCCTCGAAGAGGGTGTCACGGATATGGGTGACATTGACTTGGGTGCCAAGGTCGGACTGCGCTGGAGAAGAGGCCCGTTCGAACTCATGAACCGAGGCGGCATCAACAATGCCTTTGAGCTTGTTGAGGGCCTTTTGAAGGGTTGGCCGGACCTCAAGATGCCCGATCATTTACGCAGTCAACAGGAAAAGGGAGAACCCTGGGATATCCGTCTCGTGAAATACAGTCGGGACGGTGACCTCGGCAGGGTCACCATTGCCAGGCCCGATGCCATGAATGCCCTTAATAAGATTGTAGTAAAACAGATAGACGAGGCATTTCAGGAGGCCGAATCAGACCCGCAGGCCAAGGTAATTATCTTGGAGGGCGCGGGTAAGGCATTTGTGGCCGGGGCTGATATCGGGTTTTTCGTAAAGTGCATTAAGAATGACCGGCTGGATGACAACTACGATTTTACTGCATACGGCCAGTCAGTCCTGAATCGCATTGACGAAAGTAAAAAGCTGGTAGTGGCCAAGATGGACGGACTGGCATTAGGGGGCGGGTTGGAATTGGCCCTTTCCGCTGATGTCATAGCGGCGACGCCCAAGGCGGTTATGGGGTTCCCTGAAACCGGGATAGGCATCTACCCGGGACTCGGGGGGACCCAGCGAACCAGCCGCCATATCGGTAAAGAGCTTGCCAAGTACCTGATATTTACAGGTAGAATCATCCCTGCAGAGGAGGCCCTGTCCATGGGCCTTGTGGATTATGTATTTGCCCCGGAGGAGATAGACGCTAAAATAAAGGCACTTATTTCCGAGGAAAAACTCGTCCCCAACAAGGGCAAAAAAACTGAAGATCTGAACCCTGAATTACGGCATATAAAGGAGCTGTTTGCCGATGAAAACATTGACGCCTGGCTGAGTAACAAATATCTCGAAAGCGACGATCCCTTAACGGCCAGGACCGCCAAAATAATATCGAGCAAGGCACCCATTGCCCTTAGGCTTGCAAACGAGATAATTGACACCGGGTATGAAATGCCACTTTCCGAGGGCATCAAACAGGAACTTGCCCACTTAAATGAGATCTTCTCCACTGCCGATGCCCTGACCGGGTTGACAAGCGTGGGCAAGGCAAGACCTACCTTTGGAGGTCGATAAAAGATCCCTTATTCCCTTTGAGTAACCTTTTTTCGTAGCGCAGAGCTTTAACTCTGCCATTTTGATGCAGGGCTAAAGCCCTGCGCTACGCTATGAGAGAGCATGCACACAAAAGGTTACCCTTATTTCCTTTTGGCTAACATTTTTGCCATAAGGGCGCCGATCCCCCGAAGGGTCATATCGGAAGGCGCCAATGTTCCAAGGATATCAAGAAAGGCCCTTGCAGGAGGTGAGAGGTGTTGTCCTTTTAGGTAGGCGATACTCACGTCCAGAAAGATCTTTTGGCCATGAATGGGAACTGCAAGCAGCTTCCCCTCCCGAAGCTCGGGGACAACCGCCTCTCTCACCAGAAAGGAAACGCCTTCCCCACGCTGAACTAATTGTTTGATGAATTCCGCATTGCTCGTCTCCATCAAGACGTCTGGCGTACAATTATTTCTTGCGAATAATTCATTGACCAGCTTTCGGGTCCCCGACCCGGTCTCCTTCATTATTATGGGATCTTCAGCCAGGTCTCTGAATGTGACGGACTTTTTTTGCGCAAGACGGTGACCCGGAGCCACTAAGAAGACCAGCTCTTCCTGGCTGAATGGCGTAAAACAGACATCCGGATTATCTTCAGCCCTTGCAATAATAGCGATTTCGTTCCGGAAATCGAGCAGACTGTGTATCATATCTAAGGAACTGCCCTCATCCAACCGGATCTTGATCTGGGGATATGTCCCATGGAAGCTGGAAATCAGATAAGGCATAAAGTATCGGGCATACGTCTTTGTGGTTCCCAGTCTCAGAATTCCGCGTTTTAACTCCCTCATATCCTCTATTACATCATCAATCTCTTTTTCATATTCAAAGACCTTCTTGGCGTATTCATAAAGTGTTTTTCCCTGGTCCGTCAGATAGATCTTTCGTCCCTTCTTCTTGAAAAGTTTCAAGTTACAGTAATCCTCGAAGAGTTTCACCTGGGCCGTAACCGCCGGTTGAGTGATACAAAGCTTTTTGGAGGCCACGGTATAATTCTGGTATTTTGCGGCATGATAAAAGATCCTGAGCTGGTTAAAATTGATCATTGCCAACATCTCCGCTCTTAAAAAAAATTATGCATCAAAAGTATTCATAATTAAAAGTTATATATATCATAACAAAAAAGGATTTGACAGTTTTTTTTAATTAGCCGATTTTGTCTAATATTGATGGGCTCGTAAAAAGCCTCGTTTTGTTGTCATTTCGAGCGTAGCGAGAAATCTTTCAGGTGTAACTATTTGAATAAATAGGACTTCTCCCGGAGCCTGCCCTGAGCGTAAATACTAAGATTCCTCGCTTCGCTCGGAATGACAGAAGCGAAGGGATCGAAATGACAGTTTCGGACATTCTAACTTTTTACGCGACCATCAATGATAATAAGGAAATTCCCATAAATTAAGTTGGTTAGTTA
>JAFDDR010000164.1 GCA_019310785.1 Deltaproteobacteria bacterium
AATCTCAAATTTCAATATTCAATGACCAAAACCTTCCAGGACAAGACATTGTTTGGATTTTCGAATTTTGGTCATTGGAATTTGTTTGATATTTGGGATTTGATATTTGGAATTCCAATAAGGCAATAAAACTCCAACAAAGTAAAGCCCCTCTGGGGATAACCAAAGCTTGGTCCTCTGGACCCGGATCTTTACTTGAAACTGCTTTCACGTGCGTACCAACTTTGATATGGTCATGATTGAATCGTTCATGGCGTCAAGACGATTGACCAGTACTTTTATAAAATAAGAGTTTATCTTATCCTTTATTCCGGGTTTGGCATTTTTAAAAAATTTTTCATCAATTTTGATAGCCAGGACATCTTCATTGGCAATAACATTACTCTGTCGAGATCTGTGAGAAAAAAAGGACATTTCCCCAAATATCTCGCCGGGCCTTAATTTGGCTAAACGAATCGGTGCGTCACTTACTGTCTTGCTGATTAAAACAGATCCCTTTACGAGTAAAAAAATTGTTGTAAGGCTTTCCCCATCCTTTATAATAGTATCCCCCTGCCTGTATTCACAGAGCGTGTGTTCCATCTTGGCAAAGGCTTTTTTCTCTTTGTCTGAGAATTTTTCAAACATCGGCATTTTTTTAATCATCTCATATAATGACATTGCTCCCTCCCT
Organism: Deltaproteobacteria bacterium; assembly: GCA_019310785.1. Taxonomy (GTDB): domain Bacteria; phylum Desulfobacterota; class DSM-4660; order Desulfatiglandales; family Desulfatiglandaceae; genus JAIOSR01. The sequence goes on from JAFDDR010000164.1 coordinate 673, forward strand.
GTGGAAAAAACATTATGTATTTGGGCGCATGAAAAGAACGTATCTTATTCAAATCCATCAAATTAAAATAGGATATAAAATATTTTTTAACGCAAAATATCATAAAACTCAATAAAAAACCGTTTATTACGATCAAAAAGGCTCTTAGCTTCTAAAGCCGGCCCCGAATGTTCTTTTCTCGCTTTCTGAAACAACTCACGCCATCCATATAGATTCCAGGAAGTTACCTGCAAACTCAATCATCAGTTTTGGCCGATTGGCTTTGAGGTCCCAGGAAACAAAGCAGGTAAGCGAATCAAGGATATCAGATTCCTTCAGACCCAACTGTTCCGCTATGATCTCATTGGCCTTATTAATGGTGGAGAAAATTATTCTGTCGCATTTCGTGGACTCGTTGACCTTTACCAGCATTGGAACGGTTTTGAGTTGTTCCACCGCTTCTTCCCAGTGAATTGCGTTTATCTTGCGGCGCAAAATATAAGCGTTTCCCCTGTCACGGATGGTAAGCAGAGGGGGGTTGAGTCTGATTTGGGCGTTGTTGGTCCTGAAGGCGGCCATCTTTTTTGAGGCTATGCATTGCAGCAGTTCTCTCTTTTTTTCAATTTCCGGGATCTGTCTTGCCTGTACCCGTTCGAATATGAATTTTTCTCCGTCTATGGCTATTTCCTTTAGACGGGTGGGATCAAAGCCTAAATCCATAAGGTCGCCTATGTTCAAGGTATGGGCCGGGGTTCTGCCCCTTTCCTCCAACCAAGTCATCAGGCTCGGCCTGCGATAATTCGGCAAGGATTCAATTATTCGGGCTGGATGCTTTCTCATATCCTCAGGAAGACGGGGCCACAATTTCCTGTCTCCGGTTACAAAAGAGCTTTTGCTGTCAATGTCGCGAGGCGCATATGATTGAACCGGCATCTCCGCAATCTCTGTAAGCAGCACAATCTGTTCCATTGATTCGCCGCCAGTATAGCCTAAAAGGTCTGCTATGCGCCGTCTGAAGGCAATGAGTTTTGTCACGAATCTGGTGAACATGAATCGCATGAGCGGTGTTGAAGCCCCTTTTTGAATTTCGTCCTCAAAGTAGAGGACCAGAGCCGCATGGAGTTCCTTAAACTCGGAGATGGTTCTCTGGACCATCACTTCGTTATCCCTCATGTCTATTGCAGCGCGTTTTCTTTTAAGATGATGCAACAGCTTCATAACAGGCTCTCTGAGAGCTTTCTTTTGTAACCTGGGCGGGACGTAGATCATGTAATTTGCGAAGACATCTGAAATGTTGTCCCCGATGATCGCGGTAACGGGCTCCCATGCCTGCCTGAAATAGATATCATAGGTCGGATCATCCCCGGGAATGATATTGTCCAAGATACCCACAGCAGATTTTTGGGCCAGGAAGTCTCTGAAATATTCAAGCACGCGGTTACCCAGGCCTTTTCTCCTGAAAGGTAATGAGACCTCAACGTAAACGAGGTAATAGCAGGGTATCGGCTTTTTCAGGTACAGCATATTGAGACGACCGAGGGTCTCTCCGGTGTCGGCCTTGATCTCAAATATTTGGAAACCGTTTTGGGAATCTTCCGGCTTCAACCTGTCAATCTTTGCACCTGATACGGTTTTGTTCACGAGATCCCACAGGTCGTTGAAGAGGTCAGCCATAACAGGGGAACCGGTAGATCCTGTGCGCATTCCCTCGTCGATAAGGCCGATCAGGCCCAGTCTCTCATTGAGGCCTAGCCGTTGTTGTTCCGTGCTAATGTGATGTGATGTGATCTCTTTCATAGCAGGTTGTTTCATGGTCGAGGTCCTCTTGGGAACATAACGGATTTTATAAACAAAAAAAGCGGAGCATGTGCTCCGCTTTTTTGTTACAAGATATATGCGTCGTCACACACTACGGCATCGCGGTCCTCCCGCTAAAATAAAAATAAAAGTTGATAAAGGTATGTGTGGCGGTCATTTTTCTCTCCTGATATTTACTTCTAATTTCCATCAAAGATTTTGTCAAGAGGAATTATTGTAACAACGAAAACCTGATCATTCGGGTAAGGTTGGAGATAGATGGGTCTGCTTTGGAGCTTTGTGTTTAAAAATACAAATTCCAAGCACCAAATTACAAATAAATCTCAAATTCCAATATCCAATGACCAAAACCTTCCAGGACAACACATTGTTTTGATTTTAGAATTTTGGTCATTGGGATTTGTTTGGTATTTGGTCATTGGGATTTGGAATTTCAATAACTCAATGAAATTGCAACAGAGCAAATCCCCTTCGGAGAATAACCAAAGACCGGTCCTTCGTTCCAGAATTGTTTTTATTATTTCTTCCGGTTTTTAAGGATCTCGATGGTTTCGGCGATCTCTTCTTTTGTTACGGATTGACGGAGGGCCTCCATGCGCTCCATGACCTGGGCAAAGCGAATGCCCTCTGCAGCGCTGATCCATTCCAATTGAAGCCTTTCACGACGAATCCCTGATTTTTCCATTTTCTTGTGAACTTTTTTGATGCGTTTCTCTGTCCAGTGGTTTGCATCGATGTAGTGGCAGTCGCCGATGTGACACCCGCTCACAAGGATCACGGGCGCCCCCTTTTCAAATCCCTCCCATATAAATTTTTCGTCCACCCGTCCCGAACACATGGTCCGAATGAGGCGCACATTGGGGGGATACTGGAGCCTGGATACGCCCGCATAGTCGGCGCCCGCATAGGAGCACCAGTTACATGCAAAGGCCAAGATTTTTTCCTTGGGTTCTTCTTCAAGCAGGGCCTCCACCTGATTCAGAATCTGGGAATCGGTGAAATGGTTCATTGTGATTGCGCCAAAAGGGCACTCGGCTGCGCAGGTCCCGCATCCCGCACAGGCCGCTGCATTCACCTCGGCAGGGATTTTCTTTTTAACATCCACGGTAATCGCATTGTAGGGGCAGACCTCCGCACATTTTCCGCAGCATTTACAGTTCTCGGTGATAACGTGAGAGGTGATGGGCTCCGAGGTGATTTCCCCTTTGTGCATCAGGCGTATGGCGCGTGCCGCCGCTGCAGAGGCCTGGGTAACGCTCTCCTTGATATCCTTGGGCCCTTCCGCGCACCCTGCGTAAAAAACGCCACGGGTAGCCGCGTCCACGGGCTGCAGTTTGGGATGGGCTTCTAAGAAAAAACCGTCCGCAGTCAGTTGAAGACCCAGCATCTCCTGGAGTTTTTGAGTGCCGGACGCCGGTTTTATACCTAATGCCAGGACAAGCATGTCCAAGTGATGGATCTCAAGCTTTCCCGTTGCCGTGTTCTCAACCGCCACCCTGAGGCTTCCCGCCGTATCTTCCTCGACCGTGCCGGGTAATCCCCTGATGTAGTGGACGCCCAATCTCCGGCTTCGCGTGTAGAGTTCTTCAAATCCTTTTCCAAAGGCTCGAATATCAATGTAAAAGACCTTGATGTCTATGTCATGGTAGTGCTCCTTGAGCATGAGTGTGCCTTTTATCGTGTTCATGCAACAGACATTGGAGCAGTAGTTGCCCCCTTTCTTAGCGGAACGGGAGCCCACGCACTGTATAAAGCCGATGGAGCGGGGATGTTTTCGGTCCGTGGGGCGGAGCACTTCTCCTTCGGTGGGTCCACCTGCGTTAATCAGGCGCTCGAATTCAAGGCTGGTAAGTACATTTTCAAAACGTGTATATCCATACTCGTCGAGTTCCGTGGGGTCATACGGCTCTAAGCCCGTGGCAACCACAATGGAACCTACATCCTCCACGATCTCCTGGTCAGACATATGAAAGTTGATGCAGCCCTTGTCGCAGGCCTCAATACACTTGGCGCACACAGAGGGATTGTGGCCCAGGCATTCATTCATATTGAGGACATAGGCAGAAGGGACGGCCTGGGGAAAGGGCGAAAAGATGGCCTTTCGTGATGACAGGCCCAGATTGAATTCATCCGGCCTGACCACGGGGCATACATCGGCGCAGTCGCCGCATGCGGTGCATTCCTTTTCATCCACATATCGGGCTTTTTTCAAAATCCTTACATCAAAGCTGCCAACGTATCCTTTGACGCCGACAACCTCGCTCAAGGTGTGGAGTTTGATTCGGGGATGTCGACCGACATCCGTCATTTTCGGACCGAGTATTCAGATGGAACAGTCCATGGTGGGAAAGGTCTTGTCCAATTGGGCCATGATGCCGCCCACAGATGGTCTTTTTTCCACTAAGACAACGTCAAAGTCGTTGTCCGCAAGGTCCAGGGCCGCCTGTATTCCGGCTATACCGCCGCCTATCACAAGGGTCCGCTTAGTGAGGGGAAGGGGGAAGAATCTCTTCTTTAAGGGGTTGGAGGAGCCGTACGCGGGATACGGCCATCTTGACCAGGTCTATTGCCTTTACGGTGGCGGCGTCCGGTTCATCCATGTGGACCCAACTGCATTGTTCACGAAGGTTGGCCATTTCCATGAGATAAGGGTTGAGCCCGGCGGTCTGGAGCATCTGTCTGAATGTGGGCTCGTGGAGCCTTGGCGAGCAGGAGGCCACCACAACGCGATCAAGACCATGTTCGATTATATCGTCTTTGATCTGCTGCTGGCCCGGTTCGGAACAGGCATAACCGATATCCTTGGACACCACCACATCATCCAGCCCGGCAGCGGTTTCAGCCACCTTCGGGCAGTCTACCAGGCCGCAATGGCAGACGTACACGCCGATGCGACGGTGTCCTTCCATGTTTTCGACATTTTCTTTGAGCACATGTGCTTCCATTTTTTCCACTACTCCCACTGAATAGTCTTGGCCAGAAGGGCGGTAAGATCCATCATCTCCATCTTCAGTTCTTCTCCCTGGAAGGGATCTTCCATGGCGCAGCGCAGATGAATCTGGCATTTGGGACAGGCCGTGACCAGCACGTCGCTCCCCGTATCATGGGCCTGCCCAAGGCGTTTTACCTGAAGGGCCTTGCTGTATGAATCACAACCGGTCCATGCGCAATTGCCGCAGCAGATGGCGCCGGTTTCCCGATCCTGCATTTCCGTAAACTCGAGTGGCCTTAAGCGGTTGATCAATTTTCTCGGGAGATCCGGACGATTTTCGAGACGGCTCAAGCGGCAAGGGTCCTGAAAAGTCAATTTATGATTCAGCTTCTTGAAGCCTACCGCTTGTCAATCTCTCTTTCCAGAAGGTCATAGATATGAGTGACCTTGAAATTGGTTTCAATCCCCTGTTCGGGATAGTCATGGACAAAGGTCCTGTATCCTTCGGGGCAGGCTATGATGACTTCCTCGATCCCCAGATCATGAATGGCATCCACGTTCAACCTTCCCAGCCTTAAAAAACCGTTCATCTTTTAATACGGAAGGATAGATATCAAAGAAGTTGAGGAGCCTGAGGCTGTCAACGATAATATTGCTGGTTTGAACGCCCAAATGGTTCTTGAAAAAGAGATCATAATATGGGGCACAACCGGCAAAAAACAGGGTCTTGTTATCGGGGTCTAATTTAATGTCTTTTGGAAGCCATTCCCAATGTTTGACCTTGAGGTCCTTTGATGTCATGGTCCTCATAAGGGACTGAAAAAAGCCGCCGTGCGAGTCATGACCGTTCAAACCGGATATCTTTAAAAGATGACGAATATCCCTGATAAATTCATGGAATTTGACTGCCGAGGGACACCGGTCATAACACAGCCCGCAGGTAAGACAGGCCCAGACATCTTTTTGTACGGAAGGTGAGTCGATATCACCGGCTATAATGGCATTGGCCATGGCCCTTGGAGAGAAGGTCAGGGGACAGGCAGATGAGCATTTACCGCAATCCTGGCACGCATAGACATCGTGGTCAGTCACGATCTGGTTAATGAGTTCCTGTCGTTTTACAAGGGATTTTTCCTTTGGCTCGGGAGTGATGGGACTTTTGCCTATGACCTTTATTTCACTAACAAAGTCCGTGAGAAAACGGAACAGGTCCTTTGACTCTTCAGGCATGAAGTTGGCTAAGCGCAGGCGTTCTTCTCCAAGACCTAACCGCTCAAGGATATCTCGCATATCCCCAACATTTTTCTGTGCGTTTTCAGTCCCCGTGCCGTAACGGCATGCCCCTGATTCACATCCGAGAAGGGCCACGCCATCCGCTCCGATTTCAAATGGTTTAAAGAGAAGGGCCTTGCTGATTCTTCCCGAGCAGGGAATGCGCACCATTGTGACTTCTGCGGGTATTTGGGCCGCGTCGTCCTGCAGAGTCTGGTAGGCCGCATGCGGTCCCCAACTGCAGAGGAAGAGTATGATTTTAAAATCTGTCATTTCACCAGCACCTCCTCGAGCATTTGCTCAAGGTATATTTGATCTCGATAGGGGCTGTCCGCAGCATTTGACGGGCACACGGAAATACAATTACCACAACCCTTGCACAGTGCCTCGTCCACCACGGCACACCATCCGCCCACGGCGTTTTTGTGGAACGTAATAGCCTGGTAAGGGCAGACCTGCATGCAACGGCCGCAGCCGCGGCACATTTCTTCATCCACTACCACGGTGAATCCCCTGCTCTGCCTGGGACCCCTCGGCATGATGGCCGCCGCAAGCACAGCGGCCGCAGAACCCTTTTTTCGGTCGGAGATGTGGATTCCCGGCGGATTGGCCAAAAATAGCCCGGCAATGGAGGTGGCTCCGGGATAAAGAAAGGGTATGCCCGGGATGCCGCGTTTCTGCATGGACGAGGCCACCGTCCTGCCGGGAAGGCCCTCCTGATGAATATACGGGATCAGTCGCCTGCGTTTTTCTCCGATGATAACCGACCCGACCTGGAGGGCCTGCGAAAACCCGTTTGATTCGGTATAGATCTGAAAATCGCCCAATGTGCCGCTTATGCCTTTCACGAAGGAGTCCTCAAAGCAATGGATATTGGGGTGGGTGAGCTTTTCCGGCAGCGGTTTACCGGACGTCCCGAACATAAAGACCTCAAGCCCGGCCTCGGCAAGGGTCAGGGCGCTGTTTACGGAGGCCTCGGATTCCCCGATGACCGCTGTGGTAAAATTATAGGTCCTTACCGGCGAGGGAAGGGGCCTTAATTTTTTGGCCCTGAATATGGAACGTTCTACCAATCCGGTGAAACGGCTCATGGCCGTGGATTCATCATGTCTCAGAAACCTGAGGACCTCGCCCCTCAGGTTGCAGGTTTCCACCATGGAACGGCTGACCCCGGTTCCCCTGAACAGGGCGTCTTTCAGGCGGCTGCGCTGGTCCGTGCATGCGCTGCATACAAAGTCAAGGGGACAGCACACACAGGAGGCAAGGACCACCCTGGTAATGCCTTTATCTCGAATGGCCCTCAGTATATTTGCAGAGCCTTCAGGGATGCAGGCAGAGGGCATCACTTCGGCATGAACAATGTCCTCTCGATCGGTCAGGCTTTCAACGTAACGGTCCATTCGATCAAGCCAGCCCAATGAATCATTGCACCGGCACACAAAGACGCCGACACGGATGTCAGGAGACAGTTCCGGGTCAGGCGGCACGAAAGAAACTCCATGGCCCTTTGGGCGCTGGGATGTCTCGCCCAACAGGATCATGGCCTTAGCAGCCGCAGCAAACCCGCGGCCGATCATGGCATTAATATCCGTTTTAGCGGCCTTTGGACCGTAGGCCCTGATTACATCATCTCCCTTGATGCCGAGCCCTGCTTCAGGATCCGCAATAACGACCACGCCTGCGTGCTCTATGGTTTCATCTGATTGCTCATCATGACGGATCGCGCCTATTGCACTGCATGCATCCGCACACAGGAGACATTCGGAGCAGACCCCGCATTGAAGACAGCGTTCGGCCTCGGAAATGACCTGCACTTCACTCAAGCCTAAGGCCACTTCGGAAAAATTGACACTCCTGACAGCGGGCTGCCTTTCGGGCATGGTGGGCCGTGCGAGGGAAGGGATGTCCTCCGGGATTTCCGGGTAGTCTTTGTCCTCCGGCCTTGATGTGTCAGGAGTTATTAACGGTTCGCCGCTCAAGGCGGAGTGAACCGACCGGGCTGCGGCCCTGCCCGCGGCCATAGTGTTTACAACGGAGGATGGACCGGTGACTGCATCACCTGCCGCATAAACCCCGGGTATGCTCGTACACAATGATTCGTCAATATGAACAAAGCCGTTTGCGGTCAGGCTGAGACCGGGAGTAGCGGATTTAAAGGAACCCATCTGGCCGATGGCCACGATGGCCCGGTCAAACTCGAGTTCAAAGGCTTTACTCCCCGGCACGATGACCGGCCAGGGTATCCCCTGGGCATCGGGTTCGCCCGGTTCTGTGGGTTTGCATATCAGCCGGTCAAGCTTTCCGCCTTGACCTCTAAAGGCGATTACCTGTGTTCTATCCTTTAGTAGAATACCTTCTTCCCGCGCTCCCCTGATTTCTTCCTTATCCGCGGGAATGAGATCGTCCGGGAACCAGGAAAGGAGGGTAACATCAGAGCCCAAACGTTTGAGAGCGCGGGCCAGATCAAATGCGGCGTTTCCGTCCCCGATAACAGAGACCTTTCCCGTCAGTTTTGTGATCTCACCCCTGTAAAGACGGTTCAGAAATGACAGACAACCTTCCACCCCGTTTAAATCTTCTCCCTTCGCACCCAGCATGCGATCGGACCAGGTGCCGATTGTCAGGATGACGGCGTCATAGTCTTCCTTGAGCTTGTTCAGGCCGCCAGACAGGTCAACCGGATGAGAGGTAATGAATTGAACTCCGAGTTGTTGGATATAAGTTATTTCATAGTCGAGGATATCCCTTGGCAGGCGGTGGGGCCCTATGCCGTACCGAAGCAGGCCGCCGGCCATGGCCTCTTTCTCAAAGACTGTTACCTCATAGCCAAGACGGGCCAGGTCCGCGGCCGCGGCGAGGCCGGACGGACCCGAACCGATAATTGCAATTTTTTGTTTTCTTGCCGGAACATTAGGGACCTTAAAGTCATGGTTGTGAGAGACCTCATAGTCGGCCAAAAATCGTTTTATATCCCTGATGGCAATGGGTTCGTCCAATTCACCTCTTCGGCATGCCTCTTCGCATTGATGCGTGCATATCCGTCCGCATATGCCCGGCAGGATATTGTCCCGGCGGACTACTTCCAATGCCTCCTTGAATCTGCCGACCTTTGCCAGGGCGATGTAGGCTTGGGCATTAACGCCTAAAGGGCAGGCGTCCTGGCACAGTGGTTGCCGTCTTTTATCAATAACAGGCCTGCCGGGCAGGCTCCTCCGGCCATGAAGTTGTATGGGTTTCTCTCCGCTCAAGGTAATCACGGGGCAAATCTCGACACAGCGGCCGCACAGGGTGCACAGGTCCGGGTCGACAAATGTCTGCAAGGTCTTTATTCCGGCACGGAAACCCTGTGGCGTATGTTTGAGTGAGGTGATCCGGGCAGGCAGGACACAACGAATGCGAGGGTTTCTCATGATTCTTATCAACCCTGAGCGATGGGCATAATTGAGGGAAAGGCCTGAAGCTAAGCGCCATTCTTCACGGGAGAGTTTCTGATCCAGGTCCGGGTCAGGATCTACAAGAGTCACGGGAATGCCCAGTTCACCTAATTTATTGGTCGCCGCAATACCTGCCGGCGTTGCCCCGATGACAATTACCCTATGTAACCGATCTTTATGACGTTTCATAATCAGGCACCTTTTTTCCCGGCGGCCTTCTTCTCCCGTCCCTTGAGCACGGCGAGGCCATAGTCGGCGCCCTTGTTAAAGGCGGTCGTGTTCATCTCCTCAGTGCCCTTTGGTACCGACTCGACTACGGCATTTCGCGCGGCATCCACGGAAACAACTTTCGTAATTGCAGTGAGAAAACCTATCATAATAATGTTGGCCATCATGGTCCTTCCCAACTCTTCAGCCATCTTGGTGGAAGGAATGGAAAAGAAATCCTTGTCAATTCCAGAGGGTTTTACAAGGTCCTGATCAATGAGCAGTGTCCCATCATCCTTGAGCCGGCCGATGAATTTGTCAAAACCGGCCTGGGACATGCATGCCAGGATGTCGGGATGCCTGACATAAGGGTAATAGATAGACCCGTCGGAAATGATAACCTGCGCGCTGCAAGCTCCCCCACGGGCTTCGGGGCCATAAGACTGGATAAACGTACTCTCTTTGTGGTCGCCTATGACCGCGGCCTTGCCAAGTATTCGACCGGCCAACACAATGCCCTGACCCCCGAATCCTGTGATTGTAATTTCCTGCTTTTCCTTTTCGGTTTTTTCTTTTTCTTTGGCCATATTCTTACAAACTGTAATTTCAGATTCCGGCTTCCTGCGCGCAACGAGCAACCAGCAACGAGCAACTATTAACCAGCAACCAGTATCTACCCTTCACCCTCCTCCTCCAACAGGTCCTTTGGACGGCAGGTGTTGTCGTACCTGTCCGAACATGTGGGCAGGTCCGTATCAACAAATTTTCCTAAGATGATTCCCCTGTCAAAATCTATGCCCAACTCCGTGGGATGGGCATCGTTTTTTATAATTGTCTTCTCCTGGTATATCCTGAGCGTATCTAAGGGCTTTTCCCTGTTGCGTCGCCCGTAATTGATGGGACATGGAGAAAGGACCTCGATAAAGGAGAAACCGCGTTTTAAAATGGCCTCCTCAATAGACTCGGTAAGGTCCCGTGCATGAAGGATAGTCCATCTCGCCACATAAGTGGCTCCCGATGCATAGGCCATAAGGGGGAGATTAAAAGGTGTATCCGGGTTCCCCATGGGCGTGGTAGTGGTCTTAGACAGATATGGCGTTGTTGCCGCAACCTGACCTCCCGTCATGCCGTAATTGAAATTGTTGACACATATAATGGTCAGATCCACGTTCCGCCGAGCCGCATGGATAAAGTGGTTGCCGCCAATGGCAAAGAGGTCTCCGTCCCCGCTGAACACAATCACGTTAAGCTCCGGATTGGCCAGTTTCATGCCGGTTGCAAAAGGGATCGCCCTTCCGTGAGTGGTATGATAGGAATCAAGGTTTACGTATCCGGCGCCCCGGCCCGAACATCCGATTCCGGAGACCATGACCGTTTTCCTGAGGTCAATGCCGCTTTCCTTCATGGCGATCAGGCATGAAGAAAATGCGGTGCCTATGCCGCACCCCGGGCACCAGATATGGGGAATGCGATCAATTCTAAGAAGACCGTCTAAGGGATGGGTTGTCTGTTGCTTAACCTGATTCATACTTGTTAAAATGCCTCTTTCAGCGTCTCTATGACACGGTCAGGCGGAATGATCGTCCCTCCGGGGTGCCCCACTAAGAAGGCAGGGGCCTTGCCTGCCGCGCATCGCTCCACCTCAAGGTGTATTTGACCCAAATTGATTTCCACTGTCACGAATCCCTTTACCTTCTCCGCTAATTTACGGATTTGATCTTCCGGAAAGGGCCACACCGTGATCAATCTAAAGAGACCGGCCTTGATACCCATCTCACGGGCCTCGTCCACTGCCGCTAAGCTGGTTCGGGTAGATACGCCATAGGAGATAACGGCAATTTCAGCGTCATCCATACGGTAGCTTTCCGTCCGGATTATGTCATGGAGGTTTTGGCGGACTTTCCCCGTTATCCGGGTCATCATCTCCTCCTGGGCCTCCACTGTCATGACCGGGTAGCCCTTTTCATCATGGGTCAATCCCGTCACATGGATGTTGTATCCCTCACCGGCAATGGCCATAGGCGCCACACCGTTGGGACCAGGCAGGAAAGGCCTGAAACGGTCTTTCCTGCCTCTGGGTTTGGGCCTTGAAACGGTCTTGATGGTCTTTGCCTCTGGAATAACCACCCTTTCACTAATATGTCCTATTACCTCGTCGGTCATGATGAGCACGGGTAAACGGTAAGTTTCGCTCAGGTTGAATGCTGTAATGGTCTGGTAAAAGGTATCCTGGGGAGAAGAGGGGGCCAGGGCAATGATTTCATAATCACCGTGCGAACCCCAGCGTGCCTGCATCATGTCGCCTTGTGCTCCTTGGGTTGGGAGCCCCGTGGATGGGCCGGCGCGCTGGACATCTACTATTACGCAGGGGGTTTCCGTGCATGCGGCTAAGCCGATATTTTCCATCATCAGGCTGAAACCCGGGCCTGATGTGGCGGTCATGCTCTTGACACCGGCACAGGAGGCGCCGATCACGGAGGCGATGGCCGCGATTTCATCCTCCATCTGGATAAAAATGCCTCCTACCTCCGGTAGTCGTTCGGACATCTGCTCGGCAACTTCGGTTGCAGGGGTAATGGGATATCCCCCGAAAAAGCGGCATCCCGCTGCTAAGGCGCCTTCTGCGCAGGCAACGTCCCCTGTAATAAAATGTTCACCTGTAAGGACTGCCGGGTTCATTCCAGATTTATCTCCATCAGAAATTATTCTTACATTGAAAACCTGG
>JAFDDR010000165.1 GCA_019310785.1 Deltaproteobacteria bacterium
AATTCGAAATAACAAACGGTTTTGATCATTGGATATTGTAGTTTGAGGTCCTTGCCTGTCGAAGCGAAGCGTAGATCCCGCTATCGGGGCCTTTGGAATGGTATTTGTAATTTGGTGATTGTTTTTTGGGATTTATTTGTGATTTGATGCTTGTGGTTTGGGATTTAGATCCCAATGTTATGGTATTCCAGTTGTTACTTTGCTTAGCCTGTCGCCTATGCCCCCTCTTTAGCCATATAGGGGGGCTTTACTGTTCAATCTTTTTTAGCAGCCTTCTTGCCTCTTCCGCATATGGTCCGGCCTTCCTGTCCGTCTTTATGGCCTGCCTCAGGGCCTCGGCAGCCTTTTTGTTCTGATAAAGCTTCAGGTAAATTGTCCCCAGGCTTAAATGGGCTGCCGCATATTCGGGAGCAAAAAAGATAGCCTTTTCATAGGCATCGATTGCCAAATTCCATTTATCTAAAACCTCATACGCAAGACCCAAATTCCTGTAGCAACGGCTGTATGAGGGAAACAGTTTTATTGCATGCCTGTACCTGTCAATCGCCTTTTGATATTCACCCTTGTTGTAATAGGCCAGGCCGAGGTTATTGTAAGCAATGCGCGGTGTTTTATACAGGACATCATTCATGGCCTTTTGGAAACACTCGACCGCACGATCCCAATCCTTTAAAAGCAGGTACAAGGTGCCTAAGTTGTTTTGGGCCTCGGGAAATCGCGGCCTCAGGGCCAATGCCTTCTTAAAATGAGGGAGGGCGAGTTTGTATTCTCCGAGGTTTCTGTAGACTATACCCACTTCATGCTGAAGATCCGGGTTTTCCGGGTCCAGTTTGACGGCCTCCAACAACTTCGCGAGACCGGCCCTCAAGTTGCCCTCACGAACATGGGCCATGCCCAGATTCTCAAAGGCCGTGGCCTTTTTCTTGGTTGCCGCCTGGTTTCCGGCACAACTTACACATGTTAGGGAAAACAGGGCAATAATGGTAATGTAAATTGTCCTTATTAACAAGGTAGCTACCTCTGTTCTTCCTGCTCCCGGGCCAGATTGTCAGCGCTTTTTTCGGAGTTTAGGCGTAAGCCTTTTATTAAGACCTTGTCTCTGCCGCGGAGGGAGGAAATGGTGAAAAAACCACGAGAAATGCTGAACATGCTCGTACGAACATGCTCAACACCGTTTGCATAAGGTATTTAGTTGGTGTTCGGGGGAGGAAGCACCGTTGGCGTCAGGAAAATCAGCAGCTCGGCTTTTTCAAAGGTCTTGTGCTCTGCCCCGAATAGCCAGCCTAAGATAGGGATGTCTTTCATCCAGGGAATCCCCGTGTTGTCAAATGACTCGTTTTCCGAGTATATGCCGCCGATTACAATGGTCTCTCCACTCTTGACCATCAATTTGGTACTGAGATCTTTGCCCCTTTTCCCACTGCTCCCGGTTTGTTGCTCGTCTTTGACGGTTATCTCCATGCTCACAAAGTCATTAAAACTCACATTAGGCGTCACTTCCAAAGAGAGCTCAGCGGTTACCTCTTTTGCCTCAACATTTTCCGCTGCCGGCAGGTAAAAGGTGGAACCCCTGCTGATGGTTGCCGATTCGCCATTGCTTGCAATGACCTTGGGGGCCGAGATGATCTTTGTCTTGCCCTCGGTTTCGGCTAAGGCCAATTGAGCATCCAGCATCAGTGCCCCCAATCCCGTCGACGTCAGCCTGCCAAAGGCAAGGCCTATATTGGATATCCAACCGGCGGGCGAGTTGGTGTCAAAGGAGGCGCCCCATAATCTGTCACCACCTGCGCCGTAAGTCGTAGAGTCAAAATTGTCAAAGGCGACCCCCGCATTATTTCGCCGTTCTCCCACAATCCCCCATTCAATTCCCAGGTCACGCACCAGGTTGGTGGTAGCCTCGACGATGCGGGCCTCTATCATGATCTGTTTTACCGGGGTGTCAAATTCCGACCGGATTTTCCTGGCCTTTTCTATGTTCTCGGCGATATCGGTCATGATAAGCGTATTTGTGCGCGCATCCACACTGATGGTGCCTCTTTCGCTCTTTATCTTTTCAAGATGAGGGAGGATGTCCGTGCTGGCATCTGCGAAATCAACCCGCAGATATTCCGTGACAAGCGGCTGTACCTCTTTTTTCGCCTGCTCCGCCGCCTTTTTTTCCTCCTCTAATTTTCTTCTTTCAGCTATTTTTGTTTCACGCCTCTGCTGTTCTTGTCTCCTGATCTGATCTATCTTGGTTTTCGGGGCGACCCAGACAATGTTTCCTTCCTCTATCTTGCCTAAATTGTTGTTCATCAGGATCAGGTCCAGGGCCTGCTCCCATGGGACATTCTTCAATCGCATGGACACGTTACCCTTGACATCCGGGCCCCATATTATGTTCAGATTGCTGACATCTCCAATAAGCCTCAAAACATTGGTCACTTCAGCATTGCTGAAATCCATGGTCATGTTCGGGCCCCTGTATTTGGGCTTCCCGAGTATCAGCGGAACGTTCCCGGCAGTGGCGGTCTGAGTCAGTACCGGGCCACCGGCAGCGGTTTCCCCGGCAGTAGGCGCGGGTTTTTCCGCCTGTACCAATTTGACCGGAATGATCTTCTTTTCCGGGGGTCTGAAGGATGTCGGGCCGAAATCAACGTGGATAACGCTGTCCGTTTGATCAACATGCAATGGAACCATTTCCCTCAAAGAGATGGCAAGAGAAAGCCTCTTGTCCTCGGAAGAAAAAATGGGTTTTACCTGCTCCACGGCCCCATCAAATTCGGAACTGTCAAGCCGTCTTAAAAGAAGGGGTGGAATAGCGGTTTCTTCAAGGATTAAGACCAGCGTCTTTGGGCCTTTTCTCTCTAAGTTGTATTGTACCTTCTTGTCCGTTGTCACATTGAGCCTGGACCTGCCATGGTCGAGCATGGTGAAATCAACACCCAGGACCTGATTCAGACTTAGTGCACCAGGTTTGAAAAAGATCCTCGGTTCTTTAGGCTCTATTGTTTCCTGCGGCTCAAAGGCCTTCTGTTCCCCGTCTTTCTCTAAGGCCGCCTTTTTCGGCACGAAAGTCAGGAGAATAGCGTTATCCTTTTCAGCAACCTGATAATCACCCGGCCTTGCCATGCCGACTACAATTCTGGTGGTCACTGCCTGGGTCTCGCCTTTCTCAACGCGAATATCGGTCACATTCCCGTCATTGACTTCCGTGGCCTGTTGGAGATTCTTCCCGGGCACAGCTCGAATGTCGAGGATCAGCCTAAGTGGATCAATCAACCTAAAGGTCGTGTAGGGGACAGACATGCTGTTAACAACCTCCACTACGGTCGTCTCCCCCCCAAAGGAGGTCACCTTTATGGCCTCAATGCTGACAGGCCCGGTATCTTCGGTCGCAGGCCGGGTCGTCTTGACTGCGGCACAGCCGGCAAATAACAAGGCAGCAATTGTTAGACATATTTGCGCGAACAACGGAACCCTTTTATACACGCTTCCTCTAATTAACATTGGTCTTCTCCCTGAAAACCTGGTCTTGGTTTACGGTAAGGCATACAATTTCTTGGGAATATCCTTGCTTCCTTCCCGAATGATAATTTCCTTCTCTTTTACCTGACTTACCACGCCACCATGTATCCCAATGGGTGTTCCCTTCTTGATTACATACCCGAGCCCCTTTGCATCGCGGACCATGGCAAAGTTCCCTTTAGGACCCACAATAATGGCAATCAGATCGAGCTGGGAAAGATCGAGCGTTTCAAGATATGTTCTTGGCGTTTTCCGCTTCTTCTTTGTGGTAGCTTCCTGCTCTGCAATAAAAGATTTAAAAGGGTCGGTCTTCCCCCTGCGATCATAGGTATAGGTCCCTGCCGGTTTTATACCCAGGGTGGTGAGCTGGGAAGGCAGGTCTTTCTTGGGCTTAGGTCCCTTGTAAACCACTTCCGATGATGCAAAAGCGCCTTTAACGCAAAAGAACACACAAATCACCGCTAAAAGCATAACAGCACCTGCGAGTTTGACTGTCCCTTTATTTTTTCTTTTTTCGCTTTTTCTTAGCCTTGTCATCGGTTGTTCCTTTGAACCGGTATGTGACAGCTTCGCATTTAGTAATTAACATTGTGGAACGAGTTTTTTGGGGCTTCATTGAGACGTTAAGGATATTCACGATTCTTTCCATTTTGCCTACTTTATCGAAAAACGTGGCAACATCGTGATAATTTCCGCTGACTTCTATGGAGACAGGAAGTCGATAGTAAAAATGTTCGGGACTCTCTTTTTTAGGGATGAACAGGCGGAACTCAAGATTGGAAGCAGCTCCCAGCTTTGTGATGTTCCTCAAGAGACTCGGGACCTCCTTCTCATTGGGCAAGAGCCTAAGGGCCTGCTTGAATTGAGCATCCACCACAATCTCCCTTGCCTCAACCTCCGGTAACCGTTTAGCGTCCCTTCTGGCCTTCATGACTTTCACTTTAAGACCTGAGATCTCGTCTTTGACCATTCTAATTTCATCTGTCTTTGGCTGATAGATTAGAAAAAAGAAGGCGCCACCTAACAGTCCAAGGGTCCCCACCAGTATTAAAATCCTGATGGGCATCTTTATCTTTTCAACTGTTGCAAAAAAGGACCCTTCTGCCATTTTTTCTTTCCCTCTTAGCGACGTTTTCTCTTAGATTTTGGCTTCTTCTCTTCAGAATATTGCTTGCATGTTAAAACAAAGTTGCTGACTCTTAGTTTGTATTCTTTCAGGTGCTGCAGCTTTGTGCTCTTAAGGTCCACTGACGTGATTTGCGGTGACTTCTCTAAGTTTGTCATAAAAATGGCGACCGTATCATTGTCCATTGCCGTGCCGGAAAGACTCAGGGTGCCCTTGCTCTCTTTTATGGATTTAAGCCATAACCTGTCCTTTGGTATGGCCATGGCAATCTGGTCTAACAGGCGAACCGGCCCTGTCTTGTTTTTTTCTAATTCCTTAATGACACTTAGTTTTGCCTCGATTTCCCCAACTTTCTTCTCAATTGCCTTTATCTTCTTGATGGTATCGGCATATTTGGCCAATTCCTTCTTTTGAGCAGCCTTTTCATCCGCCAGGTCAGACAACGTGCTGGTTAAACTCAGAAAAAAGTACCCTGCCACTAACAAAACCAGGGACACAGACAGAACGTATATGGTGATCTGTCTCCTTATATTCTCTTTTCTTCTGGCAGCCCTAAAGGGCAGAAGATTGATTTTTATCATTTGTCACCAATGCTTCTCAACGCCAGGCCCACTGCAACTCCAGCCTGGGGGGCCATATGCTTTAAGTATTTGGGATCAAAGAGTTTCTCGTCTACTGTGAGGTTCGCGAAAGGGTTGAGTTCTTCCACTGGAATATCTGTTTCCAATTTCAAATACTTCTGGAAACCGGGAATTCTGCATGCCCCCCCGCTGACTAAGATCTTTTCTATGGACTCGTCGGCATAGGTGCTGGCCACAAAGTCCAGGGCCCGCTTTATTTCCTGGACCCACTCTGAAACTACGGAGGTAAAGATTTCCTCCAAGGCCACCTTTTCCTTGCCGATTTTGCTGCCACCCAATTTCATCTTCTCGGCATCTTCAAAGCTCAATTTAAACTGGGACATAATCGCCTCAGTGATCTGAGAGCCGCCAAAGGAGGAATCTCTTGCAAAGAGCGATATGCCGTTTTTGATCGCGTTTATCCCTAATTCTTCGGCCCCCACATTCACAAGAGCATAACAGCCTTCCTTTGTCTCGGCACTCATCTCAAAGGCATTCTGCAGTGCAAAGGCATCCACATCCAAGACCACGGGCGCGAGACCTGCGACTTGGAGCAGGCTGACATAATCGTCAATAATGTCCTTTTTGGCGGCTACCAGCATCACTTCCATCTGATCTGCACCTTCCTTCGCGCCTTCCTCCCCTTCCCCTTCGACCGCTTCCTCGGCACCGGACAGAATATCAAAATCAAGGTTTACTTCATTTATATCAAAGGGTATGTATTGTTCGGCCTCATCCTGGATTGTGGATTCAAGTTCGGATTCTTCCTTGCTGCTCACCGTGATCTTTTTTACAATCACGGAAAACCCTGAAATAGAAGTGGCCACATGCTTGTTTTTCACCTTTAGGTTATGCAAAAGTGTCTTTAGTGCGGAAGAGACGATGTCCATTTCCTTGATGGAGCCTTCGACAATCGCATCCGGGGGCAACCCGATAATGCCGAAGTTTTTCAGGACCCTGCCTTTCTTGCCGTCATCTATCTCCACCACCTTGATAGAATGGGACCCGATATCCAGCCCAATTAATTGATTTTTTTTAGAAATGGCCATATTTGACGCTTTCAATCCTCTGGGAAGATCTTGTCCTTATCAGAAAGGTTGTACCCAAGAGCCAATATAATCTTCCTCTTGGTCTCCATCCGGCAGGTTTTGCCCTTCTCAACCCTGTCAATGGTCAAGGGTGAAACGCCCGCCTTCCTCGCAAGCTCCGCTTTGCTCATGAGGAGTCCTTCCCTGATATTTCTTACGGCGCTTTGAGCCAAAACATATTCTCCTGCCTTGCATCAAGATAATGGTTATGAACAAATGATCAGTTATCGCAATAAAAGCACATCGGATAATATTTGTCAAGCACTTTTTTATAAATTAATTAAATTTTATATAATTTAAGTATATATAGTAGAAAAAAACAACCATGGCACTACATCTTGTATATATCTTTCTTGCTCTCTCACGTTCTTTGTTGCTATTGCATGCTCAATTATATCGGCTGGATGCAGGGATCAGGGCTACCGTTAAACCCTTAACGCGTGAACCCTCGAAAAATTTCCTTTACAAATCCACGTGGGAGGGATTAAATTCCCGCAGAATATCTTTGAGGGCCTCGTAAAAAACCAATCAACCGGCCGAGGGCGGCCAAGCCCGGCCCGGGGGAAGGGCAGCCCCCTCGTCAGATAAAAAAGTGCGGGGCGGGTTTTTGTGAGGCTGCCATCTTTGGGAGGATTCCGGTGAAAAAGAAGAGCGTCTTTCGTGAGTATGCCGAAGCGGCAGTCATTGCAGTGATACTTGCGCTTTTCATACGCACTTTCGTAGTCCAGGCATTCAAAATTCCCTCTGGATCCATGAAGCCGACA
>JAFDDR010000166.1 GCA_019310785.1 Deltaproteobacteria bacterium
CAGAAAAGCCCCGTTCCTTTTAAAGAAACGGGGCTTTTTTGTGATTACAAACTCCTTGCCTTTTGATTTGAGGCTATGTCATAGTGATGATCTTGTAAAATGTCGTTTAAACAGAAGCCGACCCAAAGGGCCACGCGACTGAAGCGCATTAACTGCATAGGAATAATAGAATGAGGATTTTTCAGTTCAGAGTTTCCATAATAGGGATATCAAAGCTGTATCGAATAATTGAGGCATCTGAAAATTGCACTTTTGATGATTTTCATGAAGCGATTTTCCAAGCATTCGACAGGTACGATTATCATCTTTATTCTTTTTTCATCACCCGAAAAGATACCAAGAATATGAGAAGCATATATGATGCCCCTGAAATTACGCATCCCCAGAATGTAGAGGATATAATGGGTTTCGGGAAAAGGAAAAAATCTACAGTCACGACCCAAATTGGTGATGTCGGATTGAATAAAAATGATGTCTTTCACTACCTGTTTGATTTTGGGGATGATTGGTGGCACAGAATTCGGGTTCGAAATATTAATGAAGCGAAATCAAAGAAGAAACATATTATGTTGATAAAGTCAGTTGGAGAATCTCCACCACAATATCCAGACTATGATGATGATTATGATGAAGAATATGAGTAATAATCGCAGTTAACCACGCAGTTCATAGGACCGCTCGAAACTCGCGGCCTGTAACCGTGGCGTTCGGCATAAACTTGCATCTTGACATACGCATTATTATAAGTACAATGTACATATGATTGAACTACAATTTGAATGGGACAAACGGAAGGAAAAGGCTAATATCAAGAAGCATGACATTTCTTTCGATGAAGCGCGTACGGTATTCTATGACGAAAATGCCATTCAATTTTTTGATCCTGACCATTCAGACGATGAAGACCGTTTCATCCTGCTTGGAATAAGTTTTAAACTTAGGGTTGTAGTCGTCTGTCACTGTTTTCGGGAAAATGATACAGTTATTAGAATTATATCCGCCAGGAAATCGGATGGCGATGAAGAAAATGAGTATTGGAGGAATAGACGATGAGAAACCATTACGATTTTTCCAAAATGAAGGGCCGTAAAAACCCTTATATAAAATATCTAAAACAACCGGTAACTATGCGGCTGGACCGTGACACTGTTTTATATTTCAAGTCTATGTCGGAGGAAACCGGTATTCCTTACCAGAGCCTAATCAATCTTTATCTTCGCGATTGTGCTGTTAATCACCGGAAACTACACATGAAGTGGCAGGCTGAAAATGCCAAGCATGTCTCTGCACTGGAAGGCTGACGGCTCCTGTGACCTTGGTCGTTCGTTTTGTCCAACATGTGAAGATTTTTGACTTACCGGATCATTGTTCGTAGTTTTCAATGTTCATGACATAGCTTTCAAAGTCTTTTTCCAGGAGAAACCGGGAAATCATTTCATTAACCTTGTCGGCAGTATCAACCGTGTAATACCCTTTATCACTTATGCCCGCGATCTTTTTGGCATTTTCGACAATTGCCTGTAACGAGGCAGGGGTCATTTCCACATTAACGCGAACAGCAAGGGTGTTTTTTGATTCAGTCATACTATATCTCGCTCCTTAATTAAATGAATTATCAGGCTTCGCCAAAACAGATCGGTTGAAGTTCCAAGTACCCTATATTCAGCACCCACCTATATCAATATTACCGTAATGTCAACCTCCTGAGGCATTGGTGTGCCCGGAAATACTGGCTTTTTCCTTGACTATGGACCCCCATTGCCCTATTTTAAAGCACACAATGATTATCTTGTAAAAACATTAAGTTACATTGCTATAATAGATTGCAAAATCAAAATTTGACCTCGGCGCGGCTTGTCCCTATGACCACTCGAAGAGTCCTGATATTTGCACCTACGATTATAATCCTCGTTTTACTCCAGTCCTATTTCTGGGTGCCCACCTATGATCAACAGACAAGGGGTAATCCCGAACGGCTCCACAGATACATTGCCGCTTCCATAGGCGATGCCAGCCTTCTGAATCCCATCCTATCGGCAGATACGGCCAGCAGCCAGATCGAGTCCATGGTCTTTGAAGGGCTTATTGACCGCGATGAGGATCTCCGTTTCAGGGGACGTCTTGCCACCTCCTGGAAGGTGAATGAAGAGGCGTATTTTTACGTTAATGAATCAGCCAACATTCCGGAACTGGGAAAAGCGGGCGCTGAAGAGATCGTGAATCTCATCAAAGAGGCGAAGCAGGAGGGACCTCTTTCAGATCCCGGGCTTAAGGCCTCCCTGGAACTTATTGAAGAGATATCTATTGTCCCATCTAAAGAATTTGCAGTAACAGAGCATGTACGAGATCCGAAAAATGAAAAAAAAGAAGATGAAGTAAAGATCCGCATTAAGGCACCCCAGAGGCTCAAGCTCACCCTTTCCAGGGTGGATCAAGACCTCTTCCGTAATCTTGCTAAGCTCCTCGGCAATAACTATTTTGCGGCTTTCAGGGGAGATAAATACCTGAGCACGGAACCCCAGGTGGACAAAAAAAGATTGGCTTCATTTGCACGTGAGCTCGTACCGGCCACGGAGCACAATCCAATCCTGGTTTTCCACCTCAGGCCCAATGTCAGGTTTCATGACGGCCATGTCTTTGATGCCCATGATGTCAGGTTTACCTTTGAAGCGATCATGAATCCAAAGAACCTCTCCCCGCGCATCGCAGACTATGAACCTGTCAAGGCGGTAGAGGTGATTGATCCCCTGACCGTCCGTATTATTTACAAAAGGCTTTATTCTCCCGCGCTCGGCACCTGGGGCATGGGGATTCTCCCTGAGCACCTGCTCAACGATCAGGCCCTCAGAGAAGAGGCCATTCGTCTCGGAAAAGATCCGAATTCATTTTCCATGAGGAACAGCAGTTTCAATCGCAGTCCTGTGGGATGCGGACCCTTTGTATTTTGTGCGTGGAAGTCGGATCAGTATATCAACCTGGAACGTTTTGACGACTACTGGGAGGGGCCACCCAACTATGACTCCTATATGTTTCGTATTATTCCCGATTTGCTGACCCAGGAAATGGAGTTTTACGCCGGTACCATCGACAACTACGGGGTTCAGCCCCACCAAGTGAAACGCCTCAAAACAGATCCCAGATTCCAGAGCTTTTCCGGCACTTCATTCGGCTATACTTACATAGGATACAACATGCGGCGAAAGCCCTTTGATGACCCCAAGGTTCGAAGGGCGTTGGGCATGGCCATAGATGTGGACAAGATCATTGATTACGTGCTCTATGGCCAGGGAGAGCCTATCACCGGTCCATTTGTCAAACAAACAGACTACTATAGCCAAAACATACAGCCACTTCCCTATGATCCCCAAGGTGCCCTGAAGTTGTTAGATGAGGCGGGGTGGAGGCGTAATAAGGAAGGCTGGCTTGAAAAAGGGGGGAAAAGGCTCCAGTTCACCCTCATCACCAACAGCGGTAATGACCTTCGTAAAGCAATCCTGGCCATTGCCCAGGATGCCTGGAAGCAGATAGGTATCGATGTAAGCACGGATCTCTTAGAGTGGTCCGTGTTTCTACAGGAGCGTGTGGACAAGGCGGATTTTGATGCATTGATCTTAGGCTGGAGCATGGGCATTGAACCTGATTTATACCAGATATGGCATTCAAGTCAGACCCATCCCCATCAATTGAATTTTGTGGGTTTTAAGAACGGGGAAGCAGATGATCTAATCATAAAAATCAGACAGGAATACGACCATGATACGCAGGTCCGGTACTCTCATCGGCTTCATGACATCATTGCCCGGGACCAGCCTTACACGTTTCTATATGTGAGCAAATGGACGGCGATTTTAGACAAGCGGATAGTGATCAAGAAAGTTGATGAGGCCGGGAACGTACATTACAAAAAGATCAAGCCCACGAAAACAGGCAACTATTCTTTTTATTTCAACAAGTGGATAAAACTCCGTGAGGCACCCAGTTTTGAACTGGACGGATAAAGACGGGATCAGGGCCACATCATTTAAACAGGTAATTGCTTGGAATAAATAAAATTACTGGCTTATGAAAATCATGAAAATGTTCGAGCACCAAAATACAAATATCAAACAAATATCAATGACCGAAATTCAAAATTCAAAACAGATAGAGTAACGGAGAGACATCTGATAAATGATTGAAATGTTTTGGTCATTGGAATTTGTAATTTTGATATTGTCCTTCGACTTCGCTCAGGATGGTGAGCGTGTCGAACCATTTGTAGTTTGAGTATTGGAATTTGGGATTTTAGTGCCGTCACCGGGAAAATAAGTTGCTTCTATCTGAATCAGTTAGATTTGACTTTGACGTTTTCCTGGGACGGGATACGGAAGATGGACTAATGAAGTTTAGGTGTAAGTTTTTTTTCAAACTTTAGGCACTTCACATGTTATCATTTATCGGACGAAGCGTCATACAAAAGACCATCACTCTTTTCTTTGTGTCGGTGGTATCTTTTTTAATCATCCACCTTGCTCCCGGCAATCCCAGCCAGGTGGATCCTATGAATCCCAAGTTCACGCCGGAGATGGTGGAGCGGTTTCAGAAGGAGTTTCATTTAGACAAGCCCCTCTATACTCAATACTTGTTTTTTTACAGGGATCTCTTCACGGGAAAGACCGTTTCATGGAAAGACAGTCAATCCGTACTCAAGAAGATATGGGAGCGATTTCTCAACAGTCTTCCCCTCTTTATAGTAGGCACCATCCTTACCTGGACTCTTTCTTTTCCCATAGGTATCAGATCGGCAATTTTCAGGGGAGGGGTATATGATCGGAGCGCCACATTTTTCTCTTATCTTTTGATATCCATTCCCGGTTTCTTTTTTGCCTACATCCTGATTATTTTTGTGGTTACCAATTTCCACGTGCCCGTTATCGGCATGGAGACCTTTGGGCTTGGGGCTTCATCCTGGCCCCATGTAGTCATGGACAGGATCTGGCATCTCCTGCTTCCTTCCGTGCTGGGCGCCACAGGCGGCATAGCGGTTTTGTCAAGGTATGTTCGCAGCCAGATGCTCGAGGTGGAAGGACAGGATTATGTGCGCACTGCAAGGGCAAAGGGTTTACCTTTGGAACAGGTCCATTATAAGCATGCCCTCAGGAATGCCCTGTTGCCGTTTGTAACTATGTTCGGTCTTATTCTGCCGGGCTTAATAGGGGGATCTGTCATTATAGAATCCATTTTTTCCTGGCCGGGGATGGGTAGGATGGCCTATGAGGCCATTCTTGCAAGAGATTATCCTTTAATCCTGACGGTAAACTTTGTTTCCGCAGTGCTGGTTTTGGCAGGAACGTTTATTTCCGATTTCCTTTACCTGATAGTAGATCCGAGGATACGATTATAGAAGTGAGCTAAAGTGATTGAAATGACTAAAGTGCCTAAAGTTAATGAGCCGCTTACGCAGGATATCCGGGCAGATGAACTCCTGGCCCCGAAACGGACCAGGTTGCAGGAATCCTGGCAGCTCTTCAGACAGAACAGACTGGCTATTATTGGCCTGATCATTTTCATTCTTTTCTTTTTCACCGCCCTTATGGGTCTCTTTCTTACTTCAGGCCAGGACCCTGTTTTTGATCCTGCCTTAGTAAGGCTCCAGGAAAAGCTTCTGCCACCCCTTTCCAGACCACATCTGGATACTCTAAAACCTGATGAGATCCCGGGCACGGGTCTGTATCTCTTAGGGACTGATAATCTGGGACGGGATGTTTTTGCAAGGATGCTACAGGGGGCCTGGGTATCGCTCACCGTGGGTTTTGTGGCCGTGGGGATAGCAGTTCTAATCGGCATATTAATGGGAGGAATCGCAGGCTACTTTGGTCATAACCATGTCAGGGTAGACTACATTCTTGTTACCTGTATTATGTGTTCGGGGGGAGTACTGCTCGCGGTGGGATCGGCCTATTCGGGGGCGGGATTCCTTATTATTGGCCATGCGTGCCTTTTTCTTTTGCTGTTTTCAAAAAAAGCATGGGGAAAAAAGGCCGTACCAAAATGGCTGAACGTGCTTAACAGGGGTGTTATTACCATTGACACCCTGATCATGCGGATTGTGGATATAATGCTTTGCTTCCCGAGTTTTTTCCTGATCCTCACCGTAGTAGCGCTTCTCCCTGCAAGCATATACAATATTATGATTGTCATCGGGCTTACGAGCTGGATGGGCACCACGCGATTTGTACGTGCTGAATTTCTTTCGTTAAGAGAACAGGATTTCGTGAGCGCCGCAAGGGCGCTTGGCGTAGGTAACTTCCGTATTATTTTTCGACACATGATGCCCAATGCAATTGCTCCGGTCCTGGTTTCGGCCACCATTGGGATTGCCACGGCCATCTTAACGGAAGCGGGCTTGAGCTTTTTAGGATTCGGGGTCCCGCCGCCGCACGCTACCTGGGGAAATATCCTTTCCGGAGGTAAGGGTTTCATCTTCGACGCGCCCTGGCTTACCTTTATACCGGGCATTGCTATTTTGATCGTGGTCCTTTCCTTTAATCTATTCGGTGAGGGGCTGAGGGATACACTGAACCCGAAGTTGAAGGAAAGACAATAATCACGAAAACACGAAAGGACGAAAACACGAAAAAGATAAAAGACAATAATCACGAAAACACGAAAGGACGAAAACACGAAAAAAAGGACGAAAACACGAAAATGACAGGGTCTAAAGGAAAACATCGGTTTGAAGGCCTGAGCAAGAAAATAATAGGAGCGGCAATCAAGGTACATAAGGAATTGGGTCCGGGATATTTGGAAAATATCTATGAACAGGCAATGAAGTTAGTGTTTACTGAAGGCGGACTTAATTTTGAACATCAAAAAGAGATAAAAATAAAATATCTCGGCACTTTAGTGGGAATCCATCGGCTTGACCTACTTGTTGAAAATGAAATTATCGTCGAATTGAAGGCGGTAAAGGAATTGGCAGATATCCATTTTGCTCAACTTAGATCTTATTTGAAGGCCACCGGTCTAAAAGTAGGTCTTTTGATAAATTTTGCAAAGCCCACTTTGGAAGTAAAAAGAATCGTAAATTAATTCTATTTGTTTTTCGTGCTTTCGTACCTTCGTATTTTCGTGATTTTTGTTTTGTAGTCACGCCTGATAATATGAAAAAAAACAATAACATCTTGCTATCCGTTGAAGACCTCAGGGTTTACTTTCGTGGAAATGAAAAGGTCTCACGGGCCGTGGACGGAGTGAGCTTTGACGTGCGGCGGGGCGAGACGGTATGCATTGTGGGGGAATCCGGTTGCGGAAAAACCGTTTCCGCCCTGACCATACTTGGACTTATCCCTTCACCTCCCGGGGAGATTGAAGCAGGCAAGGTGCTGTTCGAAGGGGAAAATCTCCTTAATTTTACTGAAGAGGATTTGCAGAAGGTCCGTGGAAATCGTATTGCCATGGTCTTCCAGGAGCCATTGACTTGCCTGAATCCTGTTTTCACCATTGGCGACCAGATTGGTGAGGCAATAAATGTCCATGAACAGGTTGAGCCGTCGGCGTTGCGAGAGAGATGTGTTCAGCTCTTGAAAGACGTGGGCATACCTTCACCTGAAGATCGACTCAAAGACTATCCTCACCAATTGAGCGGTGGGCAGAGGCAGCGGGTCATGATCGCCATGGCCCTGGCCTGCCGCCCCGATCTGATTATCGCTGACGAACCCACTACGGCACTTGACGTGACAGTGCAGGCCCAGATTTTGAGTCTTTTCAGAGCACTCCAGAAAACGGGCTCAATGTCGGTCCTATACATCACCCACGATCTCGGGGTTGTGGCCAATATTGCTGATCGCGTGTATGTTATGTATGCCGGTGTTATCGCTGAACAGGGGAATACATCGCAGATCTTCAATAGCCCCAGGCATCCCTATACTCAAGGGTTATTGGCCTCGCTTCCGTCCCGATCCAAGCGAGGCAAAATACTTCACAGTATCCCCGGTATTGTTCCCGATCCGGCATATAAACCTGACGGGTGTCCCTTTAATCCCAGGTGTGATTTTGCCGTTGATACCTGCAGGACCCGTTTCCCGGAAATGTGTGATTATGGTGAAGAACATCTGAGCCGTTGTCCGGTTCTTTTCAAACATTGGAAACAGAAGGGTTGAGAATCTAAAGTGGCTTACATGGACAATGAGGGGAAAAATATCACCCTGAAAGTGGAAGGCCTCAAAAAATACTTTCCCGTGCGCAGGGGTTTCTTCCAGAGGATCGGTGGGTGGATCAAGGCCGTTGACGGAGTGGACTTCGAAATAGAACAGGGAAAGACCCTCGGTCTTGTGGGGGAGAGCGGGTGTGGGAAATCTACCATAGCCCGCCTCATTTTGAAGCTCTTGGAGGCAGATTATGGAAAGATTATCTATCAAGGGCAGGATATAAGCAATTTGTCCGAAAAGGACGTAAAACCTTTGCGAAAAGAAATGCAGATTGTGTTCCAGGACCCATTTGGCTCCCTCAACCCGCGCATGACCGTTGGCCAATCAATTGAGGAAGGTCTCAGGACACTGGATGTTTCAAGGGGGGACCGCAAGGGGCGGGTTAAGGAACTCCTGGAAATGGTCGGGATGTCCTCTAACAATGCTGATCGCTATCCCCATGAATTCAGTGGTGGCCAGCGCCAGCGCATAGGTGTGGCCCGCGCCCTTAGCGTGGAGCCTTCTCTGATTATTTGCGATGAGCCTGTCTCGGCCCTGGATGTCTCCATTCAGGCCCAGATAATCAACCTTTTAAAAGGCCTGCAGGATCGGCTGGGACTCAGCTATCTTTTTATTTCCCATGATCTCAATGTGGTGGGCTATTTGAGCGATAAAGTTGCTGTAATGTATTTGGGACAGATCATGGAATTTGCATCGGCCGGAGACCTTTTCGAAAGTCCCCTTCATCCGTATACCCTGGCCCTTCTTTCAGCGGTTCCTGCAGTGGAACCTGTAGGGAAAATGGAAATTAAGTCCCTCGCCGGCGAGGTCCCCAGCCCACAGGATCCGCCTCCCGGGTGTAAATTCCAAGGCAGATGTCCACTGGTTGAGGCGCGATGCAGAGAAGAGGAAATA
The DNA here is from genome assembly GCA_019310785.1 of Deltaproteobacteria bacterium. Taxonomy (GTDB): domain Bacteria; phylum Desulfobacterota; class DSM-4660; order Desulfatiglandales; family Desulfatiglandaceae; genus JAIOSR01. The sequence continues at coordinate 9,084 of JAFDDR010000166.1, forward strand.
GATTTTTATGCAGCCAAGGAAGAACATATTGTTCGCTGCTGGAAGGTTGTAGGAAGATGAAAGCCTGTTTTTCCCTTGACTTTTTTTCGGAAAGTGTTAATTACTACACCGATGCTGGGGGATCGTATAGGGGTAATACGGCGGGTTCTGGCCCCGCTAACCGAGGTTCGAATCCTCGTCCCCCAGCCAGAACTTAGGGCTTACGCAAAAATAACTTTACATTTTTGCATCCCATCTTCAGACCATCTTTGGCCGCCCCTCAATCGCAAAATCCTCGCTATAGTAGTACTATCCCTCTGGTTTTGCTCAATCGGAGCAGCCAAATATGACCCAAATCCGGGCGCCAATTCTGCTAAGTTACTTTTGCGCAAGCCCTATTACCTGCCTTAATGCCTTCATAAAAAGTAAGCATCCTATAAATACAGCCGGGGAGGCTTTTTTGATTAAAGTTATTTCACTTATTTGGCGATAACTTATATATAGAGATTTTTTTTATCATCTCTGCTAAAAACTTCCTTTTGCCCAAGATCCGTTTTTTAGAGGTAAAAGGACATGACCGAGTCCTGCAGGGCTTACTGCAAGATACACGATCAAGAATACGAGATGTACTTTGGGTCGAAATAGAAAATGGTCGACAACGGTAATCCGTGACAGTTATCAAAAATATCAATAATGAAAAAAAGAAAGACAGGATGAGAGTCGTATGTCCGAATTGCAGGCATTTGTATAATATTGACTGCACAAAACTCCCGGTCGGCAGGAAGGTCACCTTTCCCTGCAAGGCCTGCAAGGAACCTATTAACCTCGACCTGCGATCAAAGCCTGCCACGGATGATCTTTCCCTGCCGTTTCGAGCATCAAAAGACAATCCGGCTGAAGGTTCTTTGCGGTCAACGCCCACGCCGGAAAGCAAGGCAAAAAGCCGGGCCTTAAAAAACGCGGTTTTACAAGACTTCATGGGTGTTTTGCCTTCCATGCCTCAGGTTGTTCTTAAGGCCCAGGAAGTTATGTCGGATCCGGATTCAAGTTTTAAAGAGCTTGCAAGCGTAATTGCAACCGACCAGGCCATATCCGTCAGGATCCTAAAGTTGGCCAACTCAGCATACTACGGTCTGGCAGGAAAGGTGACTTCAATAGGACATGCCTCTGTTCTGCTTGGTATAACAATATTGGGGGAAATAGTCATGATGGCGGGTACTTCAAATATGTTGAGTAAAACATTAAAGGGATACCGGGTGGAGTCGGAAGATATGTGGCGGCATTCGTTAGCCGTCGGCATTGGCTCAAGGCTTATTGCCAGTAGAAAAGCACCTGAGCTGGCAAACGATGCCTTTGTGGCCGGGCTTATCCATGACTCGGGTAAAATTATGCTTGATGAGCATGTCCTCAAAAGGAGAAAATCATTTGAGGAGTGTATGAAAGATGGTCAACAACCGTTTTTTGAGGTGGAACAACGGATTTTAGGATTTGATCATTCTGAAATAGGTGCTGAAGTATGCAAGAGCTGGGGTATCCCTGAAATTCTGACCGCTGCCGTGAGATATCATCATTATCCGTCCAGGTCACAAGATAATGATCTGGCCCATATAGTGCATATGGCAGACTTTCTGGCCATACAGAGCGGCATGGGAACAGGAATAGATAGTATGCAATGTCAGGTTGAGGACAAGACCATGGAATACCTGAACCTTCAAGAAGGAGACTATAACAGCATCAAAGAAAAGGTTGTTGAATATGTTGAAAAAATCACGGGACAAATGAACAACTCCTGATGACACACATAGGCGGGATAATCTGCTTGGAGCTGCCGCCGTTATGAAAGGGCTCTTTTTGTTTCGAGATCTGAATTAGTAGAAAGACAAAAAAATCTAAAGTTTTTAATTAACATGTCGATAAGTATATTTGATGGACTCGTAAAAAGGCGCAGAGCGACTTTTTACTCGGTTATCATAACCGACCAATAAAAAATTTATTTGCTGAAGGGCAAACCTTCCGAAAGGTAGGGGCGCAAAGCTTCCGGTCTAAGTCCCGGATTAACGGGATAAGTCAGCGGGGTTGCCAGGTGGACAAAATAAAGGCCCGCTTTCTCCCTTCGAAAGCGGGCTTTTTTTCTGAAAGGAGGCGATTTAACCATGATAGATGGAATTTTTGCTGCTTCGTCAGCACTGAATGCGTTTTCTAAGAAGGTGGCTGTAGTATCGAATAATGTAGCCAATATGAATACCGATGGCTATAAAAAGAGCAGGACCATCTTGGAAGAAGGCCAAAATGGTGGGGTCGGGGTATTAATTCATGAAGAGGGCGCTAATGTCCGGACGGAAGATAACTCTAACGTGGATTTGGCAGAAGAAACGGTTAACATGATACTTGCCCAGAGAGCCTATGAAGCTAATATCAAATCCATCGAAGCGCAGAATGAGTTAGAGGGAACGATTGTGGATATCTTGAAATAATATAGGGGCGCTAACCGCCGCGGAAAGTCGTAGGTCAAATAGGGTGTTTCTTCTTTTTTGAATCGTACATGGCTATGTCCGCACGGCGGATGAGATCAGCAGGGCCATCTCCTGCATTGGCCACAGCGATTCCGGCGCTAATATCGATGTTGATGTCTTTACCCGCCATGGTCGAAGTAAAGCGTTTTCCACTGAAGTTTTTCGCGAAAGTTTCGGTTCTTTCATAGGCCATCTCTTCGCTCAAGCCTTCAATGATAACAACGAATTCATCTCCGCCATAACGCGCTATGAAATCATTTTTTCGAAAACTTTCTATTAGTGTCCGGGCAACTACCTTCAAAACCTTATCTCCTGCCACGTGACCAAACGTGTCATTGACAGACTTAAAATTATCCACGTCGAAAAGGACGATTAAAAAAGTTTCTCCCCCACTGTTAAACAGCTCCAAGGTATCCTTTAGTCTTTCATCAAAGGAACTGCGGTTGTACAGGCCGGTGAGGCCGTCCTTTTCGGCGGCTTTTCGAAAATGTTCCGCTTTTTTGGACATTTTATGGGCGTCCTTTTCCGCATTCACAATTTGATTTTTAAGTTTATCTATGCTCCCCTTGGCCAGTTTTGATCTTTTTAATTCATCTTTTTTTCTTTTGGCAACTAATCGTTTTATGTTGCTCAATTTTGAAACGACTGCATTTTTGATCTCACTGATTCTGGCATGAATATCAAAGGAATTGACAATAGAGCCCACCTCCTTATTGATCTTTATCTCAAAGTGCTCGATCTCCCTTAACCTGTCATTCCCGCCAAA
>JAFDDR010000167.1 GCA_019310785.1 Deltaproteobacteria bacterium
TTTCCTCCCCCTATGAATTCCGTGTCATTAGAAAAAGCGGTGATACCAGGTGGATAATGGGAACTATTACCTCCATCCAATACCAGGGAAAAGAAGCAGTCCTGGGGCAATTTATGGATATCACCGATCGCAAGCAGGCAGAGCAGAGGCTTCGGCATTTCCACCGTGCCATTGAGGCAACTGCTGACGCTGTAATGGTGACAGATCCTGATGGGCGTATCCAGAGCATCAATCCCGCCTTTGCCGCTATTACCGGTTATACCGAAGAAGAGGCCATTGGCCAGACCCCCCGTCTGTTGAAGAGCGGAAAACACCCGGCGGTATTCTACCGTGACATGTGGGAAACCATTAGCGCCGGCAAGGACTGGCGAGGCCATGTGGAAAACAAGCGAAAGGATGGAACGTTTTATCACGCTGACCTGAGCATCTCTCCGATTTTAGGCGATGACGGCGAAATCCAGGGTTATGTGGGGCTTCAAAGGGATGTGACGGCCCAACTGAATGCTGAAAGGGAAATGCGCCTGCGGGCTGAGGAACTCAGAGTGCTCCACGGCATTGATCGCGTCTTTCACACTGCCGGTAATCTGGATGAATTGCTCGAACAGACATTGAAAATCATCGTCAGGATGGAAGAATTAGAGGTGCAGAATAAGGTGGGCGTGTTTCTTGTGGATGATGAGCGAAAGGGACTTCATCTTGCCAAAGTTCATGGAGATTTCGGCAGCGAATTTCTCGAGAAAGAAGCATGGATTCCCATGGGAGCCTGCCTCTGCGGTCGAGTAGCCCTCTCCGGCCAGGTCCTGGTTAGCGATGACTGCTTTACCGATCCCCACCATGAACATACATTTAAGAATATGACGGCACATGGTCACTATATCGTACCTCTAAAATCTGGTGGACAGGTCATCGGAGTCCTCTTTCTTTATGCCGCTCTTGTATATAAAGACAAGCGAAGGCTTGCGCTCTTCGAATCGATCGGGGGGCAGATTGGCCTGGCAATCGAGCGGATAAGGAGCGAGATGACCCTGCGCCGGCTCAACGAAGAACTTGTTGTGGCACGCGATAAAGCCTTAGAGGCTACGCGCTCCAAGAGCGAGTTTTTGGCCAACATGAGTCACGAGATTCGCACCCCCATGAACGGTATCATCGGAATGACCGAGCTGGCCTTGGCCACGGATCTGACTAAGGAACAGAAGGAATACTTGGATATGGTGAAGATGTCCGCTGATTCCCTCCTTGCCCTTTTGAACGACATCCTGGATCTTTCCAAGATCGAGACCCACCATCTGGAGCTGGAGGACATAGACTTTGACCTGCGCACCACTTTGGAAAATGCGACTGACATGTTAGCGGTGAAGGCCCACGAGAAAGGACTGGAATTGGTCTGTCACATCAAACCGGATGTGCCCACGGCCCTTGTTGGAGACCCTGTCCGGTTGCGGCAGATCATCGTCAATTTAGGGGGAAACGCCATCAAGTTTACAGATGAAGGGGAGGTGGTCATACGGGTGGAGACTGAGAAAGAGGAGGATACCTCGTTTCTTTTACATTTCGCTGTTTCGGACACAGGCATCGGGATTCCTCCTGACAAGGTGGAGACGATCTTTGAGAGCTTCAGCCAGGCCGATGGTTCAACCACCCGGAAATACGGCGGCACGGGATTGGGTTTGACCATTTCCAGGGAGCTTGTGGAGATAATGGGCGGCCGGATCTGGGTGGAGAGCGAGGTGGGCAAAGGGAGCATCTTTCACTTAACGGCCCGTTTTGGGCTAAGCCGGGCAGAGGCGGGAGCGGCAGTGCATTTGCAGGATCTGGATCTTACAGGGGTACGTACCCTCATTGTGGACGACAATGCCACCAACCGCTTGGTGTTCCGTGATATGGTATCTTCGTGGGGCCTTGTTCCTGCTGAGGAGAAGAATGGGGACCAGGGTCTCGCCGAGCTTAAGAGGGCATTTGATTCCGGGAACTCCTACCGTCTCCTTTTGTTGGATTCCCAGATGCCGGGGATGAATGGATTTGAGGTAGCAAGGAGGGTGAAGGAAAGCCCTTTTGGTGTGGATGTGGAGATAATCCTCCTCACTTCCGCGGGATACAAGGGGGATGCAGCCCGCTGCAAGGAGGTGGGGATATCCGGCTATCTGCTTAAACCGGTGAAAAAGTCGGACCTTTTGGATGCCATCATGATGGCCTTGGGACGTTACTACGATGGAGAAGCCCCGGTGATTACCCGCCACAGCATTGAGGAGGCCCGGCGGAGGCTCAAGATCCTCCTGGCAGAGGATAATATAGTTAATCAGAAATTGGCCGTAAAGATGTTAGAGAAGCGGGGTCACCGGGTTGTTGTCAGCTTAAATGGCCGCAAGGCCTTAGAGGCATACGAGAGGGAGTGGTTTGACCTGATCTTGATGGATGTGCAGATGCCTGAGATGGATGGGCTTGAGGCTACGCGGGCCATCAGGGAGAAGGAGAAAGAGAGGGGCGGACATATCCCTATCGTGGCCATGACGGCACATGCCATGAAAGGGGATCGAGAGAAATGTCTTTCGGCCGGGATGGACGACTATGTACCCAAACCGATCAAGGCGGACGAGCTTTTTTCTGTGGTCGAGAGGGTGGCTCCTCCCGGGCCATTGGGCAAGAGGGGAAAGAAGTAAAAACGTAGGGCACGTTCCCCGAACGTGCTAAACCGGCCTGTTCGGCCTCCGGCTTGGCGAGGGAACAGGCCGTACAAAATTACATTGCAGATGAAAAATCATGATCAAGACACCCGGGTTCAACACAAAGGAAACTTGGTATGCCTAAAAAACCAACCTATGAAGAATTGAAACAAAGGGTCAAGGAGTTAGAAAAAGAAGCCCTTGCGCGCGAACGCGCAGTAGAAACCCTGCTGGAGAGCGAGGAACAACTTGGTGCCATGCTGGGGTCTATTGGTGACCATATGAGCATGATGGACAAAGACCTGAATATTATCTGGGCCAATGAAACCGCCAGGAAAATCTTCGGGAACGAAATCATTGGGAAAAAATGTTACGAAGTATATCATGGAAGAAAAGAACCCTGTGAGCCATATCCTTGCCTTACGCTTCAGGCGTTTGAGGATGGAAAGGTTCACGAGCATGATACGCAAGTGATAGGTCAAGATGGAAAAGAAATATACTTCCATTGTACTACTAATATTTCATTGAAAAATGATGAGGGAAACCCTACAGCAGTTATAGAAATTTCCAGGGACATCACCGAGCAAAAGCAAGCCGAGAAAGCGCTGCGGGAGAGCGAGGGACGTTTCCGAACCATTTTTGAAAATTCCCCAATCGGAATTGACATTGTGGACAAAGAGGGGAGGCCTCTCTATGTGAATATCGCGCTTCAAGAGATGCTTGGGTATAGTGAGGATGAGCTGCGGAGCATGGCCTTTACTGAGTATACCCATCCGGATGATGTGGAGGATAGCCTGAAATTAGTTCGTTCGCTATTGGATGGAAAAAGCGACTACCTTGATATGGAAAAACGCTACTATCAAAAAGACGGCAAGCTCATATGGGCTCACACGACGATTTCAGCGGTAAGGGATGCCGACGGGGAGTTTCAATACTTTATCGCCATGGTCCAGGAAACCACCGAACGCAAGCGGTCCGAGGAGGCCCTGAAGGAAAAAGATCGGGAATTAAGGCAGCAGGCCAGACATCTCGAGGAGGTAAACACTGCATTGAAAGTCCTTATCCAACATCGGAATGAAGAAAGGGAAAAATTAGAGGAGAGCATTCTGATGAACCTGAGGAAACTGGTCCTGCCTTATATGGAAAAGATGGATAAGGACAGGATAGGGGCTGAAAACAGGACGTATCTGAGTATCATTAAATCAAACCTTGAGAATCTCGTTTCTCCCTTTGCAAACAGATTATCTTCAAAAGCGATGAATCTGACCCCTACGGAAATTCAGATTGCCGATCTTGTCAAGCAAGGCCAGACAAGCAAGGAGATCGCCTCCATGTTAAGTGTATCGCCCAATGCGGTTATGTTTCACAGGAAGAATATCAGGAAAAAACTTGGCCTGGCAAACAAGAAAACAAACCTCAGATCCCACCTCCAGTCTCTCTCCATATAAATAGCAGTAGCTTTTGACTACCAAGATGCTATCAGTTGTTTATTATTGTCATCATAAAAAATTTTAAGTAATATAAGAGAAGCTTCACAATACCGATCCGATCTTTAATCTCTCAGGGTTTAATTCCCCGTCCCTTGGGGCGTTCAATGTTCTTGGGATACCCCGCTGCTCTGCGGCGGGGTAGTTCATTCTTCGGAAATACACAAAAATGAGAGACCAGGATAACATAAAAGAGTTGATCCCCGTTGAGACCCTCAATGAGCTGCTTGATTTTTTTACCGCTTTGACCGGTGTGGCCGGTGTCGTCATGGATCTCGAGGGGAACTACATCAGCAAACCCAGCCGGTATACGCGCCATTGCAGGGATTTCATCCAGGCCACCCGAGAGGGAAAGAAGGCGTGCAGGGAGTTCGCAAAAAAGCTCGGCCACCAGGCCATCAAAAACGCTGATGGTGCATTCGGCTTGTGCCCTTTTCTCCTCCATGACTACAAGATCCCCATCATGGTTGAAGGCGGCAGAGCCGGAAAAAGAGACCGTGGAACCCATTCCCACGGGCCATGAACGTATCCTCTTCATCGATAATGAAAGTATTACGGAAGAGAAGGCTAAAGGGATGGGGATCAAAAAATTCGTCATGAAGCCTCTCGTGATGGCTGATTTAGCTAATACCGTGAGGAAAGTACTGGACCAGGAGATTTAGAGGCAAATCATGGCCATTGGATGGAGAATATCTGAGATGGGTAATTAATGATCAAGATAAATCTATTCAAAAAGCTCTTAACGCCCAATAACACAACATAAAGATTGGGCATGAAGTCAATTAGTGTTTCGTCAATAGTAATCGCAGGTTCTCCATGAAGGTTTAGTATCGTGATACTGGACGTATGGGAATAGGCTGTAGTTATCCCATTTCCCGTTTTAATGGTTTTTTCAGTCCCGGCCTGAAGGTTATGGCCCAAAAGCGAAGCATAGGATGCTGGAAAGGCGCATTCGTCAGCCCCGGTGTCGATTAGTCCATATGCGTTTTGGCTCAATCCGGTAGCTGGATTGCCTATACAAATGGGAAGCCATGGACGAGGGACATCGTCCGAGTGGATGTGTGTAAATGGAAAGTCGCGAATGGGCATCAATACACGTGGGAAATTGTATTTTCAGGGACAAAAACTATGACCGCATCTGGATACCCTTTTGAAGAGGACTCTTTCATAACCTGTTTGGGAATTATACCGTGGGCCACAACGGTCCTATCCTTAAATGACTTCAATGCCACGTACTTTCCGGCATATTCATTTGATTTTAACAGGATGTTTTTTTTCTCCATATCGTGGTCCTTTCTGTCAAAGGTGCCCTCCCCACCCCCGTATCAAGTACGGGGCAGGCTCTGCCCCCCCTCTCCGAGGCGTAGGCTCCACGAGCCGGAGCCCTTTAATGGGGAGAGTTTGGGAGGGGGTTAAAAAGGGAAACTACTCGAATTAAATTAGTCGCTTGGAGATTTTAGGTCAAGGATTTTCTTTCAGAGGAACAAAAAATGCCCCTTATTCTTGTTATAGACGATGATGATCAAGTCCGTGGAATGCTCCGGGAAATGTTAGGGCGTGCCGGGTACGAGGTAGCGGACGCTCCCAACGGCAAGGAGGGTATAAGACTTTACCGCCAAAATCCTGCTGACCTTGTCATCACAGAGATCATTATGCCGGAAAAAGAAGGAATAGAGACCATCATGGATCTTAGGCGAGAGTTTCCGGGAGTGAAGATTATTGCCATGTCAGGGGGTGGGAGTATCGGGCCAGAAGAATATCTGTATATGGCCAGAAGGCTTGGCGCTAATCGCACATTTGCAAAACCTCTTGAACGGGATGAGCTTTTAAAAGCGGTTGGGGAACTCATAGGGATTTAGGAATTGAGGAATTAGGGAATTTAGGGATTGGGGGATTGGTTGCTGGTTACTCGTTGCTGGTTACTGGTTGTGCAAAGGTAAGGACAAAGGGCAGACAGGATGTAGAAAGCGATCATTTCTCTAAAAGGAGCATAGATGAAAGACCAGGATAAGACAAAAGAGCAACTCATAAATGAACTGGCTGAATTGCGACAGGTAATTACTCTGCTTGAAGAATCTGAAACCGAGCACAGTAGAAGCGTGCAGGCCCTGCAAAAAAGCGTAAAGAGATATCGTTCATTGACCGGGGATGTGCTCGATAGCTCAAGGGTGGGTATATTTGTTCTTGATTCTGACTTTAAGGTCGTAATGATAAATAACGGATTAGAACTCTACTTTGGTTTGCAGAGAGAGAATGTTGTGGGGAAAGATAAGCGCCGGCTAATTGAGAAGCGAATCAAGAATATCTTTGAGGATCCTGAGAGCTTTTCAGAGAAGGTGTTGGCTACATATGACAATAATACCTATATCGAGAATTTCGAGTGTCACGTTCTTGCTGAAGGCGAGCGCGAAGAGCGCTGGCTTGAACACTGGAGCCAGCCTGTCATATCAGGCATCTATGCGGGAGGCCGTATTGAACAGTATACCGACATCACCCTGCGCAAGC
>JAFDDR010000168.1 GCA_019310785.1 Deltaproteobacteria bacterium
CAAGCAAAAATGGGAGAAATTCTGGAAACAGAAATTGGGCATCGAGGGAAACTTCAGCATCCATTTCGTTCAAGCTGATAGCCGACCATGCCACAACTTTTGAACGTTACCAACGGATTTGGCTAATGCTTTCAAGTTTTAAACCCCCTTCTTTGAGCTCAGATCCTCATGAGGAGCCTTTTTTTGAGGAAAAAATCTTGACGGACTTAAACTGTACATTGTATATTATATATAATGTTTAGTTTGGTAAGGGATGAATTGGTTATGGATCAATTAAAAAACGGCATAAAAAGAAATTAAATATGACACATAAAGACAGAATTGATCAGCTGAAAAAAATCAAGGAAAAGGCCCTAATGGCCGGTGGAGAGGCAAAGATTGCCCGCCAGCATGAAAAGGGAAAGCTTACCGCGCGGGAGCGCCTCGAGTATTTACTGGATCCAGGAAGCTTTGTGGAATTCAACATGCTCTTGAACCACCGCGAGACAGCGCCAGGGGACGGCATCATAAGCGGGTACGGAACAGTGGCCGGGCGGGTGGTATGCGTGTATTCACAGGATGTCACCGTACGGGGAGGGTCCATCGGTCCTCTTCATGGCTACAAGATGTACAAGACCATTGATCGGGCCCTTGAAATGGGCGTTCCGCTTGTCGGCCTGCTGGATTCCCCCGGCGGTCGGCTGCCCAAGATCAACGAGTCAGAAACCGTGCACGGCAAAGTAATGGAAAAGGCCGGGACCTCCGTCTTTTATCCCAACACGCAGGCCTCGGGTCTCGTTCCGCAGATCTCGGGTATCATGGGAAGGTGCGCGGGGATCTCGGTCTATTCGGCGGCTCTTACGGATTTTATCTTCATGGTGGACAAGCAGAGCGAGATGTTTATCACCGGTCCCTCCATGGTCAAGACAGTCATGGGGGAGGAGATCAGCTTCGAGGATCTGGGAGGCGCTGAGGTGCACTGTCGTCTCAGCGGTGTGGCGGACGGCCGTTTTTCAAGCGACCAGGAATGCCTGGACAACATAAAGGAGCTTCTCGGCTATTTGCCGGCCAATGCCGGTGAAAAACCTCCTGTGGTGAATATGGGAGACAGCGCGGACAGACTCAATGAGGATCTCGAGGATATCGTGCCCGAATCGCCCAAGAGGCCCTATGACATGCATCGTGTGATCCATTCCATTGTGGATCAGGGACGGTTTTTTGAGATCAAGCCCGAATTTGCCGGAGAAATCATTGTCGGGTTTGGGAGGATGAACAACCAGGTGGTGGGCATCGTGGCCAACCAGCCGATTGTCCGTGCTGGATGTCTGACGGTGGACAGCTCGGACAAGCAGAGCCGGTTCATGCGGTTCTGTGACTGCTTCAATATCCCTCTTATCCTGCTCGTGGATACCCCGGCCTATATGCCGGGTAGCGCCCAGGAACACGCGGGCATTATCAGGCACGGCGCCAAGGTCTTGTACGCGCTTTGCGAGGCCACGGTGCCAAGAATCGTCGTGGTCCTGAGAAAATGTTACGGCGGGGGAAACCTGGGGATGGGCGTCATGCCGGGGCTTGGAACGGATCTGGTTTACTACTGGCCCACTGTGGAGGTGGGCATCATGGGCGCAGACGCATCCGTGGAACTCTACTTTGGAAATGAAATAAGGAATTCCGAAAACCCGGAAGAACTCAGGAAAGAGCGGCTCAGGGAGTTCACCGAGGACTACGCCAATCCCATGCGGGAGATATCCGCCAATTGGGGAATAGAGGATATCATCGAACCCAGGGAGACACGCAAGGTCCTGATACAGGGCCTCAGGCTTCTTTCCAGTAAAAGAAGGAAAAAGGCATTTCCCAAGGAGCATGGAAATATCCCCCTGTGAAAAATGATTCCGGGACTCAAGACCTTTTCCGGGAGAGCGAACAGACCCAATTCAACAACAGGATTTTTTGTAATCACGGGAGTATAAAGATTCATGAACAGGAAAATAAGGGTATTGGTGGCCAAGCCCGGGCTTGACGGGCATGACCGCGGGGCAAAGGTTGTGGCAAAGGCCCTGCAGGCGTCCGGCATGGAAGTGATCTATACTGGCCTCCACCAGACCGTGGAAGGCATAGTCAATCAAGCGGTGCAGGAGAGTGTGGATGTCATCGGGCTTTCCATCATGTCCGGCGCCCACATTCCTATCTGTCAAAAGCTCATGGGCCTGATGAAGGAGAGGGATCTCAACGACATGCTGGTTGTAGTGGGGGGCGTTATTCCGGCAAGAGACAAACCCCTCCTCGAGGGCATGGGTATCCAAGGGATTTTTCCCGGAGGTACTCGGTTTGAAGAGATAATCCGGTTCATTGAAGAGCACACCGGATCCTGACGGCCTCTGCGATCGGAAAATACATGTCCCTTTCCGGGCAGTGCATCATCAATAAGGAGAATGATCAAATATGGGCGTAGCGACATACATCAAGGACGAAAAGGATGCAATCAAGGAAGTCATCCTCCAATCCGGGATAAAAATAAAGCCGGTCTACGGTCCGGAAGATCTGGAACGCGTGGGTTTTGATTATCAAAAAGATCTGGGAAATCCGGGGGACTTTCCTTATACTAGGGGATTTCATCCCCTCGGATACCGGAGCCGAAACTGGACCGTTCGGCAGTACAGCGGATTCGGAACACCCGAGGAGACCAATGAACGGTTCAAGCTGCTGATCTCGAGCGGTCAGACCGGTTTGAACGTTGCCTTCGATCTGCCCACTCAGATGGGGTATGACTCGGACAATCCCATGTCAGAAGGGGAAGTCGGCCGCGTGGGCATGGCCGTGGATTCTCTGAGGGATTTTGAAATCGCCTTCAAGGACATTAAACTGGACAGGATCGGCGCAAGCCTCACCATCAACGCCATCGCCACGGTGATGCTGGCCATGTATCAGTGCATGGCCGAGAAGTTCGGGTATCGAAAAGAGGTCATCTCCGCGACACCCCAGAACGACATACTCAAAGAAATGATAGGGCGGGGGGCCTGGATTTATCCGGTGGAACCCGCGGTCCGGCTTATCGGGGATTCCATCGAGTACTCCATGAAGGAACTGCCAAAATGCAATCCCGTTTCCATCAGCGGGTATCACATCCGGGAGTCGGGTTGCACGCCCGCCCAGGAGATCTCCTACGCCTTCATGATCGCCTTCGCTTATATCGACAATGTCGTGGCCCGGGGCTACAGACCGGAGGAGTTCGTCAAGACCTTTTCCTTCAATCTGAATATCTACGGAAACCTATGGGAAAACGTGGCCAAGTTCCGGGCCGCAAGAAAGCTCTGGGCGCGGCTGCTTCGGGAAAGATACGGCGTGGAAGACAAGAAATCCCTTTTTCTTCGCGGCATGTTTGGCGGCGGAGGCTCCGGCATGACCAAGCAGCAGCCTGAAAACAATATCATGCGCGGTGCCTACTATGCCCTGACTGCGGCGCTTTCAGGGGCACAGACCTCTGGGCTCTGCTCCTTTGACGAGGCATACACCATTCCAACCGAGAGGGCCGCGATACTGTCCCTCAGGACCTATCAAATCCTGATGGAGGAGATCGGGCTCCGGGACACGGTGGATCCCCTGGCAGGGTCCTACTTCATGGAGACCCTGACCAAGGAGATGGAAGAGAAGATACTTGAGGAAATGGAGAAGGTCGAAAAGGTCGGAGGCATGGTGGAGGCGGTCTCTTCCGGATATGTGCAGAGTGAAGTGGCAAGCCAGGCCTACGCGTTTGAGAAGAATCTCCAGGAAGGGAAGATCACCAAGGTGGGGGTCAACAAGTACACCGAGGGCGTGGACATGGAGGTCGAGCTCCATCAATATGATGACGAATGGGCCAACCGGCAGATTTCAAAACTGAAAGATCTCAGGAAAACCAGAGACAATGCCAGTGTGAAGGAAACGCTCTGCGCCCTCGAAAAAGCGGCACGGGAGCAAAAAAATGTCATGCCTTACCTGGTCGAGTGCTGTAAAAGCTATGCCACCGTTGGGGAGATGGCCGACGTCTTCAGGGACGTTTTTGGGGAATACGTGGAACCCAAGATTTTTTGATAAAGCAACAACCCGGGGTCGATTGTATCGCGAGTCAAAAGGAGAACAAAGACAAATGTTTATCGGGGATTGGATTAGAAAGTGGAGTGATCTTTTTCCACGAAAAACCGCTGTGATCGAGGGGGAAAAAAGATTCAGCTACGTAGATATTAATAAAAATTGCAATAAAATAGCAAACTATTTGTTATCAAAATCCGTATCAAAAGGGGATCGAGTCGCTGTATTATCGTATAATACCCACAAATTTTTGGAAATTTACTTTGCTGCGAACAAAATAGGCGCCCTGTTCGTTCCCCTGAACTGGAGGATGGCTGCAGAGGAGATCACCGGCATCCTGGACGATTGTCAGCCCAGGGTGCTTTTTTTCGCAGAGGAATTCGCGGACACCGTTTCCCTCCTAAAGGATAGGATCGAGGGCCTTGACTTTTTCATATCACTCGGTTCGGAAGGGAGCGAATGGTCTGCAGTCAATAGTCAAATCCATGCAATTTCAGATGAAGAGCCTCTTGTCTCTGAGAAGGATCCTGAAGATCCACATATTATCATGTATACATCCGGGACAACAGGTGCACCAAAAGGAGTTATTCTTTCCAATAGAAAGACCTTTTTTAATGTTCTGAATGCGAATATTTTTTTTAAATTGACTCCCAACGATGTGTTTCTGGTTTCACGACCTCTGTTTCATTCGGGAGGGCTTTTGGTCAATTCAAGCCCGGTTTTCTATAAAGGGGGGACCGTTATTCTCAAAAGGCGGTTCAGCACCCGGGAGTATCTGGAGGCCATTGAAAAATACCATGTCACTATTGCCGAGCCGGCCGCAACGTTCTTGAATTTTGTTCTCCAGGAGCAGCGCATCGAAGACCACGACCTGAGTTCTTTAAAATGTATTTTCACAGGGGGGGAACGGGTCGGTCTGAATTTATTGAGGGAATATCACGAAAGAAAAATCCCCTTGAGTCAGTTGTTTGGAATGACGGAGACATCCACCCTCACCTGGCTGCCCACGGAAGACGCCTTTTTAAAGGCAGGATCTGTGGGCAAAAGCGTTTTCCACGGAGATCTGCGAGTCGTTAACAAGGAGGGGCGTGATGTCCTGCCTGGAGAGAACGGTGAGATCCTGGTGAAGGGGCCAATCCTTATGTCGGGGTATTGGAACAGGCCGGAGAAGACAGCCGAAGTAATGGAGAACGGATGGTTTCATACGGGAGATCTCGCGACAAAGGATGATGAGGGATTTTTGTATATCATTGACCGCATTAAAGATACCTACATAAGCGGCGGAGAAAACATACATCCCGCTGAAATAGAAAAGGTACTTCTTACAAATCCCAAGATATTTGATGTGGCTGTTTATGGGGTTCCCGATGAGAAATGGGGCGAATCAGGAAAGGCATCGATCATCGTAAAAGAAAACCAGGTCATGACACCGGAAGAGATTGTTGAATTTCTCCATGGAAAAATAGGGAAATTCAAAATTCCCAAGCATTTTGAATTTGTGGATACATTGCCCAGAACAGCTTCCGGTAAAATAAAAAGACATGTTCTGGCCAAAAAACATATTGATACCATGAATAACAGCTAGCTTAAGATGAGCCATAACAAAAAAACAGATCATTTAATCCGGTTTGTAACCGATACGGATTTCAGCAAATTGCCGGAAGGCATTATTGATGCTTCCAAACGGTGCTTCATGGATTGGTTCGGGGTGGCCCTTGGCGGGATGGAGGAGTCCGCTGTCAAGATTGTATTGGATTTGGTAAAAAGTACAGGTGGGAGAGAACAGGCGGCCATACCTGGATATGGTATCAGGACAAGTGTTTTGAACTGCGCTCTTGTCAATGGGACCATGGCCCATGCACTGGATTATGATGATGCACACATGTATACGAGGAGCCATTTGAGTGCCCCCCTGATAGCAGCCCTCATGCCGGTCTCGCAATATAAAAACATACATGGAAGCGAGTTGGTTGCGGCATTCGTCGTCGGATTCGAAGTCGGCAGCCGTATTGGATTGGCTTTAGGGAACTCCTATTATGATAAAGGCTGGCACAGTACGTCGATTCTAGGACGCTTTGCGGCCGCAGCCGGTGTGGGGAAGCTTCTAGGGCTGAGCGAATCGAAATTGAACCATGCTTTCGGACTTGCAGCCACACAGGCAGGAGGAATAAGGGAGACTTTCGGCACCATGTCCAAGCCGTTTCATTCGGGAAAGGCGGCGATGGACGGCATTCTTTCCGTGCTGTTGGCGGATCAAGGGTTCACTTCCTGCATGGATATCCTTGACAGTCGTTCCGGATTCGGGAGCCTGTTTTCAACGAAATACGACCCTGATCTTCTTACCCGGAACCTTGGAGAGCGATTCAATTTGGAGGATGTCTCCTTGAAACCCTATGCAGCCTGTCTCGCTCTTCACCCCCCTATCACGGGCCTTGTTTCGATAGCTAGGGAACATTCTCTGGATGCGGAAGTCGTTGAAAGAATCGTTCTCAGGGTGGCCCCCATCTGTGTGGTTTTGGGCGATAACCCAAGCCCTGAAAGTGCCCTGGAAGGGAAATTCAGCATTTACTTTTGTTCGGCTCTGGCAG